>NZ_JAHBAY010000004.1:0-300000 GCF_018499875.1 Kineosporia corallincola | reverse complement strand
CTGGACAACTACGTGCGCTCGCAGGGCAGCGCCCAGTTCGACGTGCTGGCCAGCGACGAAGACGCCGCCTCGGCCGCCAGTATCGACGAGACCGCCTTCGAGCAGCTGCACAAGGCACTCGCCCGCTTCTACCGGGTGCTGGTCATCGACACCGGCAACAACATGCGGGCCTCCAACTGGCAGGCCGCGGTGAACCACGCCGACCAGCTGGTGATCGTCTCCACCATCCGTGAGGACACCGCCGCCTCCGCCGCCTGGCTCGCCGACGGCCTGGCCGCCGCGGGCAAGGAAGACGTGGTGCGCAACGCCGTCACGGTGCTGAGTGCCCCTGGCAAGAAGGCGGATCCGCAGCTGCGCGACCGGTTGCACGGGCACTTCGGCAGCCTCACCCGCACCGTGCTCGACGTGCCGCACGACCCGGCGCTGGTGTCCGGCGGCCCGATCACCTACGACGCCCTCTCCCCCGCCAGCCGTACCGCCTGGCTGCGGGTCACCGCGGCGATCGCCGACGGCCTGTAAGGGTTTCCGGTCACAATCATGGACGACGAGGAGCCCGCGCCGGGCTCCTCGTCACTCCGGCCGCAGCACCGTGAGAAACACCGGCGACCGCACCACGACCAGTCCGGCCAGCGCCGCCACCCCTGATCCGGGGGAGGCGGCCTGGCTGGTCAGCCGCTCTCCGGTGACCGGGTCGAGGCTCTGCACCCGCTCGGGCGAGGGGAGGCAGACCACCAGGGTCTCGTCGCCGTCGAAGGCCCAGTCCAGCGTGAGCTGGTTCAGCGAGAAGTCGGTGCTGCGCCACAGCCGCCGCCCGTCGGCCAGCGAGAACGCCTGCATACCGTGGAACTGGTCGTGCGTCACCACGATCGAGTCACCCACGGCCACCGTCATCCAGGCGAAGTCGGCCGGCAGCTCGTCGTCCCACTTCTGGGCCCAGACCTGTTGCCCCGTAGCACCTTCCAGACACCGCAGGGCCTTGCGGGTGGGCATCAGCAGCCGGTCGCCGAACACCGCGGGATACACGCACACCACGTGCTGGTCGTCGCCCCAGCGCGGCGCGCCGTCGTCGTGGGCCAGCACCTCCAGCGTCGTGTCGGTGAGAACCACCACGCCGGAGTCGATCACCGCGATGAAGTGGACGGCCCCGGCGTAGTCGCGCCGCCAGACCTCGCGCCCGTCGGCCGGGTCCAGGGCGGTGACCGTGCCGGGGTACACCTTTCCCTCGTGCAGGCCGTGCATCGCCCGCACGTAGAGCAGCTCCGGGCCGAGCACGGTCTGCCAGACCTGCCCGACGATCCGTGCCTCCCACCGCGCGTGCCCGTCCGCCACCGCGTAGACCCGTCCCACCGAGGTGTCCTGTGCCCCCACCTCGCCGTGCGACCCGGCGAACACCACGCCGTCCCGCGTCACCACCGGCGTCTTCGCCCAGCCCAGGGTGGGGAACGACCAGCGCGGCGTGCCGTCGGCCGAGAGCGCTTGCAGGCTACCGGTTTCCACCTCGACATCGCCCGAGGTGCAGGGCTGGTACACGGACTGCCCAGCCACCGTGGGCCGGCACTGGATGCCGCCACCGGAGGCGTACGACCAGGCGATCCGCTCCTGAGTCAGGTCGATCGCGTAGAGCGTGTCGCGTGAACTGGCCAGCAGCACACCGTCGAACAGCACCGGGCCGTTGGCCGGGCCCTCGCCGGCCGTGACGTCGGCGGTGAAACCGGGCAGCGAGGCGACCGTGGTGGTGGCCGGCACCGAGCGGGTGGTGGGCACGGTGAGGGCCGGCTCGGGGATCCGGGTGGCGGCCGGTTCCGCGCTGCCGGACAGGGACTTCCGCGCCACGGCGGCGGCCAGGGCACCGGTGGCCAGACCGCTCGCCACGAACAGCACCGACCGACGCCGGACGACCGGTCCGGGGCCGTCTGCCGGTCCGGGGCCGTCTGCCGGTCCGGGGCCGTCTGCCGGTACGGGGCCGTCTGCCGGCTCCAGACCCTCCGCCCGCTCCAGACCCTCCGCCCGCTCCAGACCCTCCGCCCGCTCCGGGCCCTCCGCCGGCTCAGGCACGGCGACCGGTGTCCAAAGCCGCCACCCCGGCCAGAGCGGTCTCCAGCGCGGAGCTCAGCGAACGCGCGCTGCCGGAGACCCGTTTCAGGGCGGACCGGGTCTCGGCCACGCACGCGCGGTCGAGGGTGGTCGACTTCGGGTCGACGGCCTCGAACATGTCGCCGGTGCCCGGCGGCAGCACCACGCCCACCGTGCCCAGGCTGGTGCGCTGCTCACCCTCCCGCACGAACACCTCCAGCGAGTAGGCCGCGGCCGCCAGCTCCGAGCCCAGGGTCAGGGCGAAGCGGTCGGTGCCGCCCGGCCCGACGGTCTGGGCGACCGGCACGGTGATCTCGTCACCGGCCCGGGCCGTCTCCGGGAGGTTCAGCGCATAGGTGGCGGTGATCTTCTGGAACCCGCCGATCGGCTCGCAGGTGCCGAACTCGGTCACGTCGAGCACCCGCACCCCCAGATCGGTCAGCGACGCCGAGGCCTGCCCGGTGTTGCGCACCCGGATGTCCAGGTCGAGGGCGTCCACCGAGGTCTGCTCGATCTCCTCCCCGAGCTGCCCGACCGCCGGCACCGGGCGCACCTGCTCCAGACCGACCTTCACCGCCTCCAGCCCGGCCACCCGCTCGGGCACGGCCGACTCGGCCGGGAAGAACACCGGGAAGAGCGCCACCAGCGCCGCCCCGGTGGCCACCAGCGAGGCCCAGGCCACCACCGCGTTCGAGGGCGCCCGCAGCCGGAACCCGGCCGGGGCCGGAGGGGCCGGAGGGGCCGGGTCCGCCGGGTCCGCCGGGTCCGCCGGGTCCGCCGGAGCCGGATGACCTGCCGATGGTGGTTCCGGTCGCGGTGGCGGCCGCTCGGCCTCGGACGCGCCACCCTCGTCCGGCGGGAAGTGCCGCGCCGCCCCGTCGTCCCCCGTAGACATGACTCCCATCATCGCGCGCTCGCGCGAAGGCGTCACTGTTTATCGCCATTTTCACGACGAAGAGCCCCGGCCCACCGATCGCGAGGATCGGCGGAACCAGGGCTCGGCGGACGTGGATTACTGGGCGAGGGCGTCCTGGAACAGCGGGACGACCTTCTCCAGCGCGTAGGGGATCGACAGCGGCGACTCGGCGGAGAACGCGCTGCTGATGTTCTTGTCGTCGATCACCACGTCGTGCCCGGCCTTGACCGCGGGAACGGCCTTGAACAGGTCGTCGTCACTGATCTCGGTGGCGTCGATGTAGATCGGCATCATGACCACCAGGTCGGCGTCGAGCATCTTCATGTTCTCCTTGGAGACGCTCACCGAGAACTCACCCTCCTTGGCCTCGGCCTGGATGGTGGGGTTGTTCTTGAAGCCGAGCGACTCGGCGAAGTCGACGCGGCCCGCACCCTCGACGTAGGCGCCGTAGCCCTCACTGGTCTTCGAGCCGACCGTGATGGTCTTGCCGGCGAAGTCGGGGTTGGCGTCGGCGTACTTCTTGAACTCGGCGGTGATCGAGGAGACGAGCTCCTCGCCCTGCTCCTTCTCGCCCAGAGCCGTTGCGATCAGCGTGGTCTGGTCTTCCCAGGAGGTGAGGTACGCATCGGCGCCCTCGGGGATGCCGACGGTCGGGGCGATCTTGCTGAGCGTGTCGTAGCGCTCCTGGTCACCGCTCGACTTGGTGTCGAGGATCAGGTCGGGCTTGAGCGCCGCGATCTTCTCGTACTCCGGCTCCAGCGTGCCGATGATCTCGGGAGCGGTGGTGTATTTCCCCTCGGCCCACGGGCCCACGCCCTCGCCGCCGAAGCCCAGCCAGTCGCTCGCCCCGACCGGCTGCACGCCCAGCGCGAGCGCCACCTCGGCGTCGGACCAGCCCAGGGCGACCACGCGCTCGGGCTTGGCGTCGATCGTCACGTCACCGAACTTGGTGCTGACGGTGGCCGGGAAGGCGCTGCTGGAGCTGCTTTCCGAGTCGGAGGACGCGGCGTCGCCGCCCGAGCTGGAGCCGCCGCAGGCGGTGAGGGTGGCCAGGGCCGCCACGGCGACGGCGACAGTGACGGAGCGGAACGAACGCCGCCGGGGCAGGAGGGAACTCATGTGAGTTAGCTTAGCATTGCCTAACCTCACAACAGGTTTCGGTCAGGCAACGGCCGGGCTGCCACCGGAGCGGTGCCGCCCGATCGGCACGATCATCGGGGTGCCCGAGATCGGGTCCGGCACAACGGAACACCGCATCCCGAAGATCTCGCCGATCAGGTCGGCGGTGACCACCTCGGCCGGCGCGCCCTCGGCCATCACCCGGCCCGCGCGCATCGCCACCAGGTGATCCGCGTACCGGCAGGCCAGATTCAGGTCGTGCAGCACCACCACCACGGTGGTGCCACGCCGGTCGTTCAGGTCGATCAGCAGGTCGAGAACCTCGAGCTGGTGCGCCACGTCGAGGTAGGTGGTGGGCTCGTCGAGCAGCAGCAGGTCGGTGCGCTGGGCCAGTGCCATCGCGATCCAGACCCGCTGGCGCTGCCCTCCGGACAGCGAATCCACCGGCCGCCCGGCCAGTTCCAGCACGTCGGTGGCGCGCATCGCCTCGGCCACCGCCTCGTCGTCCTCCCGCGTCCAGCGCCGCAACCAGCCCTGGTGCGGGTAGCGGCCGCGGCCGACCAGGTCGCTGACGACGATGCCGTCGGGGGCGACCGGGGTCTGCGGCAGGATGCCGAGCACGCTCGCGACGTCCCTGGTCGGTGTCTTCTGGATGTCCTTGCCGTCCAGCAGGATCGCGCCGGAGGCGGGGGCCAGCAGCCGGGCCATCGCGCGCAGCGTGGTGGACTTTCCGCAGGCGTTGGGGCCCACGATCATCGTCACCCGGCCCGGCGGCACGGCCAGGTTCAGCCCCTCCACCACCGGCCGCCCGTCGTACCCGAGATCGAGATCCCGCGCGGTGAGCGTGTGTTCGGCCGTCATGTTCTATCCACCCTTGCCGATCCGGTTGGCCCGCGCCAGCAGGTACAGCAGGAACGGGGCGCCGATCAGGCTGGTGACCACCCCGACCGGCATCTGGGCCCAGAGCAGGTGCTGCGCCACGAAGTCCGCCACCAGCACGATCAGCGCCCCGACCAGCGACGCCTGGAGCAGCGCGGCGCCCTTGGCGGGCAGCAGGCGACGGGCCACCGGCCCGGCCACGAAGGCGACGAACGAGACCGGCCCGGCCGCGGCCACCGCCACGCCGGTCAGCCCGACGGCGCAGGCCAGCAGCAGCCGGCGGCTGCGCTCGACCGGCACGCCGAGCCCGGCCGCGGTGTCGTCGCCCAGTTGCAGCGCGGGCAGCGGCAGAGCCGCCAGCACGGTCAGCGGCACCAGCACCACCAGGCAGATCAGCAGCGGCCAGAAGGCCTCCAGCGACGAGCCGTTCAGCGATCCGGTGAGCCAGACCAGCGCCTCCTGCGCCTGGGTGACGTCGGCGCTGGTCATCACGTAGGAGATCAGCGAGGCCAGGCCGAAGGCCACGCCGATGCCGACCAGGATCAGCCGGTAGCCGGCCACCCCGCGCTGCCAGGCCAGGGCGTAGATCAGGCTGGAGGTGACCACGGCGCCGCCCAGCGCGCTGGCGGAGAGCGCGAAACCGCTGAGCCCGAAGCTGATCGAGGCCACGACCGCCCCGACGCCGGCGCCCTGGGTCACGCCGATCATGTCCGGGCTGGCCAGCGGATTACGCAGCAGCGCCTGGAAGATGGCCCCGGCCAGGCCGAGCGCGAGCCCGACGCACAGGCCGGTCACCACCCGCGGCAGCCGCAGCTCGATGATGATGAAGTGGTTCGCGGTGTCGCCCCGGCCGGACAGCGTGGCGATCACGTCGGCGAGCGGGATGCGGAAGTCGCCGAACGACAGCCCGAGCGCCACGGTGGCCAGGATGCCGAACAGCAGAACCAGGGTGACGACGACCTCGCGGCCCCACCCGCTGCGACGGGCGTGCTGCACGGCGGCGGTGTCGCCGGGCGCGACCTCGGCGATGCTCACAGCTCGGCCATCTTCCGGCGCCGCACCAGCAGCACGAACGGCACCGCGCCGATCGCGGCGGTGAGGATGCCCACCTGGAGTTCGCCGGGCCGGGCGATCAGCCGGCCGACCACGTCGGAGACCAGCAGCAGCGAGGGAGCCAGCAGCATGCTCAGCGGCAGCGTCCAGCGGTAGTCGGCGCCGGTGACCGTGCGCACGGCGTGCGGCACCACCAGCCCGACGAACGCGATCGGCCCGGCCACGACGGTGGCGGCGCCGGTCAGCAGCACCACCGTGGCGGCGCTCAGCAGCCGGACCGTTCCGACCTTCTGCCCCAGGCCGCGGGCCAGGTCGTCGCCCAGGGCCAGCGCGTTCAGCTGCGGGCCCAGGGTCAGGGCGAGCAGCACCCCGACGCCGACGAACGGCGCGGCCTGCCAGAGCACCTCGGGCTCCCGGCCGGTCAGCGAGCCGACCTGCCAGAACCGGTAGCGGTCATAGGTCTTGGTGTCTTTCAGCAGCATCGCCGTGGTCAGGGCGAGCAGGGCGGCGCTGGTGGCCTGACCGGCCAGGGCCAGCTTGACCGGGGTGGCACCCTCGCGGCCGAGCGAACCGACGCCGTAGACCAGGGTGGCGGCCACCGCGGCCCCGACGAAACCGAACCAGATGTAGCCGTCGGCCGCGGTGATGCCGAGCCAGCTGATCGCCAGCACGACGGCGGTGGACGCCCCGGCGTTGATGCCGAGCAGGCCCGGGTCGGCCAGCGGGTTGCGGGTGACACCCTGGATGACGGCGCCGGCCAGGCCCAGCGCGGCGCCGGCCAGCAGCCCGGCGACGGTGCGCGGCAGGCGCACCTCCTGCATGATCAGCTGGCCCTCGACGGACCGGTCCGGGTGGAACACGCCCCGCCACACGTCACCGAAAGCGACGTGGCCCGAGCCGATCAGCAGGCTGAGCAGGACCGAGAGGGCCAGCAGCACCAGCAGCCCGGCGAAGGTGGCCAGCCCGGCGGCGGGACGGACTCCGGTGGGACGCTCACGGTTGCGCGGGCCGGTCGCGGGGGTCCCGCCCGGCGGCGCGTCGATCGCGGGCGTCACCGCTCTCATCTCCTGTCAGGTCACCCGTCGCCGCTGCGGCGAAGAAAGTAAGGGGACCCTAACACCCTGGCCGGGGAACCTGGAGCCGGGGCCCGGGCGGCACCGTCGGACAGTGCCCCCGGGTCCCTCGGAACAGGGTGAGATCAGGCGAGGACCGGGCGACGACCAGGCACGTCGAGCTGAGCCAGGTCTGCCCGGGCGGGGTCGGGAGTCAGGCGGGATCGGGCACGCCGTCCGGGTCCTCCGGATCGCCCGGGCCTGGTTCGGCCGGAGCCGGGGGCAGGGTGTCGGGCGTGTCGGGCAGCAGCTCGCCCGGATCGTCGGGCACCGGTTCCTTCGGGTCGATCGGCGGGTAGACCTCGGGGTCCAGTTCCGGCTCTGGCTGAGACATCCCGACAGGATGCCGCAATCCCCGGCCACTGCCACTCCACCCGCCGAGGACGTCGGCAGGCCACGGCGAACGCCGCCAGCGGTTGGGGCCGGTGGAACACCAGCGCGTTGTCGACCCTCGTCGTCCCCACATTGCCGAACACCAGACGCATCAGGTGCGGCAACTCCCGATTCACCGCCACGGCAACCGTGCCGCCGGGATCGGTGACCTACTTGCGGGTGACCTGCACCACGGCCGGGCGCGGCCCCCGCCAGTCGCCCTTGCCCGGCTTGGCGCCGGCCTTGACGTAGTCCGGGAAGTAGGAGTTCTGGGTGGCCCAGCTGCCGTCCTCACCCGGGTGCTGCACCGCCACGAACACCGAGCCGTCCTGGTCGTGCACCACCGGACCGCAGGTCTCGGCCTCCACCGGCACCGCGAGGAACTGCACCAGGTGCCCACGTTCCCTGCCGTGCAACGGAACCCGGAACAGGGCGTCGTTCCTGTCGATCGAGCTGGGCTGGCCGTCGGTGGCGATCCACAGGTTGCCGGCCGAGTCGAAGGCGATGTTGTCGGGGCAGGAGATCGGCGCCACCGGCCCGTCCCAGCCGCCGAAGTAGGTGCCGGCCTGGCCCTCGTCACCGCAGACCATGAACAGGTCCCAGGTGAACTTCGTGGCGTCGGCCCTGCCCCTGCGCTCGGTGATCTCGATGATGTGGCCGTTCTTGTTCACGGCGCGCGGGTTGGCGGCGTCGGTGGCCGGCTTGCCGGTGGTGCCCCGGGCGTCGTTGTTGGTGCAGACCACGTACAGTTTGCCGGTTTTCGGGTCGGGCTGGACGTCCTCGCAGCGGTCCATCGGGGTGGCCTTGACCGCGTCGGCGGCCTCCCGGGTGAACACCAGCACCTCTTCCAGGGTGAAGCCGTCCACCACCGAAGCACCGTTCTTCGTCAGCGGGATCCACTGGCCGGAGCCAAGATTCGCGTTGTCGTCCTGGGCCTCACCGGTGAACTTGGCCACGTAAAGGTCGCCCTCGTCGAGCAGCTGCTTGTTGTGCTTGCGCGCGGCCTTCGAGTCGCCCTTGCGGAACTTGTTCTTCGCGACGAACTTGTACAGGTAGTCGAACTTCTCGTCGTCCCCCATGTACGCCACCACGGTGCCGTCGCCGTCGACGCGGATGTTCGCGCCCTCGTGCTTCATCCGGCCCATGGCGGTGTGCTTGACCGGCGTGGACCTCGGGTCGGTCGGGTCGATCTCGACGATCCAGCCGAACCGGTGCGGTTCGTTGGCGTAACCGGCGGCGGTGGCGTCGAACCGCGGGTCGATCTTCTCCCAGCCGTAGGTGCTGGCCGCGTTGGTCAGGCCGTAGCGCTTGCTGCCCCGGGCGGCCGGGTCGGCCTTGAAGTAGCCGTTGAAGTTCTCCTCGCCGGAAAGCACCGTGCCCCAGGGGGTCGTGCCGCCGGAGCAGTTGCCGAACGTGCCCAGCGCCAGGGCGCCGTGCTCGTCGTCCTGCGTCTTCAGCAGGTCGGAACCGGCGGCCGGGCCGGTGAACCGGAACGGGGTGTCGGCGGTGATCCGGCGGTTCAGCGGGGCGCCCTGCACGTACGACCAGACGTCGCCGCGCCGGCGGCGCTCCAGCTCGACCACGGCGAAACCGTGCGCGGCCTTCAGCGTGCGCAGCACCTCGGCCTCGGCCTCGGCGGTCTCGGTCGGCGGGAACATGATCGCCCGGTTGGTGTACTCGTGGTTGCACACCAGGAGCGCTTCCGTACCACGGCCGTTCGTCTCGATGATGTCGAGATAGTCGTTGTTGTAACCGAACTGGAGGGCCTGGGCCTTCGCGCTCGGCTTCGACGGGTCGAACGCCGGGGAGTTGCGGAACAGCGGGTCGCCCCAGCGGATGATCGGGTCCCAGCGGAAGCCCTTCGGCACCGTGAAGGCGTCCTGGTCGGCCGCGACCGAGGTGATCGGGCTGAACGACAGCCCCGGCTTCAGCGAGGCCGCCTCGGCCTCCTGGGCACGCACCAGCGGCAGGGCCGCGGCGGCGGCCACCACACCGCTGCCGGCCAGCATCGCCCGGCGGCTCAGCGCCGACGAGGCGATGCTCTGGAAAGTGGGCTCGCAGCTGGAGTTCGGCGCCGGGCGGGAGCACGCGTCGTCACATTTCAGATGACAGGTGACAGCGCTGCGGGTGCCGTGCGTCAGCCCGAGCATCGGCAGGTTTCTCATCTGGATTCTCCCGTACGTGTGTCCACGGGTGCTGGTCAACCGTGGGCTCCCTCGGAACGTACGGAAGCCGCCGGCGGACAACACCCGTTGTGGTGCGTACAGTCGGTGAACGGACAATTTCGTCAGTGTTCACTCAGCTAATCCGGCACCGTGACCAGCGGCAGCCCGGAGGCCGCCCGGGCACCCGACCCGAAACGGACACCGCTGCCGTAGCATCGTCGGTCGTGCCACATCCCATCGAACGCTCGATGCTGCGCATCAGCCTGGCCTGGGCTGCCGCCAGCCGGATGGTCGTGGCCGTGGGCTGCGGCTGTCTCGGGCTGTTCCTGCTGTCCGGCACCCGGCTGCTGGCCGCGTCGCTGGTCACCGCCGTGCTGATCGCCTGGACCCTGCTGTTCTGCGGTCGCATGCTGCGCCTGAAGGGCGGCGACCGGGTGGGCGCCGGCTGGCTCACCGCCGACATCGCGATCACCTGCGCCGTCCTGCTCAGCCAGCACTGGACCATCCCGCCGGTCGGCGTGCCGGACGGCACCGGCTGGATGAACGCCCTGGTCGCGATGACCGTGGTGACCTATCAGTGGCACACCCCGCCGAAGGTCGGGGCGCTCGCCGCGGTGCTGTTCGTGGCGGCCTACTGGGTGGGCATCGAGACCTCGATCGGTGGGGACGGCGGGGGCTGGCCGGCCCCGGCCTTGTGGGTGCTGGCCGACGGCGTGCTGTCCCGGGGCCTGTTCGTGATGTTGCGCCGGGGTGGGCGCCGCGCCGACGAGTACCTGGCCGCCGGTGACCGGGAACGGGCGGCGGCCGAGGTCAGCCGGGCCCGGCGGTCCGACGAGCGCGAGTACCTGGCCACCCTGCACGACACCGCAGCGGCCACCCTGCTGATGGTGGGGCTGGGCACGGTGGAGAGCCGGCACGGCTGGCTCCAGCAGCAGGCCCGGCGCGACCTGGCGGTGCTCGACCCGGGTATCCGCGCCGTGCGGCCGGAACCGGTGGTGGACCTGGCCGTCATGCTCGCCGAGACCACCGCCGCCGGGCAGGTGACGGTGCGGCAGCCGCCGCTGGGCTCGCTCCTGCTGCCCGCCGGGCCGGCCATGGCGATCCGCGACAGCGTGCGTGAGGCGCTGACCAACGTGGCCCGGCACGCCGGGGTGCAGGAGGCGACCTTGTCGGTGCAGCAGGAGGGAAGCCGTCTGGTGGTCGAGATCCACGACGACGGAGTCGGTTTCGTACCCGAACGGGTGCCGCCGACGCGGCGCGGCATCGCCGAGTCGATCACCGCCCGGATGGGCCGGGCCGGCGGCGACGCCTCGGTCAGCTCGATCCCCGGGCAGGGCACCACGGTGCGTCTGGAGTGGGCCGATGTCTGATCCGGCCCGTGCGGTCATCGCCGACGAGTTCCTGCGCGGCCTGCGCATCGCCACGCTCGGCGTGACCACGGCGGTGCTGTGCCTGTGGTTCATGCCCACCGCCCTGATCACGCCCGATGCCTACAGCTCGCCGCAGGTCGAATATGCCGCCCTGGCCGTGCTGGTGGTGGTGCTGCTGACGGCTGCCGCCATGGTCGTGGTGGACCGGCCGTGGGGTCGCTGGCGCTGGCCGATGGTGGCGGTCGCCCTGGTCAGCACGGTCGTCGCGACCGCCGCGGTGGAGCCCGAGCAGCTGATCGTGGCCCCGCACTGGTCGTGGAAGATCTTCGGCTGGTTCGCCGTGCTGCTGCTGATGGACCTGCCGCTGGGCTGGTTCTTCGGGGCGCTCGGCCTCCAGCAGCTGATCAGCCTGGGGCAGGTGCTGGTGGCCGGGCAGGGCGACCGGTCCACGCTGGTCGAGATGGGCGTGACCAGCCTGCTGGTGGCCAGCTGGCAGGGCGCTGTGGCGGTGGCCGCGGTCGCCCTCCAGCAGTCCGGGGCGGTGGCCCGGCAGACCGCCGCCGAGGAGGAACGGCTGCGGCTGTCCGAGCGGGTGGCCGAGCAGCTGCACAGCGACCGGCAGACCCGCTACACCGACCTGGCCGCCACCACGGCGCCGCTGCTGGAGGGCATCGCCGACGGCCGGCACGACCCGGCCGACCCGCAGGTGCGGCGGGCCTGCTCGGTCGAGGCCGCCCGTATGCGGCGGCTGTTCGCCGAGAGCGACGACGTGGCCGATCCGCTGGAGCACGAGATCTACGCCTGCATCGACGTGGCCGAGCGGCAGGGCACCGCGGTGCAGGCGTCCATGCGTGGAAGCCTGCCCGCGGTGCCGCTGCCCGCCCGGCGGGCCCTGACCGAGCCGGTCATCGCCGTGCTCGCGAGCACCCGCACGAGTGCCCGGGTCACCGTCGTGGGCCGCGCCGATCAGGTCACCCTGAGCGTGGTCACCGATCTGCAAGAACAAATGGTGGACGACGTCAGCGACGGCAGACGCGAGGTGCCGGGCCCCCGTTCGGGCGTGGTCGAGGTCAGCCGGCTGGTCAGCGGCGACCGGCTGTGGCTCGACGTGGTCTGGACCCCCCGCTAGGGCGTGTCGTTCAGCTGGTCGTTCAGCCCTGGGGGCAGGTCAGCACCACCAGGGACCGCCCCTCCACGACGAGCTTCCCGCCGGCCTCCACGTCGTCCACCTGTTGTTCCGGGTCGAGGGCGGGCTGACTGTCGAGCACCACCTGCCAGCGCCGGCCGTACTCGGCCGGGGGCAGCACGAACTGGATGTCTTCGTGGTGGGCGTTGAACAGCAGCACGAACGAGTCGTCGGTGATCCGCTGGCCGCGCGCGTCGGTGCCGCTGATGCCGCGCCCGTTCAGGAACATCGCCACCGCCTTGCCGAAACCGCTGTCCCAGTCCTCGTCGGTCATCTCCGCGCCGTCGGGGCTGAACCAGCTGATGTCCGGCACCCCCTCGCGGCCCTTGCGGCGCACCGGTAGCCCGTCGAAGAACCGGCGGCGGCGGAACACCGGGTGCTGCCCACGCAGCGCCGCGGCCTGCCGGGTGAACTCCAGCAGCCCTTCGTCGGCGCCGTCCCAGTTCACCCAGGTCAGCTCGCCGTCCTGGCAGAAGCCGTTGTTGTTGCCGTTCTGCGTGCGGCCCAGCTCGTCACCGTGCCCGAGCATCGGCACGCCCTGCGAGAGGATCAGCGTGGCGATGAAGTTGCGCTGCTGCCGCGAGCGCAGCGCGTTCACCTCCGCGTCGTCCGTCGGCCCCTCCGCCCCGCAGTTCCAGGAGCGGTTGTGGCTCTCGCCGTCGTTGTTGTCCTCGCCGTTGGCCTCGTTGTGCTTCTCGTTGTACGACACCAGGTCCCGCAGGGTGAACCCGTCGTGGGCGGTGACGAAGTTGATCGAGGCGACGGGCCGGCGGGCCGAGTGCTCGTACAGGTCGGCGGAACCGGTGATCCGGGCGGCGAACTCGCCCAGGGTGGCCGGTTCCCCGCGCCAGAAGTCGCGAACGGTGTCGCGGTACTTGCCGTTCCACTCGGTCCACTGCGGCGGGAAGTTGCCCACCTGGTAGCCGCCCGGTCCGACGTCCCAGGGTTCGGCGATCAGTTTCACCTGGCTGACGGTCGGGTCCTGCTGCACCAGTTCGAAGAAGCTGGAGAGCCGGTCGACGTCGTAGAACTCGCGGGCCAGGGTGGAGGCCAGGTCGAAACGGAAGCCGTCGACGTGCATCTCGGTGACCCAGTAGCGCAGCGAGTCCATGATCAGCTGCAAGGCGTGCGGGTGCCGCACGTTCAGGGAGTTCCCGGTGCCGGTGTAGTCCATGTAGTACTGCGGGTCGTCGTCCACCAGGCGGTAGTAGGCGGCGTTGTCGATGCCCCGCATCGACAACGTCGGGCCCATGTGGTTGCCCTCGGCGGTGTGGTTGTAGACCACGTCGAGGATCACCTCGATGCCGGCCTCGTGCAGGGCCCGCACCATCGCCTTGAACTCCTGCACCTGGGCGCCCGGGGTGGGCAGCGAGCTGTACTTGGGGTCGGGCGCGAAGAACCCGATCGTGTTGTAGCCCCAGTAGTTCGACAGGCCCTTGTCGATCAGCGTGGAGTCGTTGGCGAAGTGGTGCACCGGCATCAGCTCGACGGCGGTGACGCCCAGGCCCTTCAGGTGGTCGATGATCACCGGGTGGGCCATGGCCGAGTAGGTGCCGCGCAGGTTCTCCGGCACGCCGGGATGCGTCTGGGTCAGGCCCTTCACGTGCGTCTCGTAGATCACCAGGTCGGCGTACTCGTGCTGGGGCGGGCGGTCGTTGCCCCAGTCGAAGAACGGGTTGATCACCACCGAGCGGGGCATGCGGGCGGCGGAGTCCTGGTCGTCTCGAATATCCGGATTGCCGAACTCGTAACTGAAAAGGCTCTGGCCCCAGTCGAACCGGCCGTCGATGGCCTTGGAGTACGGGTCGAGCAGCAACTTGTTCGGGTTGCACCGGTGACCGTTCGCCGGGTCGTAGGGGCCGTGCACCCGGTAGCCGTAGCGCTGCCCGGGTTCCACGCCGGGCACGAACACGTGCCAGACGAAGGCGTCCACCTCGGGCAGGTCGATCCGGGTCTCGGTGCCGTCGGCGGTGAACAGGCACAGTTCGACGCGCTCGGCGACCTCGCTGAACAACGCGAAGTTCGTGCCGTAACCGTCGTAGGTGGCCCCCAGGGGATAGGCCTTTCCGGGCCAGACCTGCGGGGCGGTGGCGAGGTGGGCGGAGTCGGGCACGGGGCCTCTTTCTGACGGATTTCTCCGGATCCGGCGGACGGGAGCCGCATCCCTGGCGAAGCCCCTCGGGGCCCGGCCGGGACGGCGAGCAACTGCACCACGCCGGCCGCCGCCCTGCCACCGGAGGCGCCCCCGGCGACCCTTCCGGTCAGCCTCCAGTAAGGCCTCCGGCAAGCCTCCAGTAAGCCAAGCCTCACCTGATCATGGCCCTGACCTGCAACGATGAAGGTAGGTTAGGCTCACCTACTTCTTTTGACAGATTCAAAAGAAGGGGTCATGGTGGGACTCAAGACCCCGGACGAAGGAGCTTCCCCATGACCACCGTCGCCTCCCAGAACACCGGCAGCACCGGCTTCCACGCCTCCCCGATCCTCGGCGCGAACCTTCAGCGCGTCCTGGTCGACCTGGTGGCCCTGCACCTCTACGGCAAGCAGGCGCACTGGAACATCGTGGGCAAGAACTTCCGCGACCTGCACCTCCAGCTCGACGAGATCGTCGACCTGGCCCGCGAGCACAGCGACACCATCGCCGAGCGCATGCGCGCCCTCGACGTGGTGCCCGACGCCGGCCCCAAGACGGTCTGCGCCCAGGCCAGCCTGACCGACTTCGGCGCCGACGAGGTGGACACCACCGAGGCCGTCGACAAGATCACGCTGATGCTGCGCGAGACCGCGGCCACCGTGCGCGCCGTGCACGACGACACCGACAACGAAGACCCCACCACCGCCGACCTGCTGCACAGCATCATCCACGACCTGGAGAAGCAGGCCTGGATGATCTCGTCGGAGAACCGCACCCCGCGCAAGGCCTGATCCACCCCTGTTCCACCACGTCCCACCGCTTGCGGCCCGGGACTGCCGGCCACCAGCACGGCCAGCAGTCCCGCCGCGAACACGTCTCCCGCGCCGGCCGAATCCCGCGATTCCGCCCGGCGCGAGCCGTTTTTGCGGCCGCCCCGCGACGTTCTAGAGTCAACCGCGTCGTCGGCGGAAGGACAGCATGACCAGCACCGAGCTCCTCGGGATCACCGGGTCCACAGGCCGTCTCGGCGGCCGGGTGGCCCGCCGCCTGGCCGCTGCCGGAGTCGCCCAGCGTCTGCTGGTGCGCGATCCGGCCCGGGCCCCGCAGCTGCCCGGTGCGCAGGCCCAGGCCATCACCTACGCCGACACCCCGGCCGTGCGCGCGGCGCTGACGGGGGTCAGCACGCTGTTCATGGTGTCCGGCACCGAGTCGCCGGACCGGGTCACGGCGCACCGGGGATTCGTCGACGCCGCGGTGGCGGCCGGGGTGCGGCACGTGGTCTACGTGTCGTTCGCCGGGGCCGCGCCCGACGCCACCTTCACCCACGCCCGCGACCACTGGCACACCGAGCAGCACCTGCGCGGCAGCGGTCCGGCCTTCACCTTCCTGCGCGACAACCTGTACGCCGACTTCCTGCCCGGCCTGGCCGGTGACGACGGAGTGATCCGGGGCCCGGCCGGGGACGGGCAGGTGGCCGCCGTGACCCAGGACGACATCGCCGAGGTGGCCGAGGTGGTGCTGCGCGACCCGGCCGCACACGCCGGGGCCACCTACGACCTGACCGGCCCTCAGGCCCTCACGCTCGACCAGGTGGCGGCCACGCTGACCGCCGTCACCGGGCGCGAGGTCACCTACCACCGGGAGACCATGGCCGAGGCCCGGGCCTCACGGGCCGGGTACGGCGCCCCGGACTGGGAGGTCGAGGCCTGGATCTCCACCTACACGGCGATCGCGGCGGGTGAGCTGGCACAGGTCAGCAGCGCCGTGGCCGACCTGACCGGGCACCCGGCCACGAGCCTCGAGCAGCTGTTGCGGGCGAAGGACTAGTCCATCAGTCCCTCGTCCTGGCCGGACGAGCCGTCCTTGGTGCCCGGGTCCTCCTGGTGCTCCGGCACCGGGCCACCGGTGAGCTGCTCGTCGGTCTTCAGCGCGGGGTAGCCGATCAGGCCCTGCCGCGGGTCGGGTCGCTGAGCAGGCCCGTCGTGCTGCGCTGAGTCCTGCGCTGAGTCCTGCGCCGGGTCCGGCTTCTGGTCCGGTGCCGCGCCCGGGTTCGGCTCCCCCGCGTTCACGCCCTGCTGTTCCACCAGGTTGTCCGTGTCCTTGTTCGCCATCTCCCGACCCTCGCACCGGCATCGCCCATGCGCACCCGCACCGCACTCTCACCAGTTCCCTGTACCGAGCGGCCCTCTGCTCGCGTTGATATCGCGGGCACCAGGGAGGGCACATGCCGAACCGCTATCCGATCATCAGTCACCGTGAGCCGGGCCTCGTCGGCCCGCCGCCGTCCGGCACCGACGTCGTGGTGGTGCACCGGTCCGGCGACGGGACGTTCCTGCCCGGGCCGCTGCCCGGGGGTCAGGTGCCGCAGGCCGCCACCGAGGTGGACGCCCGGCCGCACGTCGGTCTGGCCGTGCTCACCGAGGTGACGCGCTACCTGCCCCGCCGCTTCGTCACCACGATCCAGGTGGATTTCGTCTGCTCGGTGCTCAACCCGGTCACCGTGGCGCAGAACCGCCGCCACCCGGCCGTCGCCGACCTGCCCGGATTCCTGGCCGGTCTGGTGCAGGCCATCGGTGAGCCGCTCCCCCTGGAGGCGGACCTCGACGCCTGCCTGGTGCGCGAGCTGCAACGGCAGCTCGACCCGCTGACCGGCACCCATCCGGTGTTCGGCATGCGGATCGAGGTCGGCAAGATCAGCAGCACCTCCGCGGTGCGGGCGGCCGGCAGCCGCCCCACCGTGTCGCACCCCGAAAAACTGGTGGACGACGACCTGTTCCCCGACTTCGGCGGTTTCCCCTGGCCCACACCGCAGTCATCGGACGGGGACTGACCGGCACGATCCGCCCCGTCGGCCGCCTACGTCCGCCTTTGAACCACCCCGTCCCGGACGCCAGGGGTGCACCGCGCACCCGCACTGCACCCTCGGCGGAGCGGACGCGGTGGTAGCCCGGAAGCCGACTCAGAATCGTTGCGAACGGCGGATCCTCGAGAAGGAGGGGTCTCATGACGAGCCGTTATCCCATCATCAGTCACCACGAACTCCAGCCCGGCGAGACGGTCGGCCGGCCACGACCGGGCCGGGCCCTGGTGCTTCACCTCGCCGACGGCCGGCACCTGCTGGCCGGTTCCGGGCCGGTGCCCGCCGACGCGGCGGTGCGGGCGGTCACCGAGGTGGACGTGCGCACCGACGTGCCGCTGGCCGTGCGCGCCCGGCTCAAGGAACGCCGGTTGTCGCTCGGCGTGCCGCTGCGGGCCGAGTTCCGCTGCACCGTCTTCGATCCCGTGGCCGTGGCGGAGACCCGCCGCACGCTGGCCGTCACCGACCTGCACGGTCATCTGTCCACCTCGGTGACGACGATCGCCCGGGCCACCCGCCGCGGCCCGGGCTACGACGACCGGCTGCGGCACCTGCTCCAGACCCGGCTGAACCCGCCACCCGGCCGGCACGCGGTGCCCGGCATGCGCATCGACGTGTCCCGGGCCGGCTCGGGTTTCGACGACCGGCCGGTGGGCAACGGCGCTCGCCTCACCGACCACGGCTACACCGCCGTCGACACGTCGTGGCACCACACCCACGACGCCGGCCACTCGGACAGCGGCTCCTCGGGCGGCGGGTACTGACCTCCCGCTGCATCCGCCATCGACTACCTCCGGGTACCTCCCGACAGTGGCCCGATGGATGTGACGGCGACCCGCCCGGACGAATCCCTGGCCGAAAACGTACATCAGGCAGTGCTTCCCGAGCTGCGTGACGCGTGGTGGGAAACCGGTGCTCGCCGCCGGGCCGGCACCGCGCTCACCGGGGTGTTCGCCGAGTTGCCCTCCCTGGTCAGGCACGCCGTCCTGGTGGCCTGGCGGGCCGACCGCCTGCGCACCGTGCTGATCGGGGTGGCCACGATCGGTGGCGGCGTGCTGTCCACGTTCGGGTTGCTGTCCACCCAGCAGGTACTGGTGGAGCTGTTCGGCAACGGTCCCACCGCCGACCGGGTGCGCGCCGCGTTCCCGGCCCTGGTCCTGCTCGGCTGCATCGCCGCGGTGCGCGGCACACTCGCCATCGTCACCGGCTACGCGCAGATCGGTCTGGCCCCGCGGGTGAAACAGACCACCGAGCGGCGCTATTTCGAGGCCACCACCGGCGTGCGACTGGAGGCGTTCGACGGCGACGCCTTCGCCGACGACATGGAGCGCGCCAAAACCTGCGGGGAAGACGTCAACGAGCTGGTGCGCGGCACCGCCGACACCCTGGCCGGGCTGGTCAACCTGCTGGCGGTGGGGGTGGCCGTGCTGGTGATCAATCCGCTGCTGCTGCTCGCCCTGGTCGTGGCCACCCTGCCCAAGGCCTACGCCGCGCTGCGCTCAGGTCATCTGCGCTACGCGCACTTCCTGGCCGGGTCGGTGCGCCGGCGACGGCTCTGGGTGCTGCACCACCAGATGGCCGAACGAAAGTCCGCGGCGGAACTGCGTTCCTACGGTCTGCGCGGATTCCTGCTGAAGCAGTACGACATGGTGATGCGCATCCAGACCGTGGAGGAACTGCGTCTGGCCCGCAGGGTCACCGTCAACACCGCGGTGGGCACCATGATCGGCGGCATCGGCCTGGCGGGCGTCTGGGTGCTGCTCGGGGTGCTGCTCGCCACCGGACGCATCCCGTTGTCGGCCGCGGTCACCTGCGTGGTGGCGGTGCAGGCCGCACAGGCCGGGCTGATGGCCATGACCTGGCAGATCGAGCGGGTCTACAACGAGGGCCAGTACGTGCGCGACTACCTCACCTTCCTGGAGCGCGCCGGTCATCACCTCCCGGCCACACCCATGACGCAGGACGACGAGGAGCCCCGCCCCCACCCCGGGCCGCTACGGCAGCTGGAGGTGCGCGGCGTCAGCCTGCAATACCCGGATCGTCACTCCCCCGCCGTCGACCGGGTCACGTTCACCGTCACGGCAGGCGAGACGATCGCGCTCGTCGGGGAGAACGGCTCCGGCAAGTCCACGCTGGCGGCCATGATCGCGGGGTTGCGCCGGCCCACCGGCGGCGTCCTCCACTGGAACGGAAAGCCCTATGACGACTGGGATCCGGAGCTGCTGCGGGCTCGCACCGGGGTGGTCCTCCAGGAGCACCACCGGTGGCCCTACTCGGCCGCGGCCAACATCGCGATGGGCGCCATCGACGCCCCGCCCGACCGGGCCCGCATCGAGCTGGCGGCACGCCGGGCACTGGCCCACGAGATGGTGCTCGATCTGCCGCACGGCTACGACACGCTGCTCGACCGCACCTTCAAGGACGGTCAGGACCTGTCCGGCGGGCAGTGGCAGCGGATCACCGCCGCCCGCGGCTTCTATCGCGACGCCGACCTGCTGATCATGGACGAGCCATCGTCCGCCCTCGACCCGCGCGCCGAGGACGCCCTGTTCCAGGACCTGCGGGCGCGGCAGGGCGTGCTCACCACGATCCTCGTCACCCACCGCCTGGCCAACGTGATGCACGCCGACCGGATCTTCGTGATGCACGAGGGCGTGGTGACCGAGACCGGCACGCACGCCCAGCTGATGGCCCTGCGGGGGCGCTACTGTGAGCTGTTCTCGTTGCAGGCCAGCGGTTATCGGGCCGACGAGCCCTAGGGCGCGCGGTCGGCGTACTCGGACTCCGGGATCAGGTCCTTCGTGAACGGCGCCCGCAGTGTGGGCAGCAGGTGCCGGGCGTTCAGGCCGAGGGCGACCAGAGCCAGCACCCCGTAGACCGCCGACAGGATCAGCCGGCCGGTCGTGCCGGTGACCGGGAACTGCACCGCGAACAGCAACAGCAGGACCCACGCCGACCAGCGGTGGAACCGCAGACCCAGGATCAGCGCGATGCCGAGCACGGTCTGCGCGGAGGTCAGCAGCATCTCCTCGGCCTGCCGGTGGTCGAGCGGCAGCGCCGGTTCGCCGCCACCCGCCCAGTAGGCCATCGGCAGCGACCCGACCAGCAGCGTCCACTGGTTGACCTTCGACGAGATCAGCGTGCCGATCGCGGCGGTCGCGTTGCCCCGGGCCGCGAACATGATCGCGATGATGAACTCCGGCGCCTCGGAGGCCAGCGGGGCCACCCACTGCACCAGCAGGAATTCGTCCACGCCCAGCTGCTGCCCGCCCTCGACCAGGCTGTGCGCGAAGGGTTCGGCCGACGCCATCACCACGGCGGCGGCGAACAGGAACAGCCCGGCCAGCGTGCAGCGGCGGGCCGTGCGCGGCAGCGCCCCGATCGCGGCCGAGGTGCCCCGCAGCCTCGGTTCCTCCACCGGGCCGTGGGCGAGCCGGTAGGCGTAGTAGCCGAACCAGACGAACAGCACCACGCCCATCCACACGTGGATCTGCCCGGCCAGCGGCATCAGGAAGGCGAAGATCCCGGCGAACAGCAGGAATCCGAGCTCCAGCCGGTTGCCGGCGTCGAGCGGCAGCACGTGCCCGCGCAGTTCGCCCGCCCGCCGCAGACCCCACAGCCCGACCAGCACCACCACCGGCCAGCCCAGCCCGAGCAGAAGACGGTTCGAGCCGGTCATGTTCGCCGCAGCGTACTGCACGTACTCCGGGTCGCTGCCCGCCGACCAGGCGTAGAACAGGTCCACCGCGTATTCCGGAAGCACCGCGATCAGCGCCAGGATCGCGATGGCCAGGCCCCCGGAGATGTCCACCTGTGCCGCCTCGGCGGCCCAGGCCAGCACGAATGAAGCGGCGAAAACCGCTGCACCGTAGACCAGCATGGCCACGACCGGCTGAATCTCCGCTCCGGACAGGCGGATCACCAGAGCCGGCAGGGCCAGCAGCACGCACAGCCCGACGGAGCGGATCAGCCGGCCCCGGTCGGCGCGGGGTGGTGCCTGGGTGGTCGTGCTCACGATACGACAGCTCCCCTCGCGCCCGGTGGCGTTGCCCGGACCACTATGCGCGGAAGCGGCAGTTCCGGCGATTCCAGAGGACGCCCGTGGGCACGAGAAAGCCGGCCCGTCCCCTCGCGGGGCCGGGCCGGCTCTGTCATCCCCTGTAATGTCGCTGTCCGGCAGCGACTCTCACCTGATTACTTGTAGGTGATGTCCGAGGACGAGTACTTGCAGTAGGTGCCGTCCGCACCGGAACCGGTCTTGGTCGGCTCCTTGCCACTGCTGTTACCCGTGTACTTGTCGCAGATCGAGATGCTCTTGTCGTCGTCGTACAGACGGATCCACTTGAACGTGGCGGTGTCCTTGTAGTTGGTGTTGATGCCGGCCAGGGACTTACCCGGGTCGACGACAATCACGTTGTAGAACTCGGCCGAGCGCTGGTACTGCGTGGAGCAGTTACCGCAGGAGCGGTACAGCTTGCCGAAGTCCTGGATCACGAAGTTCTGCACGACCAGCTTGCCGGGGCCGTTCTGCTGGAAGACCTTGTCGTCGGCCTTCTTCGCGCCGCCGCCGTCGATCTGCATGACCTGGCCGGAGACCTTGCCCTTCTGGGTGGCGGCGTCCTCGCCCACGTCCTCCCACCAGACGTTCTTGATCAAACACGTGCCTTCGCAGTGGATCCCGTCGCCGGCCTTGTTGCCGATGATGACGTTCTGGATCGTGCCACCGTCCTTGACGATGAACAGCGGGTCCTGGTCCTCGTCCTGGCTACCGCCCCAGCCCTGGACGCGCTTCATGCCACCGTCGTAGCTGCTCACCGTCTTGGTGGCGGTGAGGTTGGTGGTGCCCGTCGCGGTCGGCCAGGTCAGGCTCAGCGCGGACGCCTTGGTCGGGATCGCGGTCGGGTACGAGGAACTCGCCGTCGTCGCGCTGGTCGACGAGGAGCTGCTGTTCGCAGCCGAGGCAACCGTACCGGCGGCGGCCGCCAGGACGACCGCGGCGATCACGCCGGTCCAGACCCGGCGTTTCGTGCTGAAGGCGCTCTTCAAACCGCCGCGCGAGGGGCTTTTCATGCGATTCCCTTTCCGGGAGGGTTGCCAGGACTCGGCTTCGAGTCGGCATTGGACGAAAATCCAGACGCAGGGCCGGTGAGTAGGCAGGCCTACCCTGAATAGGCCTGATTTCCCTCCGGGCCCACCCTGAATGGGCCGGGAGGCCTCACCGGGCCCCGCGCTTCTGACGCCCCTAAGTCAGTCGAGAGGCCCGAAAGGTTGCCGCTTTCCGGGAATTATTTTTGAACCACCGCTCCCGGTGGTCCTGACCTGCACCGAAGCCGCACCGCAGTCGCACCGTCACGCACGGGCGACATCGGTCGTGGATCAAGAAGACAAGTGGGATGTCCGCTTCCACCCGATTGGCTCCGGAGCTCCGGCAGGGCTAACTGGGAGCGCGGCCCAGAAGCGGCCGTGGCCCACCCTCCACCTGGGGCGTGCCACGGCTGAAGGCACCGCGTCCCGCAGACATCCCTCCGTCGCGGTCGCGGTGCAAGGTGCGCGCCCGGTTCGGGCCCCCGTGGGAGGCCCCTCGGGGCCGGGCGCGCACCGCCCCTGATGCCGCCTCGGGTCCACGGGTTCGCAACGCCACCTACCGCAGCGGACCGGCAGACAGCGGCGAGGAGGAGATCAGCTTCCAGACCGCGGGCCGGGACCTGAAACAGATGG
Organism: Kineosporia corallincola; assembly: GCF_018499875.1. GTDB lineage: Bacteria > Actinomycetota > Actinomycetes > Actinomycetales > Kineosporiaceae > Kineosporia > Kineosporia corallincola. The sequence goes on along the minus strand of NZ_JAHBAY010000004.1, from coordinate 277,046 downwards.
TCGACGCCGGCCTGCTGGTCCCTGTCGGCGAGCGGCGCACCCGCGCCTGCACGGCGGGCGAGGATCTACTCCGGCTGCGCCGCCGCATCGTGCGGGAACGGGACCCGCGCGACGACACCGATCCCTTCGCCTGATCCGTCCTCCCGCCCCCGTCGTGCCGAACCCGGCCCGGTGCATGATGCTGGGCGGGTGCTGAGCGTGTGGTCCCGGGTGCGGTGGGCGGTGGGGCGGGCTGTGCGTGACACCCGGGCCGGGCTGGCGGGCACCGACACCGCCCTGCTGTCGGCCGGGGCCACGCTGTACGGAGCGCTGGCCGCCGTGCCCACGTTGCTGGTGGCCGTCGCCCTGGCCGGGGTGCTGTTCGGGCGGGAGCGGATCGCCGGGCTCGGCGGCAGCCTGGCCGTCGCCATCCCGGATCAGCAGGGCGCCGGGTCGTGGGTACGGGCGCTGTTCTCCTCCGGTCTGTCGCTGTCGCCGCTGTCGGTGCTGTTCGCGGTCTTCATGGCCTCCGCGTACGGCCGAGGGCTGAGCCGGGCGCTGGTGAGGCTGGTGCCCACACCGCACCGGGCCGCACCCCCGCCGTCCCTGAAGGCTCGTCTGCTCACCCTGCCGTTGCTCGGACTGGCGCCGCTGATGCTGCTGGCGCTGCTGGTGATCACCCCGACCGTGGAGAACCTGGAGACGGAGAACGGCCTGCCCGGGGTGGTCGCGGCGTCGTACCTGGGGCTCAACCTGGTCTGGGTGATCCTGTGGGCGCCGCTGGCCTGGATGTTCCGGGTGGTGGCGCCGGGGCGGCCGGACTGGCGGGCGGCCTGGGTGGCCGCGGTGGTGACGGCGGCCTTCGTGTCCGGGTTCCTCCAGGGCTTCACCCTGTTCCTGGCCCTGCCGGTGGATCTCGGGCGGCCGTTCGGCGGGCTCGGCCTGGTCGGTGTGACCACCGCGCTGCTGCTGTGGTTGTGGGTGCTGCACGCCGTGGTCTGCGTGGGCTACGCGCTCACCTGGGCACTGGACGGCATGTTCGGCGCCGGCCATGACCAGGACGACCGGGACGACCGCCGGACGGCGGACGACACGGGACGGGTGGCGGCTGGTCCGGCCTCGCCGGGCGGGGCAGGCTGAGGGATCGAACCGCCCGATCCCGCCCGATCAGGCCCGATCAGCAGGAGACCGATGATGACGACGTCACCGCAGACATCCCAGGCCGTGCCGCCGTTCGACGCCGAGTGCGCCGCCGCCCTGGCCCCGATCGCCGACATGCTGGCGAAACCCGTGACGATCAAGGCCATTCCGATGCTGCGGACCAGCCGGGACGAGATGACCGCGGTCACCGCCGAGGAGCTCTCCCGCGGTGGGCGTTTCGACGTGCAGGAGGTCGAGGTGGCGGCGGGCGTGCCGCTGCTGATCTGCCGGCCGGCCGGGGTGCAGACGCCGGTCGGGGCGATCTACTGGATCCACGGCGGCGGCATGATCATGGGCGACCACCGCACCGGTCTCGGCGAACCCTTCGCCTGCGCCGAGGAATTCGGTCTCGCGGTGGTGTCGGTGGGCTACCGGCTGGCGCCCGAGCACCCGCATCCCACGCCGGTCGAGGACTGCTACGCCGCGCTGGTCTGGCTGGCCGGCCAGGCCGCCGGGCTGGGCATCGACCCGGCCCGCATCGTCTGTGCCGGGGGCAGCGCCGGGGGTGGGCTGGCCGCGGCCGTCGCCCTGCTGTGCCGCGACCGGGGCGGGCCCGCCCTGCTCGGCCAGATGCTGCTGTGCCCGATGCTCGACGACCGCAACGACTCCTTCTCGGCCCGGCAGATGTCCACCAGCGGCACCTGGCGACAGGACAGCAACGAGACCGGGTGGACGGCGCTGCTCGGCGACGCCCGGGGCGGGCCGGAGGTGTCGCCGTACGCCGCCCCGGCGCGGGCCACCGATCTGTCCGGCCTGCCGCCGGCATTCGTGGACGTCGGTTCCGCGGAGATCTTCCGCGACGAGGACGTGGCCTACGCGATGGCGATCTGGCAGGCCGGTGGGGTGGCCGAGCTGCACGTCTGGCCCGGCGGCTACCACGGCTACCCGGTGCTGGCGCCGCACGCGCAGCTGACCCGCGACACCACCACGGCCCGGCTGGGCTGGCTGCGACGGCTGCTGGAGCCCTGAAACCGGTTCCTATGATGGGGTATGGAGAATCTGGCGCTGCGCCTGGCCCGGCTCGACCCCGAGGCGGGCAGTGCCGTGCGGGTGGTCCGGCACTTCGACGCGCTCACCGAGTCCGGCGCCGGGCTGCACTCCATCGTGCGGGCCGCCGCGCACCTGGCCGGGGTGCCGGCCCGGCTGCGGGTGCCCTCGCGCGGGCTGGACGTGCGGGTGCTGGCGAACGGCGCGGCCTCACCGGCCGGACCCGGCCCGGCCCCGCACCACCTCGCCCCGGGCCGGCCTGACGTCGACCCGGCCTGGCCGTGCGCCGTGCTGGACGACGCGGGGGCGGCGCTGTGGCTGGAACTGCCCGGCCGGCCCGGCACCCTGCCGGCCGTGGTGCTGGAGCGGGCGGGCGCGGCGGCCCGCATCGTGCTCGGTCCCTCACCGGCCACGGCCGTCGGGCTGCTGGTGGACGCGTCGGTGCCCGAGGCGGAGCGGGTGGCCGCCGCCCGCCGTCTGCACCTGCCCGAGACCGTGCGCGCCGTGGCCGAACTCGGCGCCCCGCCCCGGGTGGTGGCGGCCGGGGCGCCGGCCGGGAGCGGCGCCCGGGCCGGGATCGGCGCGGCGGGCACGGTCGCCGAGCTGCCCCGGTCGTGGGAGCAGGCCCGCCTGGCGCTGCGGCTGAGCGCCGACGGCGACGAGCGGGATCCGGGGCCGCGGGTGGTGCACGCCGACGAGCTGGGTGCGCTGCTGCTCCTGCTGCGGGCGGCCGAGGAGGCACCCGCTCCGCACCCGGACGTGCTCACGCTGGACCGGGCCGCCGCCACGGCCGCCTGGGTTCTGCCCAGCCTGGTGGCGGTGAACCAGGCCGTCAGCCTGCGCGACGCCGCCCGCGCGCTCGGGGTGCACCACTCCACGCTCCAGGACCGGCTCCGGCACGCGGAGACCCTGCTGGGCTGGAACACTCGCGACCGCACCGGCCAGACCCGGCTGGCCCTGGCGATCGCCCTGCTCCGGCTGCACCGGACCGCCTGAAGCCGTTCAGCCGCGGCGCTGGGTGGAGAGCACCCCCGAGAAGAGGATCACCAGCATCCCGGCCACCGGCACCACCAGCAGCCCGGCCCGCAGCGAGGTGGCGTCGGCCACCGCCCCGACGATCGGCGGGGCTGCCAGGAACCCCACGCGCAGTAGCCAGCTGACCACGGTCAGCCCGACTCCCGGTGCCAGGCCCGGGATCTCGTCGGCGCCGTGCATGGCTGCCGGGATCAGCGTGGCGATCCCCAGCCCGGCCAGGCCGAAACCGGCGATCGTGCCGATCACGGTGGGCACCAGCAGGGCCGAGCCCATGCCGAGCAGCACCACCACTCCCCCGGCCCGGGCCACCGCGCGCTGGCCGAACCGGTCCACCAGCGGGTCGCCGAGCAGCCGGCCGACGAACTGCAACCCCTGCAACGCGATGAAGCCCAGCCCAGCCACGAACGTGCTGGCCCCGAGCGAACCGGACAGGTAGATGGCCGCCCACGAGGCACCGGCGTCTTCCACCACGGCCCCGCCGGCCGCGATCACGACCAGGGCCAGCAGCAGTCCGACCACGGCCGGGCCGAAAGAACCGCGCCGGGCGGGCGCAGCCTCCTCGTCGTCCACCGTCTCGACCGGCTCGGCGCCGGGCAGCAACCAGCGGTACGAGGCGGCCGACATCGCGCTGAACAGCACGCCGGACACGATCATGTGGGTGGAGGTGGCCAGCCCGAGGGCGGCCAGCCCTGCCCCCATCGCCCCGCCGAGCACCGCTCCCATGCTCCAGACCGCGTGGAAGGAGTTGAGGACGGAACGGCCGTACAGCCGCTGCACCCGCAGGCCGTGCGAGTTCTGCGCGACGTCGGTGATCGAGTCCATCGCCCCGGCCACGAACAGCGCACCGGCCAGGGCGATCCAGGCCGGTGCCAGCCCGGCGGCGACGAAACCGGCTGCCGCCAGCCAGGTCGCGACGATCGCCACCCGCGACGAGCGGAACCGCCGGATCAGCACCCCGGCGCTGAGCCCGGCCACCAGCGCACCCAGCGGATAGGCCGCCACCGCGCTGCCGAACGCGGCGTTGGACAGGCCCAGGTCGGCCTTGATCTCCGGATAGCGTGGCAGCAGGTTGGCGAAAAGCGCACCATTGGTGAAAAACAGGACGGCGACGGCGATCCGGGCCCGGCGGGCGATCACGCCGGGCTCGGTCAGGGCGGTACTCACAACGGATCACCCTACGGGGTGCGGGCTTTCAGGTCGAGGCCCGCCGGATCAGGGTGGAGGGCAGGAACACCGAGGCGTCGCCCTCGCCGTCGATGCGCGACAGCAGCAGGCGCACCATCTCCCGGCTGATCCGCTCGAACGGCTGCCGCATCGTGGTCAGCTCGGGGTCGAGGTGCTCGGCCACCCCGGCGTCGTCGAACCCGCCCACCCGCACGTCGTCCGGAATCCGCCGGCCCGCCTCCCGCAGCACCGCACAGGCCCCGGCCGCCATCAGGTCGGAGGCCACGAACACCCCGTCCAGGTCGGGCACCCGCTCCAGCAGGGCCCGCATGCCCTCGGCCCCGCTCTCCCGGGAGTAGTCGCCGTGCACGATCAGCTCCGGCCGCACCGGCAGCCCGGCCGCGGCCAGCGCCTCCTTGTACCCCTCCAGCCGGCCGAACCCACCGGGTGTGTCCATCTGCCCGGTGATGTGCGCGATCGTGCAGGCGCCCTGATCCAGCAGGTGGCCGGTCATCTGCCGGCCGCCGTCCAGGTCGTCGGCGCCGACCATGCTGATCCGCGACTCCAGGCCGGGGAACCGGCCGCACACCACGGTCGGCACGCCGGTGGCGATCAGTTCCTCGGCCACCGGGTCGACGGCGTGGCTGGAGACCAGCAGCACCCCGTCCACGTGCCGCGCCGCCACGTAGCCCACGGCCCGCTCCCGGTCGGCCGGGGTGCCGGCGGTGACCAGGGTGAGCAGCATGCCGTGCTCGGCCAGGGCACGCGTGCAGCCACCCATCAGCCGGGCGAACGTCGGGTCCTCGAACAGGATGTGCTGCGGCTCGCTGAGCAGGAACGCCACCGTGTTGGAGCGGCCCAGGGCGAGTGTGCGCGCGGCGTGGTTGGCGGTGTACCCGGTCTCGGCGATCGCCCGGGCCACCGCGTCCCGTGCCTGGCGGCTGACCCGCTCACCGCCGTTGAGCACCCGCGAGACGGTTCCCCTGGAGACCCCCGCGACGCTGGCCACGTCACGGATGGTGGGACGCTTGTCCCCTCCTCGAAGCTGCACGTCGGAAGGCTATCTCGTCAGCTCTTCACGGCCCCGGCGGCCAGATCGACCTGCCAGAACCGCTGGAGCAACAGGAACAGCGCGAGCAGCGGCAGGATCGACAGCAGCGCACCGGTGATCACCAGCGTGTACATGGCCGGTTGCTGCGAGCCCTGGTTCAGCAGGCCGGACAGGCCCACCGTGACCGGGAACAGCTTGTCGTCGCCGAGCATCACGAACGGCAGCATGAAGTTGTTCCAGATCGCGACGAACTGGAACAGGAAGATCGTCACCAGCCCGGGCACCATCATCGGCATCACGATCGACGAGAACACCCGCAGGTCCTTGGCGCCGTCGGTACGGGCCGCCTCGATCACCTCGTCGGGCACCGCCGCGGACACGTAGATCCGGGCCAGGTAGATGCCGTAGGGGCTGATCAGGCTCGGCAGCAGAACAGCCCAGTAGGTGTTGGTCAGGCCGAGTTTCGCGAACAGCAGGTACTGCGGCACGGCCAGCACCACGCCGGGCACCAGCACCCCGGCGAGTAGCACGTTGAACAGCACGCCGCGCCCCGGGAAGCGGAACTTCGCCATCGCGTAGCCGGCCATCGCCGACACCACGGTGGACAGGCCCGCCCCGACACCGGCGTAGAGCGCGGTGTTCACCATCCAGCGCCAGAACAGCCCGTCCCGGTAGCTGCTCAGGTCGGAGATGTTGCTGAACAGGTTGCCGCTGGGCGCGTAGGTGAAGGTGGAGAACAACTCGCTCGAACTCTTGGTGGAGGCCATGAACACCCAGACCACCGGCACGAGACAGTAGACGGCGCCGACCACCAGAAGACCGGTGCCGACGAAACTCGGCCTCTGCCGGGCGGTTCCGGACGTGCCGGTGGTGCGGTCCGGAAGGGTCGCGGTGCTCATCGGTTCTCCTGGGCGAAGGCTCGGTTCTGCACCAGGCGCAGGAACCCGAAGGACAGCACGAACGTGGCCACGGCCAGCACCACCGAGGTGGCGGAGGCGGAGTAGATGTCGTTGCGGGTGAAGGCGTCCCGGTAGATCATCATCAGCGGGCTCCAGCTGGTGGAGATGTTGTTGGTCAGCGGCCGCAGCACGGTCGGCTCGGCGAACACCTGGAGGGTGGTGATCATGCCGAACACCGACGTCATGATCAGCGACGGGATGACGATGGGAACCTTGATCCGCCAAGCGATCTGAACCTCCGAGCAGCCGTCGATGCGGGCCGCCTCGTAGAGCTCGGTGGGGATCGAGCGCAGCGCGGTGTAGAGCACGATCATGTTGAACCCGACGCCGCCCCAGACCGCGATGTTGGCGATGCCGAACAGCACCAGGCCCGGCGCCATCGGCTGCGGCAGAGTCACACCGACCTGGTCGGCGGCGTAGGTGAACGGGCTGACGGCGGGCAGGTAGAGGAAACCCCACAGCAGCGAGGAGATCACGGCCGGCACCGCGTACGGCATGAAGATGACCAGCCGGGAGAACCGCCGGGCCCGCACCCGCACCGAGTCCAGCAGCAGGGCGAAAAGCAAGGCCAGGCCCAGCATCACCGGGATCACCACGAGCCCGTAGCCGAGCACCCGCAGCACGCTGGACAGGAAGTCGCGGTCGGTCAGGGTGCCGGCGTAGTTCTCCAGGCCCGCCCAGACCTCGGTGCGCGCCCCCGGCCCCAGCCCCAGGCCCTCCACCTTCACCGTGCGCAGGCTGAGATAGGCGGTGTAGAGGATGGGGATCGCGATCGAGAACACGAACAGGAAGACGGCGGGGAGCACGAACGCGTACGGCGCCTTCGGCACGCGGGACCGTCTGCGTGGCGGGGTCTGATCCGGAACACGGCGCACCGTGCCGCTGTTCGGCTCGCTGGTGATGCTGGTCATCGATGGCTCCTACCGAGAATCCGCCGTGCTTCCCCTGGCCCGAGGTCGGGGGAAGCACGGCCGAGAGGGGGTCTACTTGACGGTGAACCCGTTGCTCTTCAGGTCCTCGACGGTCTGGCTCTGCATCGTGGCCAGGGCCTCGGTGAACGAGGACGCCTTCTTCGACTGCGCCGCCTTGCCGAACGCGTCGTTGAAGGCGCTGTAGGCGACGTTGGTGTTGGGGCCGTAGGTGAAGCTGTTCACCGTGCCCGCCACCGACGCGGCGACGTCGTAGAAGTCGTCCTGGTTCTCGAAGAACTCCGGCGACTCGGTCAGGGCGGCGGCGGAGTTCTGCTGGTCGGCCGGGTACACGTTGGAGACGGTGGCCAGGGCCTTGACGCCCTCGGCGCTGGTGTTCAGCCAGGCGGCGAACTGCGCGGCGGCGGCCTTGTGCTTGGACTGCGAGGTGACGGCGGTGGACGATCCGCCCCAGGCCCCGGTCACGTTCTCACCGGCGTTCCACTGCGGCAGCGGAGCGACCTTCCACTTGCCCGCGGTGTCGCCGGCGTTGCCCGCCAGCACTCCCGGCGCCCACACGGCGCTGACCCAGCCCACCTGGGTTCCCTTGTTCAGCGCGGAGTTCCAGGCCGGGGTGTACATCGGGGTGTTGTCGATGACGCCGTCCTCGACCAGCCCGCCCCAGAACGAGGCGACCTTCTTCGAGGCGTCCGAGTCGATGGCCACGCTCCAGGCGTCACCGTCGATGCCCCACCAGCTGGCCCCGGCCTGCTGGGTGAGGCCGGCGAACAGCCCGGCGTCGTTGGAGGAGAAGGTGCCCAGGAACTGCTTGGAGTCCTCGTCGTGGATCTTCTTGGCGGCAGCGGCGTACTCGTCCCAGGTGGTGGGCACGTCGATGTCGTACTTCTCGAACACGTCGGCGCGGTAGAAGAACATCAGCGGGGCCGAGTCCTGCGGCACCGCGTACACCGCGTCGGTGCCGAGAGTGACCGCGCTCCAGACACCTTCGGCGAAGTGCCCCTGCACGTCGTCACCGATGTCGTCCTTGATGTCGGCCAGCGCGCCGGAGCCGACCAGCGTGGGCAGAGCCTGGTACTCGGCCTGCATCAGGTCGGGGGCACCACTGCCGGCCTTGATCGCGGTGAGCAGCTTGGTGACGGCGGTGTCGCCGCCGTCCTGCTTGTTGACCGTGACGTGGATGTCGGGGTGGGTGTCGTTCCAGGCCTCGACGGTCTTGTCCATCTCCGGAGCCCAGGACCAGAAGTTGAGCTCGACCTTCTCACCGGGCTTGACCGCCTCGTCACCGGACGCACTGTCCGAGTCGGACGATCCGCCACAGGCGGACAGCAGCAGGGCGGAGACAGCGAGGGTGACGAGACTGCCGCGCAGCGATCGCCGCATGACGTCCTCCTTGCGAAGCATCAGCTTCGTCGTTGAAGCGAGGCAGCGTCATCATGCGACGCCGCGTGGGACCGGTCACAACGTGGCACCCAGAAACGCACTTGTCAACGCTTTGCCATGAACCCGACACCAGTCGATATGCAGCCGGATCAGGGGGTTGGCGATCGGGCGAAGCTGTGGGACCGTGCACACACCGCCTCGCCGATCTGTCCGGTCGGCGCGATGCCGTTCGTCAGTAAGGGTGTGAGTCCATGAGCGACCAGAGCTGGTTGCCCGGAGTGCAGGCACTCAGCTTCGGTGGTGACTACAACCCCGAGCAGTGGCCGGAAGAGGTCTGGACCGAGGACCTGGAACTGATGCGCCGGGCCGGGGTCAACCTGGTCAGCATCGGCATCTTCTCCTGGGCGCTGCTGGAGCCGCGGCCGGGCGAGTTCGACTTCGGCTGGCTCGACCGGGTGATCGAGGGCCTGCACGGCGCCGGCATCCGGGTCGACCTGGGCACACCCACCGTGGTGCCGCCGGCCTGGTTCTGGCAGCAGAACCCGCACGTGCGCGTGGTCAACCGGGACGGCTCGGTGCAGGCCACCGGATCGCGCGGCATCTGCTGCCCGTCGTCCCCCGAATATGCCGATGCCGCGGGCAGAATCACCACCGAGTTGGCGAAACGCTACGGGAATCACCCGGCCGTCTCTCTCTGGCACGTGCACAACGAGTACGGCGCACCGGTTTCCGAGTGCTACTGCGAGGTGAGCGCCGCGGCGTTCCGGGAGTGGCTGAAGCAGCGGTACGGCACCCTGGACGCGCTGAACACCGCCTGGGGAACGGCCTTCTGGGGCCAGACCTACGGCGAGTGGAGCCAGGTCGGCGTGCCCGCACTGTCGGCCACCACCTCGAACCCGGCCCACCGCCTCGACTTCGCCCGCTTCTCCAACGACGAGCTGCTGGGCTGCTTCACCCGCGAGCGCGACATCCTGCACGAGCTGTCCCCCGGCATCCCGGTGACCACCAACTTCATGGCCACCAACTGCCCGTCGATGGATCTGTGGAAGTGGTCGCGGGAGGTCGACGTGGTGGCGAACGACCACTACCTGACCGCGGCCGACCCGCGCAGTCAGGTCGGTCTCGCGCTCGACGCCGACCTGACCCGCTCCCTGGCGGGCGGGCGTCCGTGGATCCTGATGGAACACTCGTCGTCGGCGGTGAACTGGCAGCCCCGCAACCTGGCCAAGCGGCCGGGCGAGATGGCCCGTAACTCGCTGAGCCATCTGGCGCGCGGTGCGGACGCCATCCTGTTCTTCCAGTGGCGGGCGTCCCGGCGCGGCGCCGAGAAGTTCCACTCCGCCATGCTTCCGCACGCCGGGGCGAAGAGCCGGGTGTTCGAGGAGGTCGTGCGGCTCGGTTCCACCCTGGGCGACCTGGATGTGGTGCGCGGCTCCACGGTGCGGGCCCGGGCGGCGATCCTCTGGGACTGGGAGAGCCTGTGGGCGCAGGACCTGGACTGGCGGCCCAGCGTCGACCTGGCCCCGCGGGCCCAGGTGCGGGAGTACTACGAGCGGCTGTGGCGTGACAAGGTCACGGTCGACTTCGCCCGTCCGGCAGGCGATCTCAGCCAGTACGCGGCGGTGTTCGCGCCGGCGTCCTACCTGCTCACCGCGGAGGCGGTGGCCAACCTGACGGCCTACGTGGAGGCGGGCGGGCACCTGGTGGTGGGTCCGTTCTCCGGTGTGGTGGACCAGGACGACGCCGTGCACCCGGGCGGCTGGAACGGTGCGCTGCGCGAGCTGCTCCAGGTGAGCGTGGAGGAGGTGCTGCCGCTGCCGGCCGAGGGCACGGTGACCCTGACCGGCGACGTGCGCGGGCGGGTCTGGGCCGAGGACCTGCTGCCCCTTGGGGCGGAGACGGTGCTGGCCTACCTGGACGGGCCGGCCGCCGGCCGGGCCGCGGTGACCCGCCGCACCCTGGGCGCGGGTACCGCCACCTACGTGTCCACGGTGCTCGACCACACCGTTCTGGCGGCGGTGACCGACCCGGTGCTCGACCTGGCCGGGATCACCGTGGAGCGGGACCTCCCGTGGGACCTGGAGCTGGTCTCGCGGCACGGGACCGACGGCGCCGAGTACGTTTTCGCCGTCAACCACGCCGTCACCCCGGTCGACCTGACCATCGACGGCACCGACCTGCTGACCGGCGAGACCTGCGCCGGCAGCGCCAAGATCCCGGCCGGGGGCGTCCGGATCTTCCGCCGCTGAGCGCTCACCCCCTCAGTTCGGCCGCGGAAGCGCTCCCGACCGGCGCGCGCCGCGGCCCGGTGACGATCCTCCTCGAGTCACCGGGTCCGCGGCGCGCACACCTCATCGCCGCACAGGGCAGGCCCTAAGCTGTTCGCCCGATGAGCTCCCTGACCCGAACGGCTGCCACCTGGTGGTTCGCCGTGCGCACGGCGAACCGCGGCCGACTCGTGTACGAGTGCGTGCTCGCCCTGTTCTGCACGCTGCTCACCCTGCTCGGGAGCATCGCCTTCGGCCCCGAGTGGCCGCTGCCGGTGCAGATCGCCGTCACGATCACGGCCACCCTGGCCACGCTGGTGCTGATCCCGCTACGCCTGGTGCGGCCGGTGACCGCGATGGCCCTCGGGTCGGTCGTCACCGTTCCCGGCGGCGGGGCCTCGGTGATGCTGGCGCTGCTCAGCTTCGGCACCGGCTACCGGGCGAAGAACCCGGTGGCCATCACCCTGGGCTATCTGGTCGCCGCGCTCTGCTGCTTCCCCGGGGTGATGCTCCAGGAAGACGGCCGGGGCGTGTTCGGGGCGCTGCTGGCCGTGACCCTGTTCGCCTGCTTCTGCGCGCTGCCCGGCGCGATCGGCGCGATGATCGCCCAGCGCCGGCTGCTGGTGATGACCATGCACCAGCGCAACCTGGAGCTGCACGCGGAGCGCCTGCTGGTGGCCGGGCAGGCCCAGGCCCGCGAGCGCAACCGGATCGCGGCCGAGCTGCACGACTCACTGGGGCACCGGCTCACGCTGATGTCGATGTACGCGGGTGGGCTGTCCGGGCCCTCGTCGTCCACCGTTCTGGAACCGGCGGCCCGTGAGCAGGCGATGGGACTGCTGCGCGACACCTCGGTGCAGGCGATGTCCGAGCTGCGGCAGATTCTGAAGGTGCTGCACCAGGACGACGACGGCGCGCCGGCCGGGCGGTCGATGGACGAGGTGGAGCCGACGGTGGCGGCGGCGCGGCGCACCGGCACCTCGATCGGGCTGGAGCGGGTGGGCGAACCGCGGCCGCTCGGGCTGATGGCCGGGCACGCCGGATTCCGGGTGGTGCAGGAGGGCATCACGAACGCCCTCAAGCACGCCCACGGCGCGGCGGTGCGGGTCGAGGTGCGCTACGAGGACGACGCCCTGCTGCTGGAGGTGCGTAACGGCCCGGCGCAGAACGGTTCCGGTCCGCTGAGTGGCCAGGGAAGCGGGCAGGGGCTGCACGGCCTGGCCGAGCGGGTGCGGCTCGCGGGTGGGGTGCTGTCGCACGGTGCCACGGACGACGGCGGGTTCCGGCTCGGCGCGGTGCTGCCCTACCGAGCCGAGGTGCCCGGTCCCGGAAGTACCGACGGGCCGGGAGATTTCCCGCAGGACATCCGGCGCAACAGCCGTCGCCAGAAGATCGGCCTGGTGGCGGTGTGCGCGTCGCTGCTGGTGGCACTGTCGTCGTGCGTCGGGGCGTTCGCCGTGACGGAGTACGTGGAACCGTTGCAGGCCAACGTTTTCCAGTCGGTCCAGGTGGGCGACGAACGCGACCGGCTGCGTCACCTGCTGCCCGCCGAGCCGCTGGGGGTGACCACCGATCCGGACGGAACCCGTTGCGAGACCTACGAGGGCGACGTGGCCGACCAGGACTGGGACGACTTCTCCACCCTCACCTATCGCATCTGTTACCGCGACGACGTGGTCGTCGGCAAGAAGAAGATCCAGACGGAGGACACCGAATGAGCGACCCGATCCGCGTGCTGATCGCCGACGACGACGCGCTGGTCCGCGGGGGCATCAAGTTCGTGCTGTCGATGGTGCAGGGCATCGAGGTGCTGTGGGAGGCCGGTGACGGCGCGGAGGCCGTGGACACCGCCCTGCGGCACCGGCCCGACGTGGTGCTGATGGACGTGCAGATGCCCGGCACCGACGGCCTCACCGCCCTGACCTCGCTGCGGGCGCAGTGGCCGGAGGCGGTGGTCATCATCCTGACCACGTTCGGCGAGAGCGACTACGTCACCCGCGCGCTGGCCGGCGGCGCGGCCGGGTTCCTGCTGAAGGACGCGGCGCCGGACGACCTGGGGCGGGCGATCCGGGCGGCGGCGAACGGTGACGCGTTCCTCTCCCCCGCCGTCACCCGGCAGTTGCTCGACGGGATGAACACGACCGCGCCCCGGGCGGTTCCGGCCGGCACCCCGGCCCCCGGCATCGCCGTGCCGGAGTTCGCCGCCCGCGGGCTGGAGGAGCTCAGCGCCCGCGAGCGCGAGGTGCTGGTGCTGGTGGCGCAGGGCCTGTCGAACGCGGCGATCAGCACGCAGCTGTGGATCAGCGAGGCCACGGTGAAGACCCATGTCAGCCGGGTGCTGACCAAGCTGGGCTGCGACAACCGGGTGCAGGCGGCGCTGATCGCGCACCGCTTCGGGCTCGTGCAGAACTAGACCGTCAGCTCGCTCGGGTCCACCCCGAGCGACCGCAGCACGCGGGCGCCGTGGTTGCCCTCCACGCAGACCAGCCGCTCCAGGATCTGCGAGGTGTCCTGCGGCCAGTCGCCGGGCGGGCCGGGCAGCGGCACCCGGTCGGGGCCGGCCGGGCCGGCCATGGCCGCCCGTACCCGGTCGTGGTCGATCCCGGCGGCCAGCAGTGTCCGCCCGCCGCCGTACCGGTGCCGTTGCGGGCCGACCAGGTGCGGATGGGCGAGCGCCACCTCGTAGGTGGTGAGCAGGGCCAGCAGCACGTCGTCCGAGCGCATCCGGCGGCCCTGCCGGCGGGCCAGCTCGCCGGCCTCCAGCCGCACCCAGAGCACCGGCTGGGTGGCGTAGTTCAGCGACGCCGACCCCGCCACCAGGTTGCGCAGCCAGGCCGGCAGGCCACGCCCCTGCACCCGGTAGCGGGTGCGGCCGAGCAGCGCGTCGCGGGTGCGGCGCAGGTCGACGGGCGTGGAGTCGGGGTGGATCGGGGTGCGGTGCTCGCGCAGCGCCGTCTTCAGTTCCTCGATCTCCACACCGCACTCGGCCAGGATGCCCACCGCCCGGCACTGCGAGTCGCCGAGCACCGCCAGCAGCAGGTCGACGGCACCCCGCTCGTCGCGACCCCCGCCGGCCCCGGCCGCGAAGCCCTCGACCGGGGGCCGGGCCTGGCAGCGGTCCAGCGCAGCCGCCGCCGCGTTGCTGAACCGGGCCGGCCGCACCGTGACGCCCAGCAGACGTTCCACCGAACCGGGTTCCGGGGCCTCCCGGGCGACCAGCTCACGCAGCACCAGCGGAGTCACCCCGTAGACGTCGAGCGCCTGCTCGATCCGGGGCACGTGCAGCAGGCCGCGCAGCAGGTGGTGGGTGCCGACGACCTCACCGGCGTGGAAACAGGCCCGGGCCCAGACCCGGTCGAACTCGTCGCTGCCGGGGAACGGCGTCGTGGTCATGTCCTGATCCTGCTGCGGTGACGCCGCGCCCGCGTCGTCCACCGGTCTGAGATCGCGTACTACTGAAGTCGTACTCCGGACCTGCCGATTGCTCCGTTCGTGAACGTCCATCTGTACACCTGGCTGATCACCGCGGCGGTGCTCGTCGCGCTGCTCGCCGTCGACGTGTTCGTGATCGGGCACAACGTGCACGAGCCGTCGATGAAGGAGGCGGGGACCTTCGTCGGCGTGTTCGTCGCACTGGCCGTGGTGTTCGGCCTGGGGGTGTGGGCCACCGCCGGCTCACGGTACGCCGGGGAGTTCTTCGCCGGCTGGCTGACCGAGTACAGCCTGTCGGTGGACAACCTGTTCATCTTCCTCATCATCATGTCGAAACTGGCTGTGCCACGCCAGCTTCAGCAGTACGCCCTGACCGTCGGCATCATCCTGGCCCTGATCTTCCGGGCCGTGTTCATCGCCGTCGGGGCCGCCGCCATCGACCGGTTCTCCTGGGTGTTCTTCATCTTCGGCGCCTTCCTGGTGTACACCGCCGCGAAACTGGTGGCCGACTACCGCAACCACGGGGACGACGAGGAGGAGGTGCCGGAGAACGCCCTGATGCGATTCGTCGGGCGGCGCTTCCCCTCCACCGGGGAGTTCCAGGGCAGCGCCCTGACCGTGGTGCGTGACGGCCGCCGGCACATCACCCCGATGCTGTTCGTCATCATCGCCCTGGGCAGCACCGACCTGCTGTTCGCGCTGGACTCGATCCCGGCGATCTACGGCCTGACCCAGGAGGCCTACCTGGTGTTCACCGCCAACGTGTTCGCCCTGATGGGACTGCGGCAGCTCTACTTCCTGATCGGCGGCCTGCTCCAGAAGCTGGTCTACCTGTCGCTGGGCCTGTCGTTCATCCTGGCCTTCATCGGCGTGAAGCTGGTGCTGCACGCCCTGCACGAGTACCACTGGGCGGACTGGGCTCCGTTCGGCGGTGAGATCCCGATCTGGCTCTCGCTCACCGTCATCATCGGCACCCTGGTCATCACCACGGTCGCGAGCCTGGCCGTGTCGGCACGCCGGCACACGCCCTAGGACGTCCGGTGTCTCCTCGGAATCTGCACTTCGTAACCGTTTCGAGGCTTTCAGCCCAGACGCAGCAGGGCCTCCGCCATCGCCCGTTGCTGGTCGGTGAGCGGGGGCTCGCTGGTCTCCATCGCCTGCCGCAACGCCGCGCCCATGCCGGCCACGTCGCCACGTAACAGGTACAGGCGGGCCAGGCGCAGGTGGGCCCAGGCGCTGTTGGGCGTGACCGCGAGGGCCACGGCCATGTCGCGCTCCGCCTCGTCATGCCGCCCGACCTGGGCCAATTCGAGTGCGCGGGCCGATCTGTCGTAGGCCATGGAGAATTCGTCGACCGTTCCGGTGATGGCCCGGTTCAGGTCTTTCACCGCCACTGCACCTCCCGTTGTCGGCGAGCCCCGACGTCGGATCCATCTCCCGGGAACAGTAGTCAACCCTGCGACCACTTTCCGGGAGGATCACGGTAACCGCGAGATGCACCGTTCACGAAACCGCGTGTGGACGGCGGACGGCCCGTGCCCCGTTCACCCCTGGCGCATCACGTAGCCCGCGTGATGCAGTTCGCCGCGCACGAACTCACCGAACGCCCAGAACCCGGTGTCGTCCAGATAGACGATGCGGTCCCCACCCACCCAGTAGCGGCCCTGCCAGGCGTGCCGGCGCCCGGCGCGGGTCTCGTCGTAACGACCCTGCGCGTCGAGGGCCTGGTGCAGGTACCCGGAGCGGTCGATCCAGGTGCCCAGCCGCGGGTCGGCCGGGGCCAGGGGGCCGATACCGGTCACCGGCTCCCCACCGGGCCCGACCACCACCTCTCCCGCCAGCACCACGGCGCGCAGACCCGCCGGGCGCACCACCAGCTGGTCGAGTGCCTCGCCCCGGCTCACCGGGCGGTCCACCAGAACGAACGTGGCCGCGTTCCCGGCCGCGATCTCCTTGTCGCGGAAGCGTTCTGCGGCCGGGCGCCCCTCCTCCACGGTCCGGTCGGCCAGGGGTACCAGCACCGCCCCGGCGCCGTCGATCGTGCGGCGGGCAGGTTCGCGCGGGCCGCCGACGGCGGTCACCCGGCCCCCGGTCACGCTCACGTCCGTGGCCGCCGGGCCGGCCGGGCCGGTCAGGGTGAGGATCGAGACGCCGGTGATCAGCAGGTCAGTACTCATGCCACTCATGGCTCCGACCCTAGGCGCGGTGCGGTGGCGGCACACCGGGTGCGTCACACCCACCCAGACCCGAAGCGTTCTCGCCGCATGCGACTTTCGTCGCAACGGCCTCCGGCCGGATCACTACCTGAGGACGACGCCGGGCCGCGCCTTCTCGGCCAGGCTCTTCGGCATGACCCCGACCTTCCCCGCCGACCGGGCCCTGCGCCGCGTGCTCCGCCCGTTCTTCGCCTACAGCCGTCCGGCCGGTACCCACCGCCTGCTGTCCCGCCTGCTGAAAGACGAGCGGGTGGAGGCTTTTCTGGCCCCGTACGACCTGACCTACCAGGTGGTCACCCGGGACGCCCACCGCGAGGTGCTGGACGACACCGGGGAACTGACCGAGCCGGGCTCGGTCACGGTCACCGTGCACGACGACGAGATGCCGTGCAGCGCCCCGACGGCGCAGGCCCTGGAGCGGTGCCGGCTGCGGCCTCCGCTCGCCGGTGTGGGTCAGGAGCGGTCCGCCGTCGATCTTCTGGCCGCTCTGCTCGACGACCCGGACTGCCGGGCGGTGCGCTACCTCACCGAGTCCGGGGTCTCCGTGCCGGAGTTGCGCGAGTCGTTGCGGGAGGGCAGGCCGCTGGTGCGTGACGACCCGATGCCGCCCGAACTGCGGGCCACGCGCGACGCCCTGCTCGGGCGCCGTCGCTACCGGCCGCGCGAGCTGGGCCAGTTCTGGACCACGCTGATGGTGCGGGTGCTGCCGCTGAACCCGGCGCAGCACCCGGGACTGTGGGCCCGCCTGGAGGCCGGGGAGATCGCCGCCCGGCACGGTGGCCGCGTGCGCAGCGACGACCTGCTGCTCGCCGTACTGACCACCCACGCGGTGGCGCAGGCCCACCCCCGGACGACCCGCGACACCCAGGAGGACTCCGACGCCGGACCGGTACTGACGGACGCCGGCCTCGACCATGTCCGGGTACGGGCCGCGATCGTGGCCGGTGACCTGGGCGCGGAAGGTGACCTGGGCAAGGACGCGGTACCCCTGCGGAAACAGCTCAAGGGCTTCCCGGTCGGCACCGGGGAGTTGCTGCGCCGCCTGCTGGCCGAGCCGGGTAACCGCTGCGTGCGCCTGCTGCGTCAGCTCGACGTGGACCCGGCGGAGCTCTCCCGGCGGCTCGCCGAGCAGGCGGCAGCCCGAGGAGCGGCGGCCTGAGAACCCGCCGCCCGAGCAACGTGCCGCCAAGACTGTCGGACCCCCGCGCCATGCTGTCTCCCGGCGGCCGGCCCGCGGCCTGCCGGAGAGGAGCACCACCGTGGCAGCCCCGAACCTGTTCCTGATCTACGTCACCGACGTCGAGCGGGCCACCGCGTTCTACCGCGACCTGTTCGCCATCGAGCCGAGCATGATCACCCCGCGCTACGTGCCCTTCGAGGTCGCGCCGGGCGTGCTGTTCTCGCTCTGGAGCGGGCGCGCCGAGCAGGTCGGCCCGGCCACACCGCGCACCTCCGAGGTCGGGCTCATGCTGCCCGGCTCCGGCGAGGCCGTCGACCGCACCTATCAGGAGTGGACGGCCAAGGGCGTCACCGTGATCGAGGAACCGCACGACGAGGTGTTCGGCCGCACGTTCGTGATCGCCGACCCCGACGGCAACCTGATCCGGGTGTCGCCGCTCGACTAACGGCCCGGCAGAGGGTCGGTCGCCCGCCGGTAGCCGCGGTTCCAGTACACCAGCGGCCCGGCGGCCGGACCGAGCTCCACGTCGGTCACCTCGACCAGCACCAGCCACGACTCACCGGCCGGGATCACCCGTGCGGTCCGGCCCCACATCACCACCGGGGCGGTCTTCAGCACGGGCAGGCCGCCGTCGCCGTCCACCCATCCCTGGTCCGGTGTGAACCTCTCGGCACCGCGCCGGGCGAAGGCCGCGGCCACCTCCGCGTCGTCCTCCCCCAGAACGGTCACGCTCAGCCGCTCGCTCGACACCAGCACCGCGCCGGACTCGCTCGACCGCAACACGGAGAACGAGAGCATGGGCGGTGTGGCACTGACCGAGGCCACGCTCGACGCGGTCAGGCCCACCGGCCCGTCCGGGGTGGCACACGTCACCAGGCTCACCCCCGCGGCGTGCCGGCGGAAGCCCGCCCGGAAGCGCTCGTTGAGCGATTCGCCCGCAGGATCGGGGGTCACAGACGTCATCAAGGCCTTCATTCCAGTCGATCAGGGGCGTGCGACAGCACGCTAGGACCTCAAGTCGAGTTCAGGTCAAGCAGGGGGCGCCGAATCGTCCTGTGCTCACGACCACTCTCAACCATCCGCGCCCACCGGTCGACAGAGATCGGGTGACCGACGACACACTCGCCCTCGGCGTCGACGAGGACCTCCTGACGGCCGCCTGTGTGGACATCGTGACGTCCGGTTTCCTGGTGCTGGTCGTGGACGCCGGGAGCGAGTCGATCGTCTCGGTCACCCCCGGCACCGCCCGGGCCCTGGGCCTGGGCGACGACGAGCTCACCGGCCGCACCGTGGAGCAGGTGCTCGACCGGCGGCTGATCGAGCTGCCCGGCCCGCGGCCGCAACCCGGCGGCTGGTCCACGGCCGAACCACCCCTGGCCCTGACCGCCGGCGGCACCACGCTGGCCGTGCGGCTGGTGCACCGGGCCCAGGCCGGTGAGCGCACCCTGCTGGTGCTGCGCGACCTCAGCGAGACGGTGGAGATGATGGCCGGGTGGCAGGCCGAGCTGGGCGCGCTGACGGCGAGGTCGCTGCGGATCGAGTTCACCCCGTCAGGAGAGATCACCCAGGCCGACGAACGGGCGCTGGAGCTGTTCGGTCACGCGGAGGCCGATCTGGTCGGCCGGCCGCACGACACGCTGTGCGACCCGCAGGCCGGCGACGACGCCGGGCTGCGCGAGCTGTGGACGCAGGTGCCGGGCGAACCGGTCGACGGCGTCTTCCGGCGCCGCACGGCCGACGGCGAGCCGGTCTGGCTGCGGGGGCACTACATCCCGATCCCGGGCATCGACGGCCGGGTCGCGCGGATCGTGCTGATCGCCGAGGACGCCGGCGACGAGATGCGCCGGCGCACCGACCTGGAGGGGAAGGTCAGCGCGATCGACCGCTCCCAGGCGGTGATCGAATTCGCCCTGGACGGAACCGTGCTCGAGGCGAACGACAACTTCCTGAGCATCATGGACTACGACCGGTCCGAGGTGGTCGGCTTCCACCACCGCGCCTTCGTCCTCCCGGACTACGCCGAATCCGCTGCCTACCAGGAGTTCTGGAGCCGGCTGCGGAACGGCGAGTTCATCTCCGGCGAGTTCCACCGGCTGGGCCGCGACGACCGTGACATCTGGCTCCAGGCCACCTACAACCCGGTGCTCGACCCGGACGGGCGGCCGTGGAAGGTGATCAAGTACGCGCTCGACATCACCGCGGAGAAGAACCGCACGGCCGAGTTCGAGGGCAAGGTGGTGGCCATCGACCGGTCCCAGGCGGTGATCGAGTTCGGGCTCGACGGAACGGTGATCACCGCGAACCAGAACTTCCTGCGGGTGATGGGGTACGAGCTGGACGACGTGATCGGCCGGCACCACCGGATGTTCCTCGCCGCCGACACCGACGAGGCCGACTACGAGGAGTTCTGGCACCGGCTGCGGCGGGGCGAGTTCGTCACCGGGGAGTTCCGGCGCCGCTCCGCGAGCGGTGAGGACGTGTGGCTGCGGGCGACCTACAACCCGGTGCTCGACCCGGACGGGCGGCCGTGGAAGGTGATCAAGTACGCGCTCGACGTGACCGCCGAGAAGATGCGGGCCGCCGACTACGCCGGGAAGATGACCGCGATCGACCGTTCTCAGCTGGTGATCGAGTTCGCCACCGACGGAACGATTCTCAGCGCCAACCAGAATTTCCAGGACCTGCTCGGCTACACCGCGGACGAGCTGGCCGGGCAGCACCACCGGGTGCTGGTGCGCCCGGACGAGGCCGCCGACCCGGCCTACGACCTGTTCTGGGAGCGGCTGGCGCGCGGCGAGTTCAACAGCGGCGAGTACCGCCGGGTGACCAAGGACGGAAGTGAGGTGTGGATCCGGGCCACCTACAACCCGGTCTTCGGGGCGGACGGAAAGCCCTACAAGATCGTCAAGTTCGCCACCGACGTGACCGGGGAGAAACTGCGCAGCGCCGAGCTGTCCGGGCGGCTGGGGGCCGTCGACCGGGCCCAGGCGGTGGCGGAGTTCGACCTGGGCGGCAAGCTGCTGACCGCCAACGAGAACTTCATGCGCACCATGGGCTACGCCCAGGAGGAGATCCTCGGTCAGCCGCACAGCATGTTCTGCACGCGGGAGTACGTCACCTCGGACACCTACCGGGACTTCTGGATGCGGCTGCGCAAGGGCGAGCTGATCTCCGGCCGCTTCCACCGCAAGGGCAAGTTCGGCCGGGACGTGTGGATCCAGGCCAGCTACAGCCCGATCCCGGGCCTGGACGGCCGGCCGCTGCGGGTGATCAAGTACGCCTACGACGTCACCGGTTTCGTCAGTCTCCAGCAGCGGCTCCAGGTGAAGAGCCGGGCGATGGCCGAGACCGCTCAGAAGCTGGGCGAACTCGTCACCACCGCGGCCGGGCGCTGCACCCGCTCCGACCTGATGGTCAGCCAGGCCCACGACGAGGCCCGGGCCGGCAGCAGCTCGGCGCCCGCCACCCTGCTCTCGTTCGGCCAGGTGCAGCGCACGGTGAACCACGTGGCCGAGGCCGCCCAGATCCTCGCCGACCTGTCCCGGCAGTCCAACCAGGCCGCGTTCGGCATGACCGTGGAACTGAACCGCGACCAGGTGGATCACCGCAGCGTCGCGGTGATCGTGGAGGAGGTGCGCCGCGTGGCCGACCGCTCCAACCAGGCCGCCCTGGAGATCTCCCGGCTGGCCGAGGACGTGAAACTGGAGATCAACCACGGCTACGAGGCCGCCCGCCGGGCCGAGACCGCGTTCGAGCGGGTCGGCGGCACCCTCGACAAGGTGCACGACAACGTGGAGGCGGCGGCCGACGTCATCCGCGGCCAGCAGGTGCTGGTGGCCGAGGCGGTGCGCCTGATCGGCGAACTGGAGAACACCTCCGGCGGCGAGCCCGAGGCGCCCGGGGGCACCGAGCCGGGCGTGGGGTAGGTCGACCCTCTCGAATCGGCAACTCATCGCCTGAGTCTCACGGTTCCCCCGAAAAACTCGCGAATCCCCGCTACCGTCAGCGGAACACGCGGGCCCACGGACGGGCCCGGCTGGTGAGAAAGCGGGTTTCGTGGGTAAGCACTGGACCATCCTGGGCACGACCGCCGTCGCGGTCTGCGGCCTGCTGCTCGGCGCGGCCGTTCCGGCCCAGGCCGCCACGCCCTCGTGCGGGGGCAGGAAGGCGACGATCGTGGGCACCGACGGCGCCGACCAGATCGTCGGAACCCCGCGCAACGACGTGATCGTCGCGCTCGGCGGGGTCGACCACATCGACGGGCTGGGTGGCAACGACATCATCTGCGGCGGCGCCGGCCACGACGTGATCTACGCGGGCAAGGGCGCCGACATCGTCTACGGGGGCGGCGGTGACGACTGGATCGAGGGCCAGAACGGCAACGACACGATCTACGGCGGCGCGGGCGACGACATCATCAGCGGCGGCAAGGGCAACGACACCGTCTACGCCGAGGCCGGCGTGGACCAGGTGCAGGGACTGTCCGGCGACGACTGGATCAGCGGGGGCACCGGGCCGGACATGATCTACGGCGGCACCGGCGACGACACCCTGTACGGCAACAGCGGTGACGACTTCCTGGCCGGCGAGGCGGGTTCCGACAAGCTCTTCGGCGGCACCGGCAAGAACCGGCTCTACCAGGGCGTCTACCGCAGCTGACGAGCCCGGTGAGGGCGCCCGGCCGGGGGCGCCCTCACAGATCATGCTCCAGGCGTCAGGCGGCGAGCCAGGCCAGGATGTCCTTGTGCAGCGCGAGCTGGAAGTCACCGTGGATGCCGTGCGGGGCGCCTTCGTACACCTTCAGCGTGCCCTGCTTGACCAGCTCGATCGACTTCAGCGCGGCGTCGTGGATCGGCACGACCTGGTCGTCGTCGCCGTGGGCGATCAGGATCGGCACCTCGAGGGCCTTCAGGTCCTCGGTGAAATCGGTCTCGGAGAAGGCCTTCACGCAGTCGTAGGCGCTGACCAGGTCCGCCGACATGCCCATCCGCCAGAAGTCGTCCTTGGCCCCCTGCGACACGGCGCGGCCGTGGTTGGCGCCGTAGAACGACTCGGACAGGTCCTTCCAGAACTGCGAGCGGTCGCTGAACACCGCGGAGCGGATGCCGTCGAACACGTCGATCGGCAGGCCGTCCGGGTTGGAGTCCTTCTTCACCATGACCGGCGGCACCGCGCCGACGGTGACCACGCGCGCCACCCGGCCGTTCGCGTACTGCGCGGCGTACCGCACGACCTCGCCACCACCGGTGGAGTGACCCACGACGATGACGTCGCGCAGGTCCAGGGCCTCGACCAGGGCGGCCAGGTCCTGGGCGTAGTGGTCGATGTCGTTGCCCGTGCTGGTCGCGGACGAGCGGCCGTGACCACGGCGGTCGTGCGCGATGGCCCGGTAGCCGGCGTCGGCGAACACCTTGAGCTCGAGCGCCCAGGCGTCGGAGTTCAGCGGCCAGCCGTGGCTGAAGACGATGGGCTGCCCGGTTCCGTGCTCGGTGTAGTAGAGCTCGACACCGTCGGGGGTGGTGATGGTGGGCATGGTCCTCTGACTTTCAGGGAAGGAACGTTCGGTCCCGACAACCCTGGCAGGTCCCGGGACCAAATACCTTGTTTGAACGTCCGGCGCTCTTGCGCGAGAGTACGGAGGTGTCCGGTGACCCTCTTTCCGACGCCCTCGCGCTGATCGACGCCCACTGCGTGCTGGCCCGGGCCGTGCTGGCCGGACACCCCTGGTCGCTCACCCTGCGGGCCTACGCCCCGCTGATGCTGGTGGTGCCCGCGCGCGGCGAATTCTGGCTCACCGTGCCGGGATCCGGGAAGCAGCTGCTGCTGGCCGAGGGCGACATCGCCGTGGTGCACGGCGATCTGGAGCAGGTCATGTCCAGCCGTCCCGACCTGGAACCCGAGGACGGCGAGGAGCTGTTCCGCCGCCAGGGCCGGGCCGCCCTCGAACTGGGTGACAGCCCCGACGTCACGGTGCTGGGCTGCCACATCGCGCTCGACCGCAACGGCGAGGACCTGCTGCTGGCCGCGCTACCGCCGGTCACCCACATCCGGGCCCAGGACGGCCAGGCGCCGGTGCTGCACTGGCTGCTCGACCGGCTGCTCGCCGAGATGTCGGCCGAGGGCAACGGCTCGGCCTTCGCCGCCCGGCAGTACGCCGGCCTGCTGTTCGTCGAGGTACTGCGGGGCTTCCTGGCCGACCCGTCGGCCGGGCCGCCGAGCTGGCTGCGGGTGCTGGCCACCCCCGCCCTCGCCCCCGCCGCCCACGCCATGCAGGCCGACCCGGGCCGCGCCTGGACCCTGGAGCACCTGGCCCGCACGGTGGCGATGTCGCGCAGCACGTTCGCCGAGCGCTTCCGCGAGGCCGCGGGCGTCCCCCCGCTGACCTACCTGCTGCACTGGCGCATGCGCCTGGCCGAGAGAGCGCTGCGCGAGGACGACGTCACGATCGCCTCGCTGTCGCACTCGCTGGGCTACGCCACCGAGAGCTCGTTCAGCCACGCGTTCAAGCGCACCCTCGGCCTGTCTCCCGGCCAGTTCCGCGAGCGCGCACGAGCCGAAATGACGGACGACGCGGGACCCGTCACCCGCGCCCCGTCGTCCACCGGCTGACGCCAGGCGAACCCGCGCCGGGTCGGCATTCTCAGCCACGCCGGCCGGCTCTGCCGGCGAAGTCGTCGAGCGCCCGGATCACGCCCTCGGCCAGCCAGACCCGGTTGCGCCGATTTGCCGTGGCGGGCACCACCACTCCCGCCGCGAGCAGCTGGTCGACGGCGTTCTGGGCCGCCGGGGCCGACACCCGCACCTGCTCCTGGACGTATCCGACCGTGATCGCCGGCTGCCCGATCAGATGTGGCAGCACTCTCCAGACCGCCGCGTCACGCCGCGCCCCGATCCGCCCTTCCCAGGCCGCGTACTGCTCGGCCAGGGCCTGGTGCAGAGCCCGGCCGTTGGCCACGGCGGCGAAGGCCGCCTCGGTGAAGCGCTCGACGATCGGCGCCGCATCACCGTCCCGGTAGGCGGTCAGGGCCGCGAAGTACGCCGGCGGGTCGACCAGCAGGCCCGCCGACACCGGAACGGTCAGGCGCCGGGTGGCGCCCGCCTGTTTCAGCATGACGTGCACCAGCACCCGGCCGATCCTGCCGTTGCCGTCGGCGAAGGGATGGATCGTCTCGAACTGCGCGTGGGCGATGGCCACGTGGGTCAGCACCGGGATGTCGGTGCGCCGGCAGAAGGCCATCAGGTCGGCCATCGCCCCGGTCACCCGCTCCGCATGGGGCGGCACGAAGGACGCCGTGTGCGGACTCGACAGCGTGCCGCCGATCCACACCTGGCCGTCGCGGAACCGGCCGGGCTGGGCGTAGGCGTGGCCTTTCAGCAGTGCGCCATGGGCTGCCAGAACGGTCTGCTCGGTGAGATCCTCCGCCATCTCGACCGCGCGTTGCATGGCGGCGACATTGGCCGCGACCAGGGCGGTGTTCGGCCCGCTGCGCTCGTTCAGCGTCGCCATGGCCAACGCCTCGGCCCCGGCGGTCACGTTCTCGATCTGGGAGGAGGAGGCGGACTCGGTGCGCAGCAACACTGTTGCCAACGGCGCGAATTCACCGTCATGGCCCAGGGCAACGGCCGAGAGCTCTCCGTCGAAACGGACGATCTCGGCCAGAGCATCCGCTGCGGCCGCCTCCACCCCGGCGGGAAGGGAGAACTCCCGTCGTGCCGTCGACGAGGGCACCGCGGCCCGGTAGGGCCCACGCGCCGACATCCGGGCGCGGCGAGACGAACCGATCGTCGCGGCATCGGACTCCCAGGCGCGCTCCTCGTAACCGACCGCATATCCCCGCGCCATGGCCCCCTCCGGATCCTTTAACACGCCTCGCTCTTATTAAAGGATAATGCCGGATCCTTTAATAAGAGCGCTCTCAAGCCAAGGATCCGCCCTACTCCACGTCCCCCGCCCGCGGGTCCAGCACCTGCTTGCTCTCCATCACGCCGTCCTTGAAGCACACCTCGTACCGCACCTCGCCACCGCTCTCCGGCTGCACGTACAGGTCGGCCAGGAAGATCTGGCAGTAGGCGCCGCCCGGGCTGGTGCGCACGGCCAGCGGGGCGGAGGGCAGGAGCTCCCGGGCGCGGGTCTCGTCGTCACCCGTGCGGAACGAGTCGAAGACGTTCTGCTGCAACGGCTCCGGCGAACCGGCCGCGAAGAACGCCCCGACCCCGGCGGCCAGGCAGACCAGCACGGCGGCGACCACCGCCACCAGCCCGATGCGCTGACGCCGGCTGCTGCGCCGGATCTGCTGCGGGAAGTCGCCCTGCCCCGAATCGTCGCCGGGCTCAGGCACTTCCGAATCATACGGAAGAAGGGCGGCCAGTCGGAAGCCCTCGTCGTCCATGAACCCCTGCGACAGAACCCCACCCGCCAGACGCACCCGCTCGGCCAGGCCGTGCAGGCCCTGCCCGGTGCTCGCCCCCTGGTAGGGGCGCCCCGGCCGGTTGGCCACCTCCACCACGAGAGCGTCTTCCTCGTAACGGATCTCGATCCGCACCGGCGCACCGCCGGCGTGCCGCAGCGCGTTGGTCAGGCCCTCCTGCACCACCCGGAAGGCGGCGTGCTCGGCCAGCAGGCTCAGCGGGCGGGGCGCACCGGAGTGGATCAGCTCCACCTCGGTGCCGGTGGCGCGGGCCGCCGCCACCGTCTGCTCCACCTCACCGAGCGAGCGCCCGGCGGCCTCCACCGGCCCGTCCTGGTGCAGGATCCGCAGGATCTGCCGCAGTTCGGACATCGCCTGGGCCGACGTGTCACGCAGCAGCGACAGCGCCTCCGTGGTCTGCATGGTTTGCGTGGTCTGCGGGGCTGCCACAACGGTGGACGACGAGGGGCCGGGCCCGGTCAGCGTCTGCGCGAGCCCGCCGGTGTAGAGCGACATCAGGGTGAGCCGGTGCCCCAGCGAGTCGTGCAGCTCGGCCGCGATCCGGTTGCGCTCGCGGGCCTGGGCCTGCCCGGCCACCAGCAGGCGCTCCGCGTGCAGCTCCAGGTTGCGCTGGTGCATGGTCATCACCAGCAGCCGGCGCTGGGCGATCGTCGCGGCCACGGCGGCCGGGAACACCGCGGTGGCGCAGAACAGCATCACGCCGAGCAGCCCGCCGAACACCATGCTTCCGCCGGCCTGGCCGATCGCCCCCAGCACGCTCGTCACCAGCACGACGGCGAACCCGGCGACGACGGCGCGGGGACGGCGCGCCCGGTAGCCGGCCCCGGCGCTGAGCACGATCAGTGGCAGGCCGGTGCCGTAGGTGGGCAGCGACAGCAGGGCGCCGAGCACCAGGGCCGTGACCGGGCGCAGCAGGCGCAGGGGCAGCACGACCAGGGTGGCGAGCAGTCCGGCGAGTGCGAACAGGGCCGCCGTCACCAGGCTCTGCGACGGGGCGTAGGCCGCGTACAGCAAGGCGCTGGTGAGGGCACAGCATCCGGTCAGGACGACCTCGTACAGCACCCGTGGCCAGCCGGCCCGGTGTGCCGCTCTCGCCATCCTTCGTCCCGTACCGCCCATCGCGCTCACCCTACCGTTCGCCCGGCCCACCCCGGCCGGGCGAGTCGTCCCGCCCGCGCGAATCCGCCCGTCCAGCTGCATAATCCGGCCATGGGTACGGCGATCTGGACCGAGGACGTTCTCGGGCACGGTTATCAGCAGCACACCTTCGAGCTCGGGCCCGACCCGGACGGGGAGGGAGAGGTGGCCGGGGTCCTGGTGCGCCGGGAGCCGCGCCCGGGCGAGGAGGTGCGCGGCGTGGTGCTGTATCTGCACGGGTTCTCGGACTACTTCTTCCAGACCGGCCTGGCCGACTTCCTCGCCGCCCGCGGCTTCGCCTTCTACGGGCTCGACCTGCGCAAGTGTGGGCGGGCCCGGCGACCGGGACAGACCGCGCACTACTCCCGTGACCTGCGGCAGTACGACGCCGAGCTGGACCGGGCCCTGGCGCTGGTCGGCGAGGAGCGGCCCGGCCTGCCGGTCACCCTGGTCGCGCACTCCACCGGCGGCCTGATCGCGCCGCTCTACCTGCACCGCCGGCGCGCGGCCGGGCTGACCACGCCGGTGGCCGGGCTGGTGCTGAACAGCCCGTGGTTCGACCTCCAGGGCAAGGCGGTGCTGCGGGGCCCGGGCACCTGGCTGCTGCGCGTGCTGGGTCTCACCGCCCCGACCCGGGTGTTCCGCCTGCCGCCCAGTGTCTACGGCGGCACGCTGCACGTCAGCGGCACCGGCGAGTGGGAGTTCGACCTGGCGATGAAGCCGCTGGAGGGGTTCCCCGTGACGGCGGGCTGGCTGGACGCGGTGCGCCGGGGACATGCCCAGCTGCACCGGGGCCTGGACGTCGGCGTGCCCTCGCTCGTGCTGCGCTCGGACAAGTCACACTTCTCGGCCGAGTACAGCCCGGCCAGCGACCGTGGCGACGGCGTGCTGGACGTGCGCCAGATCGCGCGCTGGGCGGGCTGTCTCGGCTCCGAGACCACGGTGACGCCGATTCCGGACGCCCGGCACGACGTGTTCCTGTCTCTGCCCGAGGTGCGGGAACACGCCTACCAGGTCACCGGGGACTGGCTGGACCGGCACAGCTCGGTGCTTCAGCCGGTTCAGGCGTAACCGCTGGGCAGCCGCGGCGTGTAGGGCCGCTCCAGCAGGGCCACCTCCTCGTCGGTGAGCTCCAGGGTGGTGGCCGCGGCGGCGTCTGCCAGGTGCTCGGGCTTCGACGGCCCGACGATCGGCGCGGCCACCGACGGGTTGCGGAACAGCCAGGCCAGGGCCACCTGCGCCATCGGCACCCCGCGCGCAGCGGCCACCTGCTCCACGGCCTCCACGATCGGCTTGTGCTCGGGCTCGGTGTTGTAGCGCTGGGTCAGCTCGTCGGTGCCGGTGCGCGAGGTGCGGGTGTTCCACGGCCGGGCCAGCCAGCCCTTGGCCAGCGGACTCCACGGGATGCTGCCCACGCCCTGGTCGGCGAGCAGCCCGAACATCTCCCGCTCCTCCTCGCGCTGCACCAGGCTGTACTGGTTCTGCATGCTCACGAACCTGGTCCAGCCGCCCAGCTCGGCGGTGTGCTGGAGCTTGGCGAACTGCCAGGCCCACATCGACGAGGCGCCCAGGTACCGCACCTTGCCGGCCCGAACCACGTCGTGCAGGGCCTCCATCGTCTCCTCGGCCGGGGTGTTCGGGTCGAAACGGTGGATCTGGTAAAGGTCCACGTAGTCCACGCCGAGCCGGCTCAGCGACACGTCGATCTGCTCCAGGATCGCCTTGCGCGAGAGCCCGGAACCGCCCGGCCCGTCGTGCACCGGGAAGTAGACCTTGGTGGCCAGCACGATGTCTTCGCGCCGCGCATACTTCTTCAGGGCCCGCCCGACGATCTCCTCGGACGTGCCGTTGTGGTAGACGTTCGCCGTGTCCCAGAACGTAATGCCGAGGTCGAGGGCCTGCCGGAAGAATGGGCCGGCCGTCTCCTCCGCCAGCGGCCATCCGGCACCGGGTTCCGACGGTTGCCCGAAACTCATGCACCCCAATGCGATTCGGCTGACTCTGAGACCGGAATGACCAAGACGGGTGTATTCCATACGTCACATGCAATCACGGCCGGGTCGGGTCGGCACAGCGTAGATAGGCGGCGATCCGCTCCCCCGGCCAGCCGTGCGAGTCGGCCAGCCCCCGCGCCAGGTGGGCCAGGTAGGCGGGCGAGGGCGGAACGGGCGGCAGATCACCCGCCCGCCAGGGACAGGTGAAGGTCAGCACCGGGCGCCCGTCCGGCCCGTCGGGCAGCCGCAGCAGGGTCTGGTAACGCCCGTCCCCCAGCGACATCCGGCCGGTGGACAGCACCTCGGTGAGGTCCAGGTCGGCGCCGGGACGGCCGTACATCTCCTGCGCCGCCACGTCGGCGAACTGCCCGGCGGTGATCAGGTAGGCCCGCATCGCCGCCGTGCCCGGCAGCAGCGGGTCGTAGAACGCCCGGCCCCCGCCCCAGACCAGCGACCGCGTGGCGAAGAAGATGCCGCCGGGCACCTCGACCGCGGTGGTCGCCCGGGGCGGGCTGGGGTCACGGCATCCGGGGGCCGCCAGCATCCCGCCGTCCGGGGTTCCGCCCGACAGGTAGCAGGCGAAACGCCCGGCGTGCAGGTTGGACCCGTAGGCGGCGTACCAGACCAGCCGCGGCCGGCCCGGCCCGCCCTGCCCACTCGCCCTGCCCGTCCCGCTCGCCCCGCCCGGCCCGCTCGCCCCGCCCGCTCGCCCTGCCCGGCCCGCTCGCCCCGCTCGTCATGCCGGTGACCCGGCGGCGAAGAACCTCCGTTCCAGCTGGGCCGAGGCCTCGAAGGCCTGCCACATCTGTTCGCGCACCTCGGGTTCCGCGTCCGCAGCGGCGCGGTCGGCAATCCCGCGCGCGCTGCGGGCGGACTCGCCGAAGAGCGAGTCCTGATAGGTGTCGATCCACTCCCGGTAGGGGTTTCCGGCGGCGGAAGGACCCAGTTGACGGCCGATGTCGGCGTACATCCAGTAGCAGGGCAGCACGGCCGCCACCCCCTGCTCGTAGCCGGCGTCGGTCGCCGTCTCCAGATGGTCGAGGTAGGCCCGGGTGACCGGACCGATCGGGTCGATCGGGGACGACGAGGCCCCCCAGGCCCGGTGCAGCGCTGTCTCGGTGGTCAGGCAGGCCGCGGCGGAGCCGGCCCAGAACGCCTGTTCCACCGGGTCGTCCGCCATCCGCGCCAGGCGTGACAGCACCGCGGCGTACCCGTCCAGGTAGTGCGTGTCCTGCGCGAGATAGCCGACGAACTGGTCTTTTCCGAGCGTGCCGTCGGCCAGGCCGGTCAGGAACGGGTCGGTGACGGTGTCGGCGCGCAGCTGCGCGATCCGCTGCCACCACTCGCCGCTCGCGCTGGTGGCCAGGCCGCCGCGTTCCCACAGCCCGGCGAAGTGGCTGACCGGGCCGTGCCCCTGCCCGACCCGTAGTTCCTCGCCGTGGCGCAGACTCTCGGTGAGCCAGCTCTTGGCCCGGTCGATACTGGTGAGCCAGTCGCCGGTGGTCACCTGCCAGGTGGCCACGGCGGACGAGAGGGAGCAGCCGGTGCCGTGGGTCGCCGTGGTGGGCACGCGGGGTGCCTGGAGACGACGCACCGGCTCGGCCCCGGAGGCGTCCACCAGGGCGTCGAAAACCGTTCCGCCGTCGAGGTGACCGCCCTTGGCCAGCACCCGCACGCCCCAGCGTGCGGACACCTCCAGGGCCTGCCGCACCACCTCGTCCCAGTCACCGGCCGGCCGGGAACCGGCCAGCACGGCCAGTTCCGGCACGTTCGGGGTGATCAGACCGGCCAGCGGCAGCACCTCGTGCAGGGCCTGCTCGGCCTCGGGCGACAGCAGCCGGTCGCCGCTGGTGGCCACCATCACCGGGTCGATCACCACCACCGGCGGCCGCACCCGGCGCAGCCAGCCCGCGACCTCGGCGATCACCGCGGCGTCGCCGAGCATGCCGACCTTGACCGCGTCGATCTGCACGTCGTCGCTCACCGACAGCAGTTGCTCGCGCAGGAACTCCACCGGTGGCGTGTGCACCGAGCGCACGCCCCGGGTGTTCTGCGCCACCAGCGCGGTGACCACGGCCATGCCGTAACCACCGTTGGCGGCGATACTTTTCAGGTCGGCCTGGATGCCCGCCCCACCGGTCGGGTCGGTGCCGGCGACGGAGAGGACCCTGGGCACGACGCGGGCCGCGAGCCCCGCCGCTCCGGGCAGAGGCCGCTTCACGCCGCACCCTGCCAGGCGCTCCGGTAGGCCCGCGCCGCCGCGACCGGGTCGGCGGCACCGCAGATCCCGCTCACCACAGCCACTCCGGCCAGCGATCCCCCGGCCCGTCGCCCCTCGCGCGGAGCCACATCGCCCGGAGCCCCGTCACGCGAGGCCTCGTCACGCAGCATGCCGGCGCGCAGGGCCCTCGTGTCGTCCACCGTGATCCCGCCGATCGCCACCGCCGGAAGCCGGGACTGCCCAGCCCGTTTCAGCATGCCCTCGATCCCCAGCGGGGCCGGGGCGTCGGGCTTGGTCGCGGTCGCCCGCACCACGCCGACGCCCACGTAGTCGACCCGTGCCGAGCTCGCCGCGGCGGCGGACAACTGGGCCGTGGTGGCGGCGCTCAGGCCGAGCACCGCGTCCGGACCGATCAGGTCGCGGGCACAGGCGGCGGGCAGGTCGCGCTGGCCCAGGTGCACGCCGTGCACCCGCACGCCGAGCGAGCGGGCGGCCAGGAAAACGTCGACGCGGTCGTTCACCAGCAGGGTCACGTGGCCGGGCAGAGCCTGCGCCACCTCGGTCACCGTGCGCAGGAAAACCCCGGCGGGCTGGTTCTTCTCACGCACCTGCACGGTGGTGACGCCACCCCGCGCCGCGTCGGCCACCAGCCCGGGCAGGTCCCGCCCCGCGCGCCGGGCCGCCTCCGTGTCGGTGACCAGGTAGAGGCTCAGGTCGGGCGTGCTCATGACAGCCGCGCGGCGCGGGCCAGGTCGTCGGCGGTGACGGCACTCAGCGCGTCGAGGAACGCGACGGCGAACGAGCCCGGGCCACCGGCGAACGACGCGGCCTGCTCGGCCGCCACCGTGTACACCAGCACCGCGGCGCAGGTGGCCGTGAAGTGGTCGGACTCGACGGCGGCGAACGCGGCCATCACCGCACCGAGCGCGCAGCCGCCACCCGTGACCCGGGTCAGCAGGGCGTCGCCGTTCGCGATGCGCACCGTGCGCCGGCCGTCGGTGATCAGGTCGACCGCACCCGACACCGCCACGACTCCGCCTGTCTTGGTGGCGATTTCGACGGCCGCGCCGGTGGCGGCGTCCACCCCCTCGGTGGCGTCGACGCCGCGCCCGCCGCTGCCCGTGCCGGCCAGGGCCAGGATCTCCGAGGCATTGCCCCGCACCACACTGGGCCCGAGGTCACGCAGCCGGTGGGCCAGCGCCGTGCGCACCGGCAGCGCACCGATCGCGACCGGGTCGAGCACCCAGGGGGTTCCTGCCTCCACCGCGGCCGGGGCCGCGGCCTCCATCGCCGCCCGGCGCTCCGCGTGCGGGGTGCCCAGGTTGATCAGCAATCCACCGGCCACACCGGCGAAAACCCCTGATTCCTCGGGGATGTCGACCATCGCCGGGGCAGCGCCCAGGGCGAGCAGCACGTTGGCGGTGAAATTGACGA
This sequence comes from Kineosporia corallincola, assembly GCF_018499875.1. GTDB lineage: Bacteria > Actinomycetota > Actinomycetes > Actinomycetales > Kineosporiaceae > Kineosporia > Kineosporia corallincola. The sequence goes on along the minus strand of NZ_JAHBAY010000004.1, from coordinate 244,052 downwards.
CGACATCGTTGGTGATGCAGTGGACCAGCGGCCCACGTTCTCTGACCCGGGTCAGCAGATCGCCTGCGGTGGAAACGGCAAAACCCGTCATCCGAGGACATCCCTTCGCTAGTGCGAACTAGATCAGGTTCGACGGGTGTGATCTCAGCCCCGGCCGGGGCACCCCGTGTCTCTGCCCGAAACCTCTCACTTCCCCCGATAAATCGCAAGGGCCCAGCGGACCGGCGGAATGCCCGGGGCGGCAGCGGGGTTGGCCTCCGGCATGACGACGATCGGACTCATCGGCAGCGGAAACATCGGCAGCACCGTCGCGCGCCTGGCCCTGGCCGGCGGCCACGACGTGGTGCTCAGCAACAGCCGGGGCCCCGAGACCCTGGCCGGTCTGGTGGCCGATCTCGGCCCGCGGGCCCGGGCCGCCACCGCGGCCGAGGCGGCCCGGGCCGGCGATCTGGTGGTGGTCACCGTGCCACTGAAGAACTATCTGGACGTGCCGGTCGAGCCGCTGCGTGGCAAGGTGGTGATCGATACGAACAACTACTACCCCGACCGTGACGGCCACATCGACTCGCTGGACCAGGAGTCCACCACCACCAGCGAGCTGTTGCAGGCCCACCTGCCGGAGTCGCACGTGGTCAAGGCATTCAACAACATCTTCTTCCAGCACCTGGCCACCCTGGCCCGGCCGGCCGGCGATCCGGAGCGCTCCGCGCTGGTGATCGCCGGTGACGACCCGGCGGCCAAGAAAACCGTCACCGAGTTCCTGGACTCGATCGGTTACGACACGCTCGACGCCGGGCCCCTCGCCGAGGGCTGGCGCTTCCAGCGTGACACCGCCGCCTACGTCACGCCCTACGTCGACCCGGCCGAGGGTTTCAGCGGCCCGGCGCACCCGGCCGCCGCCGACACGCTCAAGGAGTCGCTGTCCCGGGCCGAGCGCTACCGGGACATGTGAACAACGGGCCAGATGTGAGGAACAACCCGGTAAATCACCCCTGTTTCGGTCCGGCCGAAGTGGGCTACTGGACTTCTATGTGATCGTGAAGCACGCACCCATCGACGCGCCCCCGCCAGCGGGTGGCGCCCGGACGACCCAGGCGTCGTCCCATCGCAGTGACATCCAGGGACTGCGCGCCGTTGCCGTGCTCATGGTGCTCCTGTACCACACGGGTCTCGGGCCCAGCGGTGGATTCATCGGGGTGGACGTCTTCTTCGTCCTGTCCGGGTTCCTCATCACCGGGCTGCTGATCCGCGAGCACGACCGCACCGGCCGCATCGCGCTGCTCACCTTCTGGGCCCGGCGGGCGCGGCGTCTGCTGCCCGCCGGGGTGCTGGTGCTGCTGGTCACCTGTCTGGTGGCGCGCTGGTGGCTGCCGGCGGCCCGCTGGGAGAGCATCGGGCAGGACGCGATCGCGGCCAGCGCCTACTTCATCAACTGGCGGCTGGCGGCGGGCTCGGTCGACTACCTCAGCGAGGGGGCGGCCGCCAGCCCCTTGCAGCACTACTGGTCGCTGGCCATCGAGGAGCAGTTCTACCTGGCCTGGCCGCTGCTGATCACACTGCTGCTGATCCCGCGCAGCCGCCGCCCGGCCGCCGCGGTGATCGGCCTGGTGATCGCCGGGTCGTTCACCCTGGCCCTGCTCACCTACGGCCCGCAGACCTACTTCACCACGCACACCCGGGTCTGGGAGCTGGCCGCCGGCGCGCTGTGCGCCGTGGTGATGTCGCGCCGGTCCGGGCAGCCGCGCTGGGGCGGGGCGATGAGCTGGCTCGGCCTGGCCCTGACCGTGGGCGCGCTGTTCGTGGTGCGGCCGGAGACGATGTGGCCGGGCCCGCTGACCGCCGTGGTGGTGGCCGGCACGGTGCTGGTGCTGCGCTTCGGCGAGGCCCCGCGCGGCACCGGCCGGCTGCTGTCGGTGCGCCCACTGACCTGGCTGGGCGACATCTCCTACTCGCTCTACCTGTGGCACTGGCCGCTGGTGGTGTTCGCCGAGCGCGACGGCGTTCTCACCCTGGCCGAGGGGGCGGGCGTGGCCGTGGTCAGCGTGCTGCTGGCCGCCGTCACCTACGTGCTGGTGGAGCGCCCGGCCCGCACCGCCCGGTTCTGGCTGCCGACCCGCCTGGGCATCGCCGGCGGTCTCACCCTGGTGCTGGTCGCGGCCGGCTCGGGCAGCGCCCTGTCGCAGTCCCGCTCGATCACCGAGGCGAAGGACCCGGCCGGGGCGGCGGCGGTGCAGACCGTGCAGACCTCGGCCACCACGCTCTCGCCCCCGCCGGAGGAGGCCGAGGACGACTCGGGCGACATCTACCGGCGCGACTGCCCGTCCAACTACGAGGACACCTCGGTGCGCCCGTGCGTGTTCGACTACAGCACCGGTGCGGCCGATCCGGTCGTGGCGGTGGTCGGCGACTCCAAGGCCGGGCAGTGGGTGCCGGCCCTGGAGGAGATCGCGAAGCAGCACCACTGGAAGCTGATCTCGATCACCAAGGCGGGCTGCCCGTTCTCGGACATCACCCGGCTGGAGGGCAAGCCGCTCACCGAGTACACCGCCTGCGTCACCTGGAACCAGGCCGCCGTTCAGGAGCTGCGCACCCTGGCCCCCGACGTGCTGTTCACCACCCAGCTGGGCACCTACATCACCACGAAGAACGGTGAGCAGCTGGACGGCGAGGCGAACCGGGAGGAGGAGATCCGCGGCCTGAGCGCCCGGATCGACGAGGTGACCGCGGCGGGCATCCCGGTGGTGACCTTCGCCGAGACCCCGCACCTGCCGCAGTTCGCGCCGGACTGCGTCAGCCTGCACCTGAACGACCTGACCGCCTGTGCCGTCGACCGCGCCGAGGCCTTCGCGAACAGCGGCATCGTGAAGGAGGCCTCGGAGCGCAGCGACGTGCCGATGCTGGACCTGACCGACAGCATCTGCGCCCCCACGCAGTGTGCGGTGGTGATCGGCGACGTGCTGGCGTACCGCGACGACCACCATCTGACAGCCACTTTCGCCCGCACCCTGGCCCCGTTCGTGGAGCAGAGGCTCGGCGCGGCGCTGGAGTCCGAGCCGACGGTGCGCAGCGAGTTGCTGGACTGAGGACGACCACCGGGACGACCACCGGAGCGGGACGTCGTGTCTAATGATCCGTGTGACGTCCCCCTCCGGCACCCTCACGTTCCCCGACGGGCAGTACCTCTCCGTCACCTCCCGGCTGAGCCTCGGCGCGGGTGGGCAGACCGGTATGTTCCTGCTGCGCAACAGATTGTTCGCCGAGCACGCCGGAATCACCCCCACGCTGGTCTCGTTCGACGACCAGGCCGACCACCCGCACATCCGCGCCGAGCTGCTGGCCGCCGGCCGGATCCACCCGTCCACGGTGGTGCTGAACCTGTTCGAGTGGTTGCGCACCCAGCCACTGGAGGCGCAGGACGACGAAATCCTCGCCACACCGCCGGATCTCGCCGCCACGGTCGATCCCCGGCCGGACGGCACGAAGCATCGCACGCGTTACCTGGACGAGGCCGGCCGTTGCGTCGTCCGGGATTATCACCGGCCCGACGGCAGCGTGTACCTGCGCCGCACACCGGAGGGCGTGCTGCTGGCCGGACCCGACGGCCGGATCGTGCGCCGGTTCGCGCACCTGGGCGCACTGCGCCGCTGGTGGCTCACCCGGCTGTTCGACCCGGACCCGCTGCGGCCGGTGTTCCTGATCTCCGACAGCCGTTTCGCGCTGCGCCATCTGGTGCCCCTGGCCGACCGGTCCCGGGTGCGGCTGATCCACGTGGTGCACAACATCCATGTGCGCGAGCCGTACCGGTGGGACTCACCGGCCCATCCCACCCACGCACCGGTGCTGGACGCGATTCCCCGGCTCGACGCCCTGGTCACGCTCACCCACCGGCAGCGCGACGACATCAGCGCCCGCTTCGCCACCGCGAACAACCTCCACGTCGTCCCCAATCCGGTCGACCCGCAACCGGTGGACGACGAAACTCCCCGTCAACCGGCGTCTTTCGTGATGCTCGGCCGCCTGATGCCGCAGAAGCGCATCGACCACGCCGTGCGCGCCTTCGCCCGGATGGCACGGCAGGAGCCCGGCGCCACGCTGGACATCCACGGCGACGGCGAGGAGCGCGAGGCCCTGGCGGCGCTGATCGCCGAGCTCGGGCTGGAGAAGTCGGTGCGGCTGCGGGGTTACGACCCGCTCGCCCGCGAGAGCCTGCGCACGGCAACGGCTCTGCTGCTGACCAGCCGGTTCGAGGGCTATCCCCTGGTGGTGCTGGAGGCGCTGGAACACGGCTGCCCGGTGATCGCCTACGACATCGCCTACGGCCCGCGCGAGCAGATCACGCACGGCACCACGGGTTTCCTGGTGCCGCCGGGCGATCTGGATGCCCTGGCCGGGCACATGGTGACTCTGGCCCGCGACCCGCTGCTCGCCCGGCGCCTGGGACAGGCGGCCCGGGCGAGCGCGGCGGATCACTCGGTGGACGGTTACCTGCGGGACTGGAAGGCCGTGCTGGACGCGGTGGAACTCAGAAGATCAGGGCCAGCAGGGCGATCAGGATCAGGGTCCCGACCAGACTGACCACGATCGAGCCGAGACAACCCAGCCGGTTCGAGAAGAAGAAGAACATGCCGGTTACTCGGTTTCCGGTGCGCCGGAGGCCTCTTCGGCCGCACCGCGGACCGTCGAGTCGCCGCCGGGCAGCGAGGACGGCGAGGCCGGCCGGTTGCCCTCCTCCGGCGTCTCGGGTGCGTTGCTGCGTTCCTCGGCCGCACCACGGTTCGTGTTCTGCTCACTCATCGGTCTGCTCCATCCAGATCAGGGACGCGGATCACGACGGCTCCAGATCTGGCGTCGCGCCTGAACCCCTGTGCGGCAGCGCATCGACGGCAGACCACCGACACCGCGTCGGCGTGGCCGCCGGTGCCTGGCTGGGCGTCCGCCCAGGAGACGTGCGGGAACCGGGACAGCCGGGAGCGGCTCAGCGCCAGGCCGCAAAGGGTCTGGTTGTGGCCTGGCTCCCAGCCGTGCACCTCGCCGGCGGGCCTGCGCACCCCGTCCGGGTCCTGCCAGGTGCCGGAGGCCGCGACCGCTGCCTGCCGCCTGGATGCGCCCACGTCGTCGCCGCCCCTCGCACGCCGTCACGAAGGCTCTGTGCTGAACCCGGAGTCGCCTCGCACCAACGTAACCGTGGCGGGGGCCTTCGCCACTCGCGCCGCCCCCGGCCCCTCGGATCAGACCAGGCCCTGCGTGGTCAGGAACTCCTTGGCCACCTCGGCGGGCTCCCGCTCCTTCATCGTGACCTGCACCATCATCGTGGTGAGCTTGTCGGTGCTGAGCTTGTTCGACACGTCGTACAGCGCGTTCTGCACGGTGTCGGAGGCCTTGTCGCTGCGGATCAGCGGCAGCACGTTCTGCGCGGCGAACAGGTTGTTCGGGTCGGGCAGCACGACCCAGCCCTCGGTGGCGATGTTCGGGTCGGTGGTGAAGATGTCCGCGGCGTCGATGCTGCCGTTCTTCAGCGAGGCGACGGTGCGGGTGCCACCGGCGTCGAGGGTCTTGAAGCGGCCGAAGTCCAGGCCGTACACCCGCTTGAGGCCCTTCACCCCGTCGTCCCGGGTCTTCCACTCCGGCGGGCCACCCAGAGTGAGCTGCCCCGCAACGTCTTTCAGGTCGGAGATGGAGAACAGGTTGTACTTGTCGGCGGTCTCCTCGGTGACCACCAGGGCGTCCTTGTCTTCCGCCTCGGACTGGTCGAGCACCTCCAGGCCCTCGGGCACGGCCTCGGTCAGCTCGCGGTACACGTCGGCCGACGACACGGCCGAGGTGCTGTCGTCGAAGTAGGTGAGCAGGGCGCCGGAGTACTCCGGGGTGAGGTCGATCGAGCCGTCCTGGAGCTGCGGGACCAGGTCTTCGCGGGAGCCCAGGTCGAGCTTGCGCTCCACGGTGACGCCCTGGGCCTCCAGGGCCTGCGCGTAGATCTCGGCCAGCAGCACGTTCTCGGAGAAGTTGGCCGACCCGATGACGATCGTCTCGGACGAGCTGGGTGAGGCCGTGGCCCCGGTCGCCTCGCTCCCGCCCCCGCAGGCGGTGAGGACCAGCAGGGACGAGGCGAGGGCAGCGACGATGACCGTCCTGGTCCGCTTCATGGGTGACGTGTCTCCTGTACCGCGAGTGATGATGGATCTGCGCCCTGCCCACCCTGCCCACTCCGCCGCCGGAAGACATCGGACAGAAGGTCACAAGTCCACTACTTTTATCACCCTTGACCAGGCGAAACGACGCACCCCGTCACGGCTTGCGAGCCACCCCGGCCCAGTACCAGGCGGATTCCGGATCGGTGACCTCACCGTCGGGCCGCCATGCCCGAACGGGCACGATGCCCGGCTCGGTCAGCTCCCAGTCGCCGAAGAACCCCGCCACCTCGGCCTTCGTGCGCGGCACGAAGGTCATGCCGGTGGCCCGGGCCGATGCGGTGACCTCGCCGACCACCGGCGGGTCGAAGTCCGCCGTGGGATGGGTCAGGGCCAGGTAGCTGCCGGACGGCAGCGCCTCACGCAGCTGGGCCACGGCACCCTGCACGTCGTCCTGGTCGTCGATCAGCATGAGCACCGCGATCAGCATCAGCGCGACCGGGCGGTCCAGATCTAGCTGCTCGCGCAGCTGCGGGTCGGACAGGATCCGCTCCGGCCGGCGCAGGTCGGCGGCGATGTAGGCGACCTGGCCCACCTCGTTGCTCACCATCAGCGCCCGGGCGTGGGCCAGCACCACCGGGTCGTTGTCGGCGTAGACCACGTGCGCGTCGGGGGCCACCGCCTGGGCGGTCTCGTGCAGGTTGGGGCTGGTCGGGATGCCGGTGCCGATGTCGAGGAACTGCCGCACGCCGTCGGCGGCCAGCACCCGCGCGGCCCGGTTCACGAAGTCGCGGTTGGCCCGCGCCATCTCGCGCATCGAGGGGATCTTCTGGAGGAACAGGTCGGCCAGCTGGCGGTCGGCGGCGTAGTTGTCCTTGCCGCCCAGCCAGTAGTCGTACATCCGGGCCGAGTTCGGCACCAGGTGGTCCGGATGGACCGCCGCCGCACTGTCTCCCAGCACCGACTGGGTCGTCTCCTGCTCCGCCACGGTCGCCCCTCCCGATCGCGCGCGCGGGCAGCACACCCGGCGCTTTTGTCGCTTCTGTGCCGGTGCCTACCGTATCGCCGGTTGGCCCGCAGTGACGGGCGATCCTGGGGTCGGCATCCCCAGGATGTGCGGGGCCCTGCCTGATCCGGCCGGGGCGCACGAGCATCAGGGCATGGACATCACCTCACGCACCCTCTTCATGGCCGGCGGCACCTCCGGCATCGGCCTGGAGCTCGCCCGCCGGTTCCGGGCCGCCGGCAGCACCGTGGTCGTCGGTGGACGCCGGCAGGACCGGCTGGACGAGCTGGCCGCCGAGGGCCTCGGCACCGTTCCGGTCGACGTGACCGACGCCGCCTCGGTGGTCCGGGCCCGCGACGCCGTGCTCGCCGCGTACCCGGACCTGGACACCGTCGTCACCATGTCCGGCGTGCTGCTGACCGAGGACCTGCGCGACCCGGAACACTTCGCCACGGCCACCACCACGATCGAGACCAACCTCTACGGCACCGTCCGGGTGCTCGACGCCTTCACCCCGCACCTGATCGCCCGGGGCTCGGGCACTTTCGTCACGGTCAGCTCGGGCATCGGCTTCCTGCCGTTCCCGCTGATGCCGACCTACGCCGCCAGCAAGGCCGCGGTGCACGCCTACTCCGAGGCGCTGCGGGCCCAGCTCGACGGCACCGGCGTGGAGGTGACCGAGCTGGTGCCGCCGCTGGTCACCACCACCCCGGAGGCCGAGGCGCAGATGCCGCACGCCCTGCGCCTGAGCGACTTCGCCGACGAGGTGATGGCGCTGTTCGCCACCGAGCCGACCCCGCGCGAGGTGCTGGTGCAGGGTGTGCTGATGCACCGCTGGGCCGAGCGCGACGGCACCTACGACGAGCTGGTGGCGCAGCGGTCGAAGGCACTCGCCATGCTCCCGGGCCGAGCCTGATCGCGCCTGATCGCGCCTGATCGCGCCTGATCGCGCCTGATCAGCCGTACACCGCGGTCAGGTGCTCGTGCAGGGCGGGCGCCGACAGCGGCAGGGTGCGGAACCCGACGTGCCCGTCCGGGCGCACCAGGTAGGCCGCGGGCCCGCTCACCGCGTAGGTCTTCGCGAAGTGCCCGTCGCAGTCCTGGTACACCGGCAGCTCCTGGCCAGGCAGGCCGGGCAGGTCGCCGGACACGATCGCGCACACGTTGACCTGGCCCGACGTGGCGCCGCGGGCCATCTCGGCGACGGCGTCGAGGTCCGCCGCCTCGTCGGTCCAGAGCAGCAGCGTGGCCCGCGCGTCGTTGAGCACGTCGAAAAGCCGCAGCGGGTGCGCCACCCCGAACCGGCGTAGTTCGGTGACGTCGGGGGCGCGGTGCCCGGGCAGCGGCCCGGCCGAGGCGTCCACCCCCTCGCCCAGCCGCTCCCCCACCAGCGGGCTGCCGGCGTAGTTCATCGTCATCTGCATCTCCAGCAGGAACTGCGCCTTCTGGTCCTCCATGTCCATCTCGTCGGTGAAGGCCAGGTTGACGGCGCGGTCCACGATCGCCCGCCCGGCCGGGCGGCGTTCGGTGTCGTAGCTGTCGAGCAACGCGGGCCGGGCCTGGCCGCGCAGCACCAGGGCCAGCTTCCAGCCCAGGTTCCAGGCGTCCTGGATGCCGGTGTTCATGCCCTGGCCGCCGGCGGGCGGGTGCAGGTGCGCGGCGTCACCGGCGACGAAGACCCGGCCCTCGCGGTACCGGTCGACGATGCCGTGCTTGATCCGGAAGATCGAGGCCCAGCGCAGGTTGCTCGCGGTGGTGGCGGAGGGCGCCAGCTCGTCCAGCACGCCCTGCACGTCGGCCAGCGCGGGCGGGTCGTACTCCTGCGAGAAACCGGCCGGCACCACTCCGGTGCCCACCGCCTGCTGGTAGTGCTCGGGCGCGAGAGTGGCCACCCGGTAACGGTTCTTCCCCTTCAGCGGCACGCAGACCAGCATCCCGGTGAAGTCGCCGTCCTCCTCGATCCGGACGAACCGCAGCAGGTGCCCGGCCGGCATCTCCCAGTCCAGGTCCACGTCGGCCAGCATGAACAGCTGCGGGAACATCGACAGCCCGCCCTCGAAGGTCAGCCCGAGCTGCTCGCGCACGGCGCTGTGCGCGCCGTCGCACCCGACCAGGTACCGCACGCGGGCCGTGCCGTTCGACAGCCGCGCGGTCACGCCCTCCTCGTCCTGGGTCATCGAGATCAGCGAGACGCCGCGCTCCACCTGCACTCCCAGCTCGTTCAGCCGCTGGGTCAGGATCCGCTCGGTCTCGTACTGCGGCAGCCCGAGGTGGGCGTAGGGCAGCTCGTCCAGGCCCGCCCAGTCCACCTGGTGGGTGAGACGGCCGTTCACGTAGACGGTCTGGCCGTGCAGCCAGGTGCCCGCGTCGATCGCCTGGGTCACCACGCCCTGCCGTTCCCACACCTCCATCGTGCGGCAGTGGATGCCGATGGCCTTGTCGGCCTGGCCGGAGGGCTGCTCCCGCCGGTCCACCACGCGCACCCGGATGCCGCGGCGCGCCAGCTCGATCGCCTGGGTCAGGCCGGCCGGGCCGGCGCCGACCACGAGCACCTCCGCGTCGTTTACCATTGTCGTTGTGGCGGTGGGTGAATCAGGGACGACGCGAGCCGTGACCGGTCGCTGCCGGATCTGGAAGATCTGGCGACTGAAGTCGACCGACAACCAGCGGGCCAGCGGGCCGGCGTCCTTCAGGTGGGCCGGGTCCTCCACCCATTCCAGGAACTGCCGCTCCGACTCCCACTCGGCGAAGATGTGGTAGCGCAGGCCGTCCGGCTCGCGCAGCAGCTCCTCGCGCAGATGGCCGGGCGCACCCGACACCCGGTCGGCCACGGTCAGGTAGGCACGCTCGAAATCGGCCTCCTCACCGGGCTGCACGCTGGTGGACACGTCCACCCGCACCGGCCGGGAGTCGTCGGCCTCGATCGACTCCAGCAGGGTGAAGGTGGACCGGGAGGCGTCCTCGCGCAGGTCGCGCAGCGCCTCGGTGAGGTGCTCGCGCAGGTCCGAACGGCCGAACGCGTCCACCGAGGCGCGGTCCACCCAGTCGGCCACCACCAGGAAGGTACGCGGGTCGGACTCGTCGCGCAGCAGCTGCTGACCCAGACATCCCGGCACCAGGCTGATCCGGCGGGCCGCGCCCTTCCAGGCGGTCTCGAAGGCGTTCTCCTGGCCCTCGCGGGCCCGCATGCGCAGAATCGTACGGACGACGGTCATGTCACCCCTCCGGGTGGTAACGGCGGAGCACCAGGCAGCTGTTGAAACCGCCCAGGCCTCGGGCATTCACGAGCACGGTGCCGACCGGGGCGGAACGCGGCGTGCGCACCAGTTCCAGCCCGGGCGCGTGCACCGGATGACGCAGGTTGCCGACGGCGGGCAGCAGGCCGTCACGGATGCACAGCAGGGCCGTGGCCGCCGCCAGCGCCGAGCCGCCCACGCTGAGCCGGCCCACCAGGGCCTGCGGCGCGGCCACCGGCACCGGGATCTCCCGGTCGCCGAAAACCGCTTGCAGCGCCTCGATCTCCATCCGGTCCCGGATTGCGTCGCCGGCCGCGTCGGCGATCACCAGGTCCACGTCGCCCGGCCCCACCCCGGCGTCGGCCAGGGCCAGGCGCATCGCCCGGGCGAACTGCGCGGGCGATCGGGTGTCGGTCTCGCCGTCGTGCGTGGCGGCGTAGCCGGCGATCTCGCCGTAGACCCGCCGGGCGGGGCCGGTCGTCTCGTCGTCCTCGATCAGCAGCACGGCGCCGCCCTCGCCCGGCACGAAACCACTGGCCCGCACGTCGAACGGCGTGTACGCCTCGGTGGGAGCGGTTTTCGGGCTCATCCGCCCGGCCGCGGCCTGGCAGGCCAGGGCGTAGGGCGACAGGCCGGCCTCGGTTCCCCCGGCCAGCACGCTGCCGGTGCCGCGCCGGATCACCCGCCGGGCGTGCCCGATGCTGTCCAGTCCACCGGCACCCTCGGTGACCAGCACGCTGGACGAGCCCTTGAGCCCGTGCCGGATCGAGGCCTGGCCGGTGCTGGCGGCGTAGAACCAGGCGATCGACTGGTAGGCCGTGACCGCCTTCGGGCCCTGCGTGTACAGGCTGGTCATCTCGCGCTGGCCGAACTCGTTGCCCCCGGAGGCCGCGGCCAGCGACACCGCGACCGAGTACGGGTCACGCACCGCCGGGTCGAAACCGCTGTCGTCCAGAGCCATCCGGACCGCGGCCAGCGAGAACCAGGTCCACCGGTCGGTCTGCACCAGCAGCCGTTCGTCCACATGCTCGTCCGGGGTGAACTGCGGCACCTGCCCGGCCAGCGAAACGCCGTAGGTGGCGGCCCGCCCCTCCGGCAGCGCGGTCACGCGTAACCGGTTGGCCCTCACACTCTCCCAGTGCCGGCCGGCGCCGACCCCGGTGGGGGCCACCACGCCGATCCCGGTCACCACGGCCCGGCTCACCGCGGCACCCGGTCCGGGCCGGTCAGCACGATGGCCGACTGGAACCCGCCGAACCCGCTGCCGACCGACAGCGCCACGTCGACCGGCAGGTCCCGGGCGATCTTCGGCACGTAGTCCAGATCGCAGTCCGGGTCCGGGTTCTCCAGGTTGGCGGTGGGCGGCACCACGCCGTAACGGATGGCCAGGGCGCAGGCCGCCACCTCGATCGAGCCGATCGCGCCGAGCGAGTGCCCGACCATCGACTTGATCGAGCTCATCGGCGTGTCGTAGGCGTGCTCGCCGAGACTGCGCTTCACCGCGGCGGTCTCGTGCCGGTCGTTCTGCTTGGTGCCGGAGCCGTGCGCGTTGACGTAGTCCACCTCGTCCGGGCCCACCCCGGACTGACGCATCGCCTCGTCGATGGCCACGCTCATCTCCAGACCGTCCGGCCGCAGCCCGGTCATGTGGAAGGCGTTGGAGCGGTTGGCGAATCCACTCACCCGGGCGTACACCCGGGCGCCCCGGGCCCGGGCGTGCGCCTCCTCCTCCAGGATCAGCACGGCCGAGCCCTCCCCCATCACGAAGCCGTCGCGGGTGGCGTCGAACGGCCGGGAGGCGGTCTCCGGCGAGGTGTTCCGCGACGAGGTGGCCCGGATCGCGTCGAAACAGGCCACCGAGATCGGCGAGATCGGGGCGTCCGAGGCCCCGGCCACCACCACGTCGGCCGAGCCCTCCTCGATCAGCTGGAGGCCGTACCCGACGGCGTCGATGCCGGAGGTGCAGCCGGTGGACATCAGCGACGCCGGGCCGTGGGCGTGGTAACGCGCGGCCAGTTCGGCGGCGCCGCTGCTGGGGATCAGCACCCGGTCGAGGAAGTTGCTGCCGTAGGCCGGGTCTACCAGCCACTGCCGGCCGCCGTCGCTGACGTCGACGTACTCGTCCTCCAGCCGCATGGTGGCGCCCACCGCGCTGCCCAGGCTCACCGCCAGCCGGTCGTGGTCGACGTCGCTGCCGCTGGTCAGGTCGAGGCCCGCGTCGCGCACCGCCTCGTCCGCCGCGACCAGCGCGAACTGCACGAACCGGTCGGTGCGGGCGATCTCCTGCGGGGTCAGCCCGGCCGCCCGCATGTCGATATCCACCTCGGCGGCGATCTGCGAGCGGAACCCGGAGGCGTCGAAGAAGGTGATCCGGCGGGTGGCGGTGCGCCCGTCGATCAGCAGCTGCCAGAACGCGTCCCGGCCCACACCGCCGGGGGCGACCACCCCGATCCCGGTGACCACCGCTGCGCGCGAGGTCATCGCGGGGCCTCGCCGACGACCGCGCCCTCGGGCAGTACGGCGGAGACCACCCGTGGTTCCTCGGTGTCCACGTGCCCCAGTTCGGGCCGGGGGGCCAGCGGGGCCAGCTGGAACACCAGGTGCGCGGTCTCGGTGCCGTGGTTCTCCAGCCGGTGCCGCACGCCGATCGGGATCAGCACGGCCTCCTCCGCGCCCAGCGGCCGGGGCTGCCCGTCGAGCCGCAGGGTGACGGAACCGCTGACGCAGTAGAGAAACTCCTCCGAGTAGGGGTGGTAGTGCTCGGTGACCACGTCGCCCGGCTCCAGCTTCACCACGCCCATGAAGCCCGAGGTGGAGCCGCACCGCGACGGCGTGAGCAGGGTGCGCAGGTCGCCGCCGCGCCGGCGGTCGGCCGGGATGTCCGCGACACGCACCGTGGGGTAGAGGTTCTCAGACATCTGCGACCGCCTCCAGTTTCTCCCGGATCCGGGCCATCTGGATTCCGGTGTTGTGATTGATCCGCTCGGTCATGGTGGGGGTGTCCACCGGTGCTCCCGGCCGCATCCGGAAGTCCTGGACCCATCGCATCCGCACCCCTTCGGGTGTCTCCTCGTAGGTCCAGCGGATGTTCATGAACTCGAACGGGCCGGGCTCCACCCGCCGGGCGTTCACCTCGCGCCGCGAGCGGTCGGCGGTGCGCTCGGACACCCAGGTCCAGACGATGCCGTTCTCGTCCGGGTGCATCGAGAGCCGGAACGTCACGGTGTCGCCCTCCCGGGCGAGGATCTCCGCCCGGGCGTACTCGCTGAACAGGTCCGGCCAGCCGGCCACGTCGTTGGTGCGGTCCCAGACCAGGCCGAACGGGGCGGCGATCACCACCTCGTTGTCGACGTGCCCGGCGGGCTCGGTGATCTGATCGGTCACGGCTGCGAGACCTCCTGCTCGGCGCTGCTGTTCACGAGTTCCACGAGACGGCCGAGCGGGTAGTCCGCGGCCTCCTCGCTCTCGTCGATGGAGACTCCGTGCTGCTGCTGGAGCAGGGTCTGGAGCTGGAGGAAGGCCAGCGAGTCCAGGCCGATGTCGGTCAGCGTCAGCGACGGGTCGTCGGTGCGCTCGGCGGCCGGCAGCCCGACCCGGGCCAGCAGGTTCATCAGGTCGGGCAGGGCGAAGGTGGTTGCGGTCACGATGCTTTCCCTTCGATCACGGGCAGGGGCGACTCGGGGCCGTCGAGGAATCCGGTGTGGTGCCGACCCTCCCGGAAGGCCCCGGAGGCCAGGATGTTCTGGTGCAGTTCGCGGGTGGTGGCCAGGCCGCGGCCGCTGATCCGCAGTTCCCCGAGGCAGCGCTGCATCCGGGCGATCGCCTGCGGCCGGTCCGGCGCCCAGACCACCAGCTTGGCCAGCAGTGAGTCGTAGTGCTGGCTGACCGGGGTGCCCGCGGCACACCCGGTGTCGACCCGCACCCCGGGCCCGCCCGGCAGCTCCAGCACCTCCAGAAGGCCTGGTGCGGGGGCGAAGTCGCGCAGCGGGTCCTCGGCGTTGATCCGGCACTCGATCGACGTCCCGGTCAGGGCCACGTCGCCCTGCCGTAGTTCCAGCGGATGACCGGCGGCCACCCGGATCTGCTCCCGCACCAGGTCCAGGCCGGTCACCATCTCGGTCACCGGATGTTCCACCTGGATGCGGGCGTTCATCTCCATGAAGGCGAAGTTCCCCTCCTCGTCGAGAAGGAACTCCAGGGTGCCGACCCCGGTGTAGCCAACGGCCAGCGCGCCGCGCACCGCCAGCTCACCGATCTGCTCACGCTGCCGCGCGGTCAGGCCCGGCGCCGGGGCCTCCTCCACCAGCTTCTGGTGCCGGCGCTGCACCGAGCAGTCCCGCTCGCCCAGGTGCAGGCCGTTGCCGTGCTGGTCGACCAGCACCTGCACCTCGACGTGCCGGGCCCGGTCGAGGTAGCGCTCGATGTAGACCGAGCTGTCGCCGAACACGCTCTGCGCCGTCCGGCGGGTTCCGGTGTAGGCAGCGGCGAAGTCCGAGGGGTGCCGCACCACGGTGATGCCGCGCCCGCCGCCACCGGCCGCGGCCTTGATCACCAGGGGAAAACCGATGCGGGCGGTCACCTCCCGGGCCTCCTCCAGGTCGGCCACCGGCTTGACCACGCCGGGCAGCAGCGGCAGGCCGGCGGCGGCCATCAGCTCCCGGGCCACCGCCTTGTTGCCGAGCTGCTGCATCACCCGTGGCGGCGGCCCGATGAAGACGATCCCGGCCTCGGCGCAGATCTCGGCGAAGTCCGGGTCCTCGGAGAGGAAGCCGTAGCCGGGGTGGATCGCGTCGGCGCCGGTGGCCCGGGCGGCCTCGATCACCGCCGGGATGTTCAGGTAGCTGCGCCGCGGGGCGGCCGGGCCGATCTGCACGGCCCGGTCGGCGAAGCGGACCACGGCCGAGTCCCGGTCGGCGGTGGAGTGCACGGCCACGGTGCGGATGCCGAGCTCGCGGCAGGTGCGGGCCACACGCAGCGCGATCTCGCCGCGGTTGGCGATCAGGACGGTACCGAACACCCGTCTCACCCGGCCGGGGAGATCCGGACCAGGGGCTGGTCGAACTGCACCGGCTCCCCGTCCGTGGCCAGCAGTTCCACCACCTGGCCGGTGACCTCGCAGACGATCGGGTTGAGCAGCTTCATCGCCTCGACGATGCCGAGCGTCTGGCCGGGCTCCACCGCGGTGCCGACCTCGACGAACGGGGCGGCGCCGGGGGCCGGGGCGCGGTAGAAGGTGCCGACCAGGGGCGCGGGCACGACGTGCAGGTCGTCCGCGGGTTCCGGTGGCGCGGCCGGGGTCTGCGCGGTTTCGCCCGGCTCCCAGTCGATCTCGACGGCGGTGTCGCCGCTGCGCACGCTGATCCGGCGCAGCGGGCCGGGCAGTCCGCGCACCAGGGTCAGGGCCTGGTCGAGGAGGTTGCCGTCGTCGGGGCGGGAGGCGACCGGGGTGAGTTTGCTGACCGGCTCGTTCATGCGGTGGCTCCTTCGGCCAGGAGGGACGTCTGCCCGAGGCGGCCGATGCGCTGTTCACGCTCGCGCAGCAGGCTCTCGGCGTCCCAGGGGCAGATCTGGTTCAGTGCGGTGACGACGGCGGTACGCAGCAGCCCGGCCGCCGCCGACGGATCGGCGTGGGCCCCGTCGCCCGGCTCGGGCACCACCTGGTCGGCGATGCCCAGCCGCAGCAGGTCGGGGGCGGTGAGCCGGAGGGCCTGAGCGGCCTGCGGCGCGGCCTCGGCGGTGCGCCACAGGATGGACGCGCAGCCCTCCGGGCTGATCACCGAGAAGAAGGCATTCTCCAGCACCAGCAGCCGGTCACCGGTGGCCAGCGCCAGGGCGCCGCCGCTGCCGCCCTCCCCGGTCACCACGCCGACCAGCGGAACCCTCAGGCGGCTGGAGGCCGCGATCAGCTCGGCGATCGCGATCGACTGCCCCCGCTGCTCGGCCGCCACCCCCGGGTAGGCGCCGGGGGTGTCGATCAGCGTGACCACCGGCAGCCCGAGCCGTTCGGCGTGCCGGAACAGCCGCAGGGCCTTGCGGTATCCCTCCGGGTGCGGCATGCCGAAGTTGGTGCGCACGAGTTCGGCCGTGTCATGCCCCTTCTGGTGACCGACCACCACCACCGAGCGACCGCCGATCGCGGCGACCCCGCCCACCACGGCCGGGTCGTCACCGTGCGCGCGGTCGCCGTGCAGCTCGACGAAGTCGTCGAACGCGCTGGCCAGGTAGTCCCGGGTGGTCGGGCGGCCGGTGTGCCGGGCGCGGCCGACCACCTCCCAGGCGTCCGGCACCGTGACTGCTTCCCGGGCCTGCGGCAGGTGCTGGATCACCGCCAGGTCGTCGCCGGCCCCCGCGGTGTGCAGGCGCAGCAACCGGGACAGCACCGGGCGCAACTGCTCCCGGTCCTCCACCCGGTCGACGAGCCCCTGGGCCAGCAGCGACGGCGCCCGCTGGAACCCCTCCGGCAGTTCCTCCCGCACGGTCTGCCGGATCACCCGGGGCCCGGCGAACCCCACCCGGGCACCGGACTCGGCGATCAGCACGTCGCCGAGCGAGGCGAACGACGCCGTCACCCCGCCGAAGGTGGGATCGGTGAGCAGGCACACGGTGAGCAGCCCGGCCTCGCGCAGGCGGGCCACGGCCTGGGCCGTGCGTGCCATCTGCATCAGCGAGAGCACACCCTCCTGCATGCGGGCGCCGCCCGAGGCGGTGACCAGCACCAGCGGCAGGGAGCGGGCCCGGGCCAGGTCGGCCGCCGTCACCACGGCCTCGCCCACCGCCACGCCCATGCTGCCGCCCAGGAAGGCGAAATCCAGCACGACCAGCACACATTCGACGCCACCGACGGCGGCCGTGCCGGTCAGCACCGCGTCGTCCGTGCCCGTGGCCGCCCGGGCCGCGGCCAGCCGCTCGGGATAGGGCCGGGAGTCGGTGAAGCCGAGCGGGTCGTCCGGCCCGGCCGGCACCGGCACCGGGCGGAAGCTGTGCGGGTCGGTCAGCTGGGCCACCCGTTCCGCCGCCGTCAGCCGGTGGTGGTGGGCGCACTCGCTGCACACCTCGAGGTCACGGGTGAGCCGGCGCCGGTAGAGCAGGTGCCCGCAGCCCGCGCAGTGCGTCCAGCTCACCGGTCCGGCCGCCAGGAGTAGAACTGCCGGGCGGAGGCGTCGGCGGGTGAGCGCCAGGTGGAAAGATAGGGACGGATATAGGGTTTGAGCTGTTCGCTGATGTCGCTGAACCCGGGCAGCCGCACCCCGATGCTCATCGCCTCGTCGGCGTTCTTGTCGAACTCGATGACGTGCACGTAGAGGTCGTCGAGGCTGTAGAGCGAGCGCTCCCGAACCCCGATGGCGTGCGGCAGGTCGGTCTCGTCGGAGGCGCGGAAGATGCCGGCCACGGCGTCTTCGGTGCCGGGGCGGATCCGGGCCACGATCACCTGGCGGAACCGTTTGTCATGGGACATGAGAAGTAGCGTCCATGAACGGTTTTCCGGCGTCAACGGATCCACACCTGCTGACGGGTCATCCGTCAGGTGACTGCCGGGCAACTGTCAGGGTTCTGCCAGGATCGCCGCGCGGCTGGTCAGGATCGCGCCACCGGAACGTCGACCAAACTGCCGTACTCCGCCCATCCACCCACGTAGTGTCGAACCCGTGGATGCCCGAGCAGTTCCGAGAGCACGAACCACAACAGCGAACTGCGTTCCGCCACACGGCAGTACACGGCCACGTCGGACTCCGGGGTGAGACCGGCCCGCCCGAAGACGTCCCGCAGTTCGTCGACCGGCCGGAACCGTCCGCCCTCCAGCATGGTGCCGGAGGGCACGTTGACCGAGCCGGCGATGTGGCCGGTCACCCGGTGCCGTTCCAGCGGGATGTCGAGCTGGTGGTGCCCGCTGCCCTCGTACTCGGCCGGCGTTCGGCAGTCCACGAGCAGCGTCGGAAGAGGACGCTCCACATAGCGTTCCAGCAGCTCGTCGCGCTGGAGCATGGCCCACGGGTCGCGGCCCGGGCTGGAATAGTCTTGTTTCACATAGATTTCGGGCACCTCGGCCTCCACGTCGCGGCCGGCCCGTAACCAGCCGGCCATCCCGCCGTCGAGCAGGCTCAGGCGACGGTGGCCGTAGAGGTGCATGAGCCAGTAGGCGAAGGCCGCGTAGCTGCCGTCACCCGCGGAGTAGAGCACCACGTGGTCGTCGGGGCTGATCCCCTTACGCGTCATCAGGCGCTCGAAGTTGGCCTGGGTCAGCGGACCCCGGCGCACCTCCTCGTACAGCTCGTCGTAGGTGGCGAGCGGGAGGGCGCCGGGGATGTGCGCCTCGTAGTAGGCGGCGGAGTCGTCGTCGACCTGGAACAGCGCCACGCTGTCGCGGCGGGACCCCAGCCAGTGCACGTCCACCAGCGGCACGGGCCTACTCATCGAGCAGTCCCCAGCGCTGGGCGTTCAGCAGTGCCTGGGTGCGGCTGGCCGCTCCCAGCCTCTGGTAGACGCGCGAGAGCACGCGGTACATCTCGCGTTCGGAGTAGGCGGCGGCGTGTGCCAGGGCCGCCACCGTGACGCCCTGTCCGAGTCGGCGTAGCCATTCGATCTCCTCTGTTCCAAGAGCCGGTACGTCCGCCTCGGCGTCGGAGCGGGCCAGCAGCTGCCGGGCCACCTCGGGAACCAGGAACTGCCCCCGGGCGGCCGAACGCACCGCCTCCACGATGATCTCGGGATCCGCGTCCATCTCCACGACCCCGAGCGACCCACGGGCCACGGCGTCGGCGAACTCCGCACCGCTCATCGTCTCGACCAGTTCCACCACCGCGCAGCGGGTGCCGTCCACCTCCTGACCCAGCGCCCGCGACACCCCGGCGACCCGGCTGCGCGGCACCACCACCACGAAGGGATCTTCCGGCGGCACCGCACCGACCAGGCCGTCGAGCGAACTGATGACCACCTGCCGCAGACCGGCCCCGGCGAGCGCATGGCGCAGACCGCTGGAGTAGAGCGCGGGAAGATCCACCAGGTGCACCTGAACCGCTCTCACGTCAGCAGCCCGGCCCGCTGGGCCGCGATCAGCGCAGCGGCCCGGTTGGTGGCCCCCAGCCGGCGGTAGAGCCTCGCGAGGACGCGATACATCTCCCGCTCCGAGTAGGAGCTGCGGCGCGCCAGGTCGCCCACCGTGCGGCCGCCGGCCAGCTCGGTCAGCCAGGCGCGCTCCGCCTCGGACAGCTCGGTGCCGACGGCGGAGACGGATCGGGCCAGGGCCCGGACGACGTCCACCGGGAGCACAGTACGGTTACGCTGCGCAGAACTCAAAACATGGATCAGATCTGGTAATTCGGACTCCAGAGGCACCAGCCCCACGGCCCCCAGGTGTAACGCCCGGGCATAACTGCGCGGGTCGCGGTCGGCCAGCAGCAGCGCCAGCCGCACCGCCGGGCGCCGCCCCCGCGGCACCTGGGCAACGATGTCGCCGACCAGCTCCTGCGGCACCACCACCAGCACGCTGTCGGCGGCCTCGACCACCTGTGACAGTTCACCGGCGGCCGGAACGCAGCAGCAGGGCAGTCCGGACTCGGCGAGCGCGGTGCACAGACCGTGCGCATACATCCCGCTCAGTCCCACGATGACGACGAGATCGGCGAGACCCGGCCCGGGCCGGGTCTGGAACTGAGTTCGGCACTGGTGATATGGATGATTCCCGGACGCCACGAATCCTTCGGTCGCACTCATGCCCGCCTCCCCCGTAGAGACGTCGATACACCTGACGGTGGCGAGCCCCCGTCCTGCGCAGACCTCTTTGTGGCAGAACATTACCGTTGATCCACATTTCCGACGGGGCAGATGCCAGAATCTCCTCCTCGTCAAGCCGCCGGGATCACTTAGTGCACAGGGGATTCCACATCATCCGGACCCGGGCAGCAACGGGTGTCACTTCAGTGAGCCGAACCTGTGTCCGAGATGTCTTGCCGTCGGCTCCTTCTCGGGCACCGCGTCGCACGTCGGCATCGAGGGATGCACGAGAACGGCCGCCGGCTGACGACTCTGCTCACGTCCTGCTGATCCGCGACCGTTCCCGCACACTATCCGATGTCACCTCCGGCCCGGTCGCGACCCGCCCCGGGCGAATATTCGGTTGCCGTTGTCCCGCGGGCGTCCGGATACTCGACGGCGCACGGCGTCCATCGGTATCCGTCGGTCGAAGGAGTCATCAGCATGCGAGCAACCACCACGCCCCGTCCCCTGACCGGACCGACCGTGGAGCTCCCGCATGCCCTCACTCACCCTCGGCGTCGTCGCACATGTTGATGCCGGCAAGACCAGCCTGACCGAACGGCTGCTGTTCGAGACCGGCGCGTCCAGCACCCTGGGCAGCGTCGACGCCGGCACCACCCGCACCGACTCGATGGACCTGGAACGCCGGCGCGGCATCACGATCCGCGCGGCCGTCACCGGTTTCGCGCTCGGCGACCTCACCGTCACCGTCGTCGACACCCCCGGACACCCGGACTTCATCGCCGAGGTGGAGCGCAGCATCGGCGTGCTCGACGCCGCGATCCTGGTGGTGTCGGCGGTCGAGGGCGTGCAGTCGCAGACCGTGCAGATCTGGCGCGCCCTGGCCCGCGCGGGCATCCCGGCGCTGATCTTCGTGAACAAGACCGACCGCGCCGGGGCCGACACCGCGGCCGTCGTCGCCCAGATCCACGAGCACCTCACCGAGGCGGCCGTGCCGGTCACCCGGGTCGAGCACGAGGGAACCGCGCACGCCGCCGTGCACCCGCTCGACCCCACCGGCGACGAGGTGGTCGAGGCGCTCGCCGTCCGCGACGACCGCATCCTGCGGAGATGGGCCGAGAACCGGCCTGTTCCGGCCCGATTGGTGGATCAGGTGCTGTGGCGCGACGCCGTCGCCGTGCCGGTGCTGGCCGGGTCCGCCCTGACCGGCGCCGGACTGGACCCGCTGCTGGCGGCGATCGCCCGGCTCCCCCGGGCCGGTGCCGACGCCGGTGGCCCGGTCGCCGCGACCACTTTCGCCATCGACCGCGACGCCGGCGGCCAGCGGCGCACCTGGGTGCGGGTGTGGAAGGGGAACGTCGTCCGTCGTTGTCGCCTGAGCCTGGCCGGGCGGGAACCGCAACTGGTCACCGGGCTCTGGGTGAGCACCGCCGAGGGCCTGCGGCCCACGCACGAGATCCGGGCGGGGCAGGTGGGTGCCGTGGTGGGGCTCTCGCGGTCCAGAATCGGGGACGACGTGGGCTCCGGATCCCCGCGCCCGGCACAGCATTTCCCACCCGCGACGGTGCGTGCCCTGGTCGAGCCGGTAGAGGCGGCGCAGCGCACGCGAGCCTTCCAGGCGTTGCAGGAGCTCGCCGATGAAGACCCGCTGATCGCCCTGGAGCTGAGCGAGGCCGACCAGGAGGCTGCGGTCAGCCTGTACGGCGAGGTGCAGCAGGAGGTCATCGCGGCCGTGCTGGAGGAACGGTTCGGCGTGCGGGTGCGGTTCTCCGGGCAGTCGGTGCTGTGCATCGAGCGGGTGATCGGCACCGGTAACGCCACCGAGACGATCGGGGTGGCGGGCAATCCGTATCTGGCTGGGCTCGGGCTGCGCGTGGAACCGCTGCCGGAGAACAGCGGCATCCTCTTCTCACCCGGCATCGAACGTGGCCGTCTGCCCACGGCGTTCATCGCGGCCACCGAGGAGGGGGTGCGACAGTCGTTGCGGGCCGGGCGTTCCGGCTGGGCGGTGACCGACTGCCGGATCACCATGACCGCGTCCGCCTACTGCCCGCGCCAGAGCCGGATGCACGAGAAGTTCAACAAGTCGGTGTCCACGGTGGCCGGGGACTTCCGGCACCTGGCCCCCAGCGTCGTGCACCAGGCCCTGGCCCGGGCGGGCACCGGCGTGTGCCACCCGGTCGACCGGTTCGAGCTGGAGGTGCCGGAGGCGGCCCTGCCCGCCGTCCTGACCACGCTCGGCCGGCTCGGCGCACGGGTGGGCGACGCCCGGCCGACCGGGCGCAGCGTGGTGCTGCACGGCTCGATGCCGTCGGGGCGGGTGCCGGGACTGAGCCGTGCCCTGCCCGGCCTGAGCTCCGGGCACGGCATCCTGACCACCGAGTTCTCCTGCTATGCAAGGAGTCACGACGATCCTGCCCCGGTCCGCCCGCGCCGTGGCCCCGACCCGGCCGACCGCCTCACCTGGTTCCGGGCCCATCCGCGCTGAACCGCCCATCGCGGTCGAATCCCTTCCGGATGCACGAGTGGGGACATCGGTGTTCAATGACGTTGAACCTCGCAACGGATTGGACGCAGCTCATGGGATTCTTCTGGACGGCCCTGGTTCTGATGGCGCTCTGGGCGCTGCTGTCGAAGCAGGGCGGCGAGGTCGAAGAAGACCAGTAGGCGAGAGTCTGGGCAGGATCGCCCCTTAACCCGCACCAGGGCCTGTCCGGACGGCCGCCGGGATCGGCATATTCTCGGTGTGCCCGGCGCCGCGCCCCCGCCTCTCCCGGAGCCACCCGAACCATCGGGTGCGCCGGGGCGTTCCGCAGCCGCGCACACCGCGGAGCCTCTCGGCCACGCCCAGGGCGCGGCCCCCGACGCCGCGTCTCCGGACCCTGCGCCACCCGCCCCTGCGCCACCCAGGTCGGCCTACGCGCCCACGGCAACCACCGGCGTCCTCGAACCGGCCCGCCCAGCCGGCACGCCACCCAGGTTCGCCTCCACGCCCGAGGCGACCACCGGCGTCCCCGAACCGCACCACCCAGCCGGCAAGCCACCCAGGGTCGCCTCCACGCCCGAGGCGACCACCGGCGTCCCCGAACCGCACCACCCGGCCCGCGCATCCGGCCGCATTGCGCAGACCGATGCCACCGGCGAGCACCACCCCGGCGCCCCGGACCACGCCGACCGCAGTCGCCGCCCCGATCTTTCCCACCACCCCGACCCCGGTGGCCGCTGGGTGGCCTGGATCTCGCTGGCCGTCTCGCTGGTGTCGGCAGTCGCGGCAGCGGCCGCCCTGGCCGTGATGAACCGCCAGGCAGACGCCGAGGACGTGGCAACCTGCTGGCCCGCCAGCAGGCGGTGCTGGCCGTCACCGAAGACATCGTGCAGCTGAAACATGATGCGCTGGTGCGGGAGAACGGGCAGCAGTTCACCGCCGAGCTGGCGCTGCGGGGCAGCAAGGCCAAGGCGCTGGTCGACGAGATCGACGGGGTCGGCGTCAC
This sequence comes from Kineosporia corallincola, assembly GCF_018499875.1. GTDB lineage: Bacteria > Actinomycetota > Actinomycetes > Actinomycetales > Kineosporiaceae > Kineosporia > Kineosporia corallincola. The sequence goes on along the minus strand of NZ_JAHBAY010000004.1, from coordinate 220,477 downwards.
CGGCCTGGAATACCTGGAGATCGCCGAGGCCCTGCGCATCGGGGGGCGGTCGCTGAACGACGCGCTGGCGTTCTACCGCCGGGCCCAGAACGTCCCTCCGGCGGACGCTCTCACCGTGGCCGAGGCGCACCGGGGCGAGGGCCTGGTGTACTACTCCGTGGGCCGCAACGACCAGGGCCATCAGTCGTTCCTGCGAGCGGTACGGGTGGCCGAGGAGGCGCGGGACGACGGCGACGCGGATTCCAGTGTGCGCCGCCGCGACGCCGCCCTCTCCTATGTTCTCGACGCCCAGTCGCTGATCCAGGTCGGCGACTGCGCCCTCGCCGCCGACGACCTGCGGGCGGTCCAGGACGTCGCCGGTGATCTTCTGGCCGGGACCAAGAACCTGGCCGCACAACATGATTCGGCCATGAAGGCCTACCGGGCGAAGTGCGGCTGACGGCCGTTCCCGCTCAGCCGACCGAAGACAGCCGGGCCCGGTGCCGCAGGTCGGTCTCCTCACCCGCCCGCGGCCGGGTCACCAGGGCCGTCAGCACGAAGGCGACCAGGCCGGCCAGCGCGGCGATGAACGTGGCCCAGCCGTCCAGACCGGCGTCCACCATGGTGTTCTCGATGTACAGCAGATCATTGGGCACACCGTAGAGGGTGGGCACGAGGGCCAGCAGCACCAGCCGAACCACCAGGCCCACACCCGCACCCACGAGCGCGGCGGTGGACGTCGATCGCGTCCAGAAGAGCCCGAGCAGCAACGGAACCGCCAGGCAGGCCAGCATCAGGTCGAAGGCGAGCGTGAGCAGGATGCCGGTCTGGCTGACCCGGATCGCCAGCACCACGGCGACCAGGACCACCGGGAGCATCGCCACCCGCGTCCAGCGCAGCAGCGGGTCGCGGTGACCGGGCGCGACCTCGCGGCGCACCCCGGCGATGTTGCGCACGGCCACCGCCGACGTGGCCAGGACGGCACCCGACGCGGTGGAGAACGAGGCCGCGACGATGCCGGAGAGTGACAGCACAGCCAGCAGCACCGGGGCGTGACCGTCGAGCAGCTGGTACACGATCGGCCCGTTCTCGCTGTTCAGGCCCAGCTCGGGTGCGGTGCTCAGGGCGATCAGCGACCACAGCACGCCGACCACGGCCGTGGCCCCGGCGCCGATGAAGCAGGCCCGCCGCGCGATCTCGGGGGTGCGGGCCGCGAACACCCGCTGCATGAAGTCGATGGCCACCAGGTCGCCGATGCCGAGCGAGACGAGCGTGGCCCAGTTCACCGCGGCTCCCTGGCCGGTGTCGGTGAGCTGGCCCAGGTCGAACGGGCCGAGGCCGGCCGGGGTGGAGATGCCGTAGGTGGTGGCCACCCAGGCGAACAGCACGAGGGTGGCGACGCCGGTGATGACGGCCTGGATGACGGCCGTGTAGGCGTCCGAGTAGAGGCCGCCGCCGACCGTGTAGGCCAGCACCAGGCAGACCGCGAGCACCACCCCGGCGTCGTAGGGCAGGCCGGTGAAGGTCTCCATCAGGAAGCCCATCGCCACCAGGTTGCCGGCCAGCAGGATGGTGAAGGCGAAGATCATCAGGGCCGAGGCGACCACCTCGACCGGCCGGTTGTAGCGGCGGGCGAAGAAGTCGCCGAGGGTGAGCAGACCCATCCGGTTCATCGGCCCGGCCAGGAACAACCCGGCCAGCAGCAGGCACACGGCCAGGCCGAGGGCCAGCGAGGCCCCGGCCCAGAAGCCGTACCCGGCGCTCAGGTCGGTGTTGCCGACGGTGGCGTTGCTGTCGACGGCGGCGGTGGTCAGGGCCACCGCTACCAGCGGCACCCCGAGCTGCCGCCCGGCCACCAGGTAGTTGGCGCTGTCGCCGTCGATCTTGCGGGCGACGGCGATGCCGACGACCAGGACGACCAGCACGGAGAACGCGACGCCGGCGGTAATCATGGTTCCGATTCAGCCCGCCGCGCGTTACGGCCGGATTCTCCCCCGCCGCACAATCAGGTAAATCAGGTTGTCGTACCCATCGGATAGAAATGGGGCATGAACGAACCGGCGTCCTGGTGGCGCACCACCGTCGGCCCCGAGTGGCACCTGCACACCTGGGCCGCCCTGGCGGCGACCGCCCCGGCAGAACTGATCATCGACGCCGGGTCCTGGGCCGCGGAACCGGCGCACGTGCTCTACGTGCGCTCGGCGTCGCTGCGGCACGCCTACGGTGTGGCGGTCGCCGTGGCCCAGCGGGCCTCCGCGAGCATCGCCACCGAGCGCGGCTACAGCCCCCACCTGCTGGCCGTGGGCCGGCTCGACGACCTGTCGGTGCCGGCCGATCCCGATCCGGAGGCCACCGCGGCGGCCCAGACCAACCCCCGTCGTGACGGCTGGACGGCGCACGACACCCGCCGTCTGCACCTCAACGAGTACGCCAAGCCCCTGGAGCGGGCCGACCTCGCCCTGCTGCGCCTGCCCCCGCTCGGCGACGCCGAGGGTGTGCTCGACCAGATCGCCGACGCCCGCCGCAACTACCTGCGCCCCACCGTCCTGGCCGGAGTGGTTCTGCCGCACGAGTTCGCGGCCACCTACGGCGACGGCATCGCCAGCCGCTTCAACTTCCCCCGCGCCGACGGCAGCACGGCCGACACGTCGCTGTCCAAGCTGACCGTGCTCGACCTCGACATCCGCCCGGTCTGACCCCCTCGGGCCGCCCGAGGTCAACCGCACGCGTGTGAACGGGATACGTGAACCGGGCAGCTGAACCAGGCACCTGAACCAGGCACCTGAACCGGGCACCTGGACCGGGCACCTGGACCGGGCGGCTGAACGCACGGCCGGCGGGCGACCTCGCGGAGTCGGCCCAGCGGTCGGCACTCATGGTGCGATCGGCGCCGGCCCTGGGGTGCCGGTGCGAACCGAGGCCGGGTGATGAGCCGCCCCTCCGGTCCAGCGGAACATCCTTTTTGTTTTTGACACCACCCTGGCCTGGTTGGTGGTGTCAAAAACAAAACGCATCTCCTCCACCCCCGCACCAGGGCTCGTGCGGGCCGGTCGCCGGCGCCTCCGTTGTGAGGGGTCGGGTCATCCCCGCACCAAGGCTCCTGCGGGCCGGTCACTCAGGACGCCTTCCGCCCGCCCTGGGTGGAGGGGGCGAAGAGCGGGTGCTCGAAGATCTCGGGGTTGTACAGCGCGCTCCAGCGTGGGGTGGGGGCGTCCGGGTCGGCCAGCACGGGCAGCTCGCGCAGGGCCTCGTGCAGGTGGGCGGGGCTGCGGTCGGCATGCATCACCGAAAAGGCCAGGCACACCAGCTCTCTCAGCCGGCCGGTGGCCCGCACCTGCTCCGGGGTGGGCGCCCGGCCGGGCAGCACCTCGGCGTAGCCGGCCAGGGCCTGGTCCAGCACGCGGGCGGGGGCTCCGTGCCGGGCGACGGCCAGGTGCAGCCAGGCGAAGTCGTCCGCCCGTCCTCCCCAGCCGGCCTCGGCCCAGTCCAGCGACACCGGGCCGGCCGGGCCGGGTACGCAGTTCAGCGGGTGCATGTCGCGGTGCACCAGCAGCGGCTCCGGGCCTGCCTCGACGGCTTGCACCGCCCGTTCCCGCAGGGCGGTGAGCAGGGCGCGGACGGTCGTCGTCCGTGCTTGAAAAGGATGGCCGGGCAGGGAAAGAGCCTGCGCGAACCGGCGGGCGTCGAGCCCGCACAGCAGGTTCGTGGGCCGGGTGGCCAGCAGGCGCAGCGCCTGGTCGGTGGCGCCGAGCACGTGCTGATGGGCGATCAGCCGGCCGAGAGCGCGCGCGGTGAAAGGGGTTCCGGAGGGTTCGACGAAATGCCGCGCCGACACCACCACCCGCACGGGACCGCCCGCGCCGGGCACGAACCGGTCCACCAGGTGGTAGCGCAGCAGGCGCTCGGCCAGCGGTTCGGGGATCGGATTGTAGGGTAGCGCACCCTGTTTCACCTGGTGCCGCGCGATCTCGTAGAGGGCGAGCGTGACTTCGTGCTCCCACTCCAGGCTGCGCTCCGCGGCCTCTCCGGGGGCGATCGCGAATTTGATGACGACGAAAGCGGTCCCGCCCGCCGCCGTCAGCACCGGCACCCGCAGCACGGTGCGGGCCCGATGGCCGGGCCCGGCCGGGAGCTCGGTCACCTCGCCGTTCAGGTGCAGCCTCAGCAGGTAGAGGGTGCGGGCCACCACGGCCGTCCGGAGCGAGATCATGTCGCTGTCCCCTTCCGGGCGAGCCGGGCGAGCTTGTGCAGGTTGGTGTCGTCGAGCAGCTGCCGCACGATCTCCGGGTCATGCTCGTTGCCGCGCACCAGAAGGTGCTGGAGGTAGGCCATCTCGTCGCTGAAGTCGGTGTAGTGCCGCCAGCTCTCCGGGGCCAGGTCGAGGGCGATCGACAGAGCCCGGCGCACGCTCCCGGCCGGCAGGTGGGCCATCCGGTGATGAGTGAGCACGGCGTCGGCGGCCTCGGCGTAGGCGTCCCGGTCGAGCCGGTCCCAGCGCATGAGGTGGGTCGCGGTCAGCGGGGACGGGTTGCGCCAGCGGAACGAGCCCATCTGGAAGGCCCTCGGCCGCGACCAGTTCCGCAGCATGTCCGGGTCGGCGGCGCGCTCGAACGACAGGCTCCAGGTGCCGGCCAGCGCGGCCAGGTGCGTGTTGGAACCGGTTCCGGCGCCGACACTTCCGCAGATCCGGGGGTTGGCCAGCAGTGCGGCGAAACCCCGTAGCCCGGTGACGTCACCCAGGCGCACGTCGAGCAGACAGTGCGTGCCGGGCACGCCGTCAGCCACCAGCCGCAGCATCCCCGCATTGGTGGTGTCGCCGGGCTTGAGCGCGGAGCCGACCAGGATCTCGTGGCCCTCGATGCGCTCGGCGATCAACCGGAGGACGGCGATGTGCTGTTCCGCGCTCAGCGTGTTGTCCACCTCCTTGACCGCGTCGGTCTGGCGGGTGAAGGGATTGGAGGCGGTCGGGTTGTACAGCAGCACCGGCCGGTCGCCCCGCACCAGGTTGTCGAGTGCGGCCGCGGACTGCCGGTTTTCGTCGTCCGTGAACTGGAAGGCGGTGCCGGGACAGTGCGGCTCGGCGGCCTGCGACGGTAGCGGCAGCGCGTGCGGATGGGCGGCGCGAAAGTAGTTCAGCGCGTTCTTGCCGCCGGACGAGACCTCGTGGCCGTAGGCGAACAGCTCCCAGCCCTGGTCCCAGGTGCGCAGCAGCCGGCGCACGCCCGGAGGCGGGTTCTCGGCCACCCGGAACGAGGTGGGGGCGATCACCAGGTCGTAGCCGTGCAGGTCACGGCCCGTGAGGCCGGTGACGTCGAGGCCCCGGCCGAATCGCTCGTCGCGGTAGAGCGGCAGGTAGGCATCGTGCCCGGCCAGGTCGACGACGGCCGTGGGCACGTGCCGGCGCAGCCAGCCGAGCCAGGCCGCGTGCCGCAGAAAGTCGCCGAGGTACCAGCGGTCGGTGCGGTGCAGCCACAGCACGCGGGGCGCCGTGGTGCGGTCGGGCACCAGGTCGTCGATCCGCAGGGGCGGCGCGACGAGCGATGCGAGCCCGGTACTTGATTTCGGGTTTCCCGGCATGGCTATGGTTATACCGTTCAAAATTGGGAAAGTCACAAATCTGTGCGATGCGGATTCACCGACAGGGGGCACGGTGCTGGAGCAGCAGAGCAGTGGGAGCCGGACCACGGGCACCGGAACGACGAGCAGCCGCACGACGGCCGACGGCCTGGCGGTGCTGACCTGGAACACCCACCACGCCGACCCGGAACGCAGCGAGCGGCAGGCCAAGTGGCTGGCCGGGAGCGGCGCCGACGTGCTGGTGCTGACCGAGGTGGACGGCGGTCACGACCGGCTCGAAACCGCGCTGCGGGAGGAGGGATTCAGCCTGCTCACCTCGGCCCCGGCGCCCTACCACCGAGGCGAGCACCTGGTGCTGGCGGCACGCGGCCATCACCTCGAACCGGTGGACCTGCCGCCGCCGCGCTACCAGCCGCACCGCTGCGTGGCGGCCCGGCTGATTCCGCCGTCGGCGGGAACTCCCCTGACCCTGGCCGGGATGTACGTGCCGTCCCGGGGCGGCACGTCACGGCGGCACAACGACAAGCGCGCGTTCAAGCAGGCCGGCTCACAGTGGCTGCCCCGGCTGCTGGCGACGGCGGGCGATGAGCTCGTGGTGGTGGCCGGCGACCTGAATCTGCTGGAGCCGGGCGAGGTTCGGCATTATCAGGACTACGGGCCGTGGGAGTACGACTTCTACTGGTCGTTCGCGAAAATGGGCCTGGCCGACGCCTATCGCGTCGTGCATCCGGAGGCGATCGTGCCGCGGCGCTGGTTCGGGCGCCTGTCCGCCCGGGGCGGCCGCTTCGAGCATCTGTTCGTCAGCCGCGCCCACGCCGGGCTGGTGAGCGCGTGTGCCTACGACGAGGAACCCCGGGACGACGCCCTGTCGGAGCACGCCGCGCTGTGGATGTGCGTGGACCAGCCGGCCCCGGCCAGGCGGCCCCGGCCGAACATCCATCGCGGCTGGATGCCGTGACCGGCCGGCCGGGGGTTCAGCCCATCGCTCAGAAGTACTGCGGCAGGTCGTTCAGGCTCTTCAGGCCGGTCGCCTTGAGGGCCTTGGTGTGCACGTCGGCGCAGGTGTCGGACATCCGCCCGTCCAGGTCGACGCCGTCGAAGGTCTGGTTCAGGTCGTTGCTGGAGCCCTTGACCGCGTAGTCCAGGGTGGCCGAGAACACCTCCTGCGCGTCGTCGGCGTCCAGGCCCTCGACCTGACTCAGTGTGCCCTCGACCAGGGTGCAGGCGATGCCGCCGATCTTCTCGGTGTCGTCGGGCGCGGTGCCGTCGAGCAGGGCCTTCAGCGCGGCCTGCTGCTGGTCGGCCTGGGCGGTGTAGCCGGCGTCGCGGTACTGCTGGATGGTCTTCTCGGCCTGGGCCTTGACCTTCGCGATGCGGGCCGGGTCGGTGGTGGCCGAGGCACTGGGGGTGGCGGATGCGGATGCCTCGCCCGTGGCGGCGGGAACACTGGTCGCCTCCGGGGCCGCGGCCTCGTCACTGCCGCCGCCGCACGCGGCCAGCAGCACGGTCACCCCCGGCCCGACCAGCAGCGACCGCATCATGACCGACCGCTTCGACGTCACACAGACCAACCCCTCGAACGAAAACTCGTGACTTTCCCGGGCGGCGCGCTCGAACGTCCCCACGCCTGCCCCGCCACCGCAGTATTCCGGACGCCGACCGGCCCCGCCTCCGACCCCATCAGTCTTAGGCCCCCTCTGACGAACAGTTAACCCACGAAAACCCCTGTGGTGAAACCCGTCACCACCAGCTTGCCACTCGTGCGAGCTCCGGCGTCAGGCCGCCCACCGGCCGAAAGGCACAATTGCGGATATCCTGGCCAAGGCCTGGCCGGGCCGCGGACACGTCAGGGGAGGTGCCATGAACAGCGCCCCCTCGTCGTCCCCCCAGCAGTTCCCCGCTGAGCCCGATCCCCGCCGCCGGCCCGTCGTCATCGTGGCCACCGCGGCGCTCGCCGCGCTGGTCACGGCCGTCGCGCTCAGGGTGCTCCCGGATCAGCTCAGCGGCCCGGAACGCACGATCGAGCGGTACTTCGGGGCTCTCGAAAACCGGGACCTGAACGCCGCTCTCGGCCTGACGCAGATCAGAACCGGGGACGACGCGAGCACCGGCCACCCCGACCTGGGCACCTACGCGCCGCTGTCCGAGAACGGGTACGACCCGCCGACCGAGGTGAAGGTCTCGGCGGTCACCCAGATGCAGCCGGGCGACGCCCGCATCCCCCCGGGGTTCTTCCCCACCGACACCGCGATCGCCCAGGTACAGCTGAAATACCAGGTCAACGGCCAGGAACTGGAAGACCAGACCCTGCTGGTGCGGCCCGGCGGCAGCAACCCGTTCCGCGGCTGGCAGGTCTACAGCGCCCAGCCGCAGATCACTCTCACCGCCGGCGGCACCCTGACCCCCGAGGTGAACGACAAGGCAGCACAGAGCGTTTCGGGGCGGTGGCAGCTGAACGCCCTGCCCGGCAGCTACACCGTGGGCGTGGCCGACGACCCGGTGTTCGGCAGCGAGCCGGCGTCGGCCCTGGTGCGGCTGACCGAGGGTGACGCCGTGGATCTGCGGGCCGTGCTGAAGCCAGAACTCCAGCAGGCCGTGGCCGCACAGGTCAAGGCCTACGTCGACGAGTGCGCCACGAGCAGCGAACCGGCCCCCGAGGGCTGTCCGTTCTCGGCCGGCTCCGGCTACCTGGTGATGCCGGACGAGCTGAGCTGGGAGGTGAAGTCGTACCCCACCCTGGCATACGCCGTCTCGGACGTCCCCGGCATCCTGGAGGTCTCGACCAGCAGCGAGGGCAGCATGGAGGCGCGCGACGCCCGGGCAGACACCTTCGCCGACCAGGTCTCGTTCTCGGTCGGCGGCACCGCGAGGATCAGCGACGGACAGGTGGAGTTCACGCCGGATGTGAGCTGATCGACGAAATCCGAATCCGGCTCCATCAACCGGGCCTTTCTGGCATGTTGGGCAGCAACCTGTGCAACACCTATGTGCCCGGAGGAACCACCATGGCGCTGCGCCGAAAACGACTGTCCACGCTGCTGGGTACCGCATCACTGGTGACCGTGGGCGTCGTCCCCCTGATGTTGGCCGCACCCGCCCAGGCCGCCGTGCCGACCGCTCGCGCGGTCGTGATGGACTGGGAGGAAGACGGATTCGAGTTCATCTTCTACGACGACGACGCCACCCAGGCCCATCAGATCAACCTGAAGCTGGAACGGGCCGCCGACCGCGCCGTGCTCGTGTACACCCTCGACGACGTGGTCGACATCGAGGCCGGAGCGGGCTGCGCCCACCCGGACAGCGGCGACCTGACCAAGGTCGCCTGCGAGTTCCCCGACACGCTGAACGACGGCAACATCCGCAACGACTCAGCCGGCAACATCTACCTGGGCAGCGGCGACGATACGTTCACCTTCGACAACTCCGCCAATCACCCTTACACCGGCGTCTACCTCGACGAGGGCGACAACACCTACGTCTCGGGAAGTCCCGGTTACCATGACGCCTCGATCACGTCGGGCGCCGGCCGCGACACGATCACGGCCGGTGCCCTCGCCTACGTGGACTCGGGTGACGGCGACGACGTCATCACCCTCGCCGGCGCCGGTGCCACGGTGCGGGCAGGCGCCGGCCAGGACCAGATCAACGGAACCCCCGGCCGGGACACGATCGACGGCGGTGCCGGTGACGACACCATCGTGGGCGGCGCGGGCATCGACACCCTGAGCGGCGGTGCCGGCAACGACACCATCCAGGGCGACGACGGCGACGACGAGATCAACGGCGGCGACGGCGACGACGTCCTGTACGGCGGCGCGGGGATCGACACCATCCACGGCGGGCTCGGCAACGACGTCGTCTACGGTGACGACGGCGACGACTTCATCTACGGCGACCAGGGCAACGACGAGCTGTACGGTGGTCGCGACGACGACACCATGTACGGCAACAGCGGTGACGACACGATCTTCGGAAACAGCGGCGACGACTACATTTCCGGCGGTCCGGGCACCGACACGATCTCCGGTGGCACGGGCACCAACACCATCGTCGACTAGAACGTCGCCCTCGGGCCCGTTTCTGCTTCCACCTCGGCGACCATCCGGGCCGCTGTGCGCAGGTGCTCGGCCACCGCGAGCGCCTGCGCACCGTTGAGCTCGAACATCTCCCCCAGGGTGATGCGGGGCGGGCTCACGATCGTGACGATCGGCTCGGCGAGCAGATCGAAGTCGAGACGCTGGGCCACGCGGATACGCACGACGTCGCCGGTGGCCGGCACCACTCCGACCTCTCGTTCCCGCTCGACAGCCTCGTCGTCGACGAGTGAGATCCGTTCCCACGGGCCACCGTCGGCGTGTATGAGTTCGGGTCGATCGGACGTCAGCTCAGGGCGGCCCGGCAGTCCCACTTCGCCGACCGCCCGCGCCCGGAGCTGTCGCTCACCGACGCGGCCGACGCACTGCGCATCAGTTCCCGCACCCTGCAACGGCTGGAGGGCGGAGGTGAAACACAACTACGCCCTCGTGCAGAGTGCCTGTGTGTTCTACGGTTTCACCACCGAGACCACGTCGCGCCTGCTGGAGATGGTCGACCAGTCCGACCAGGAAGAATGGTACGAGAAATACCGGCCCGACATCGCGCCGTGGCTGGTGCAACTGCTCGACCTGGAGGCGATGGCCGACCGGATCCGGATCTTCGCGACGCTGGTGCCGGGAGTCTGTCAGGTTCCGGGGTATGCAGAGGCTCTCGGCGCCATGAATCTGGAGCACATCGACGATCCGAGCTACGCCAGGCGGCTGGCCGAGATCCGCGCACAGCGAGCGCGGCGCGTCTTCGGGCGCAAGGGGGTCACGGTGTCGATCATGCTCGACGAGGGCGCTCTGCTCAGACAGGTGGGCGGTGCCGAGGTGATGGCGGAGCAACTGCAACACCTACGAGGCCTGGCGACGCGACCCAACGTCGAGATCTCCGTGCTGCCGTTCTCCCGCGGAGCCGTCGCGGCCACCAAAGGCGCCTTCAATATCCTCGAGTTCGACCAACCGGAAGAACCTGACCTCATCTACATGGAGAACTACATCGGGGCTCAGTACTCGGTGAAGGGCTCGGTCCTGAACGAGCTCAGATCCGCTATGACAGCCTGTTGTCTCAGGCCGTTCAACTCAGGGAGTACGAACCATGAGCACTGACGACATCACCTGGATCAAGGCTTCCAAGTCCGGCGACTCCGGCGACTGCGTCGAGTTCGGGGTCACCCCCGGCAACACCTCCGAGGTTCTCCTGCGTGACAGCAAGAACAAGCAGGGCGCCGTCCTCCATCTGCCCCTCCCACAGCTCGCCGCTCTGCTCGGGGGCGCGAAACAGGGCGAGTTCGACCACTTGGCCGGCTGACGAGCGTCGGGCAGGGTCTCCGGCATCGGAGACCCTGCCCGACGTGGTCAATCAGTAGGCGTAGTAGTCGCGGACGTCGTCGACGCTCTTCAGCTCAGCCCTCTTGAGCAGCTTGGCGCGCTGGGCGGGGCAATTCTCCTTCAGCGTCGCATCGGTGTCCGCCTCGCCGATGGTCTGGTTCATGTCCGCGAACGCCACCATCACCGTGTAACCCAGATACATGGAAACGGCCTCCTGGTCGAGGTCTTTCCCGGCCCAGCCGAGGCTCGGCAAGATTCTCTTCACGGTGGCACAGGCGGCATCACCGAAACCATCTGGATCAGGCTGTAACTCGTCGGCGACCAGCTGGTCGAAGATCTTCTGCTTCTGCTCGGCCTCGTCAACACGGCCGGCGTCGCGCGCGTTCCTCGTCTCGACCCAGACCAAGGACTTGACGTGGGAGATTCGCTGCTCGGAGGTGGGCTCGGGTGTGGGCGGAGTCGCAGACCAGGTGAACGTGCTGCTGCTCGCTGTCGGCTTGCCAGAGGTGGCGTCGCACCCGGCCAGCAGCATCGCCGCGCACGACCCCACCAGCAGTGACCCCACCATGACCGAAAGCTTCGACAACGCAGACCAACCCCTCGAACCAGCACCCAGAACCCCCGCGCCGGTCCAGTATCCCGGACGCGCCGTGCCGCGATGATCATGGTGGGCACGGGCCGGTCAGGATTCGTAGTGGTCCTGGACATCGTCGACGCTCTTCAGCTCGACCTTCTTGAGCAGCTCGGCCCGCTCGGCGGGGCAGGTCTTCTTCAGCACCGCATCGGTGTCCGCACCGCCGATGGTCTGATTCACGTCCGCGGTCGCCACCATCACCGTGTAACCCAGGAGACGGGCCACCGTGTCCTGTCCCCTCGCGCCGGAAGGGCCGAGAGCCGGCAGCATCCTCTTCACCGTGGCACAGGCGGCATCGCCGAAACCATCCGGATCGGGCTGCAACTCACCGGCCACCAGCTGCTCGAAGACCCTCTGCTGCCGGTCGGCCTCGGCGTCCTGCCCGAGATCGCGGAGCAGCTCCACGTCGTACTCGGCCTCGATCCTGGCCAGGTCAAGCCGCCGTTCCGGAGTGGGGGCGGCGCCGGTCGGGACCGCCTCCGACGTCCACGCGCTGCTGCTCGCCGTCGGCTCTCCCGGGGCGGCGTCGCAACCGGCCAGCAGCAGCGCCGCGCACGGCGTCGCCAGCAGCGCCCCCACCTTGACCGACCGCTTGGACATCACACAGACCAACCCCTCGAACCAGCACCCAGAGCCCTCGCGCCGGTCCAGTATCCCGGACAATCGGGGCCACGATGATCAAGGACGGCGCCGGTGAACCGTCGGAACCTTCGCTGGGCCTGGGCGACATCAACTGAATGCACCGAACCACCATGCCTCCGCCGGGCCCGGACGGGCGTTGCGCAGTTCAGAAGGCAGGGGAAAATCCGGCTAGGCATAATCAGGTGGTCCGAATGTCTTGTTCTGGCCAATCCAGAAAGAACTCCATCGGATCATACGATCTGATCGCCACGTTCCCCGAACCCAAGGAACCATGATGCCCGACACCAACGACCCAGACATCAAAACATTCCTCGAATACTCAGGGCGAATGATGCACGTCAACGCCCTGCTCTCCGGCTGGGAGAAAAACTTTGCAACCAGGATGGTAAACCTTCGTACAGAATCCACACTGGACAGCTTTCGCAGAGGTTTCGCGAAAAGCCTCTCAGGCGGTCTCTCACCGAGCGAATACGAACAAGAGACCGGCTGGGAGTTCGACACACACGGGGAGTTCCTGGATCACCTGCACCGTCTTTGGACTCAGTGCTACGGCGATGCCGATCCCACCGAGAGCCTGACCTCGCACCGACCCAGCGCGTAGACGCTCTGCGCCAGAGATCGGTCTGGACCACGGCGGAATGTACGGAACCCGCGACCCACCCGTAACCGTCTCCCCTTGCTAGCGTTCCCGCACACGCTGATTCGGGGGAAGCACGTGTCACCACACACTCATCGCGCCGACGTCCAGGGCCTGCGGGCGGTGGCCGTCATCATGGTCATCCTGTTCCACTCCGCCGTTCCATTTCCGGCCGGCTTCGCCGGGGTCGACGTCTTCCTGGTCATCTCGGGGTTCGTCATCACCGGCCAGATGCAGCGCCTGCATGCACGCGGCGAGTTCCGCGTCGGCCGGTTCTTCGCCCGGCGGGTGCAGCGCCTGTTTCCCGCGCTACTGGTGATGCTGCTCGTCGTCCTGCTGTTCTCGCTCTTGATCCAGCCACCCCTGGGCCCACAGGAGACCACCGCGAAGACGGCGGCCGGCGCGATCACCCTGACCGGCAACTTCGTGATCCTGCGCTGGACCGGTGGCTATTTCGCGAACGCCGCCGAGTCCAACGTGCTGCTGCACGTCTGGTCGCTGTCCGTGGAAGAGCAGTTCTACCTGGCGTTTCCGTTCATCATGCTCGCGGCCTGGTGGCTGGCGCGGCGCCTGCGGCGGCCGGTCGGCGTACCCGTCGCGTGCGTCGCCGTCGTCACCGGGTTCTCGTTCGCACTTTCCTTGTGGACGACGAACAGCGACAACCGCTACGGTCCCATCGCCCTCAGCGACTTCGCGTTCTACTCCTCCCCAACCCGGGCCTGGGAATTCGGTGTGGGGGCCCTGCTGGCGCTCCTGCCCGCTGAGCGTGTGCGCCCGGGCCGTCAATTGGGTTCCTGCCTGGGCATTGTCGGAGCGGCCACGCTACTCGGCATGAACTTCGTCATCGACCGGAACACCCCCTGGCCAGGAACCGCGGCCCTGCTGCCGGTGCTGGGCACGGCCCTCGTCATCGCCGCCGGCACCGGCCCGGTGACGTCGCTCCTCGCGACCCGGCCCGTGGTGCGCATCGGCGACCTGTCGTACAGCCTCTACCTCTGGCACTGGCCGTTCATCCTGTTCGGCGGTCTGCTGTGGCCGAACCTGCCGCTGATCTGGTTCGCTCTGCTGAGCGTGCCCGCCGCCTGGGCCGGCTTCCGCTACGTGGAGCAGCCGATCCGCGGCCTGAGGATCGCCGTTCCGGCCGCCTTCGGGGCCGCGACCCTGGCCGGCGCCGGGGCGCTGGCGGCCTGTTTCGTCGTCCCCCTGTTCGGTTCTTCGGCCGTGACAGTGAGCAGCGACTACGCCGGTGAGCGGATGGTGCCCACCGCCGGAACCACGATGGAATGCATGGTCAACGGACGGTCTTTCGAGCCTTCCGACGTCGATCGGTGCATGGTGCGGGTGCCGCGGCCACGCGGCTGGATCATGCTGGTCGGTGACTCCCACGCCAACGCCATCTCGACCGGCGTGGTGGAGGCGGGAAAGCGGCTGGGCTACGACGTGCTGCCGTTGACCGGGGCCGGCTGCGTGTTCAGCCGGGAGGCCACCAGCTCGGCCGTGCCCAACTGTGGCGACCTCAACTCGAGTCTGCTCGACCGCGTCACCGGCGACGGGCGTCCCTCATTGGTGATCACCACCTCATGGCTGACCGCCCACCTGGACCGCGAAGGCCCCTCGTACGCAACCGAAGTCATCGAGCCGGCGCTGCGCGAGGTTGACGAGGCCGGGGTTCCGTTGCTGTACGTGCGAGATGTTCCCAACCTGGCACCACCTCACCACACCCAGATCAGCCCGTGCCTGGGCGGTCTCGTCGGATTCCGCTGCTCCCGCAGCGAGGCGGACATCCTGCACTGGCAGGGTGAGGCGCGGACGACAGAGGACGCTTTCCGCACGGCTTTGCCCTCGATGGTCACGTTCGATCCCTGGGACGTCTTCTGCCGGGGCGGCACCTGCTCGACCGTGGTGAACGGGCGGCTGGGGTATCTGGACTACGAGCATCTGAACGGGCTGGGGTCGGCGGCGCTGGCGGACGGGCTGGTCGGGGCTGTGGAGCGCGCGGTTTCGGGACGTTTGGGAGCCGGCTCCCGGGGATGGGGCGGCCCCGGCCGCGCCCGGGCTGAGCGTGCTCAGCACCGGGACACGGCCGGAGCCCTTCGTGACGCGACTCGACGGAGGGATGGGTCGACGCGTCACGGTGGTGGCTCCACCGCACCGGGATTGCACCCGTGCTCACCGGTGCGGTGGAGCGGTCAGAGGGACGCTTGACTCGTCACGAGGCGTGGACGGAGGCGGCCGGAGACGTGGTCCGCGATGCCGGCGGCCTCTTGCAGCTGCCGCGCCACCTCTCGGGCCTGCGGAGCCGTCAGCTCGAAGGTGTCTCCGAGGGTGATCCGCGGGCGGCTCGCCCGCACCACCACCGGATCCACCAGAAGGTCGAAGTCAACCCGCTGCGCGACCCTGACCCGGACGACGTCACCGGTCACCCGCACGATGCCGACGACGCGCTCGTGGTCGACGGCTTCCAGATCGACCAGCGACGTGCGGTGCCAGCGATGACCGGCCGGATACTCGATCTCTCGCATCATCGCTCCCCCATAATGATGATCCTGGAATGCTTTTGAGCTCGCTCTTCGCGGCCTGCATCAAAGCTTGTGCGCTCGGGAGCTGATTTCCAAGTTCACGTTTTGGACAGAGGAGATGGACGGCTGTTTCGTGCCACGATCGTGAAATGACTAACGGGGCGGGCAAGTGGTCGGTCGGGGCGGAGCTCGGCAGGGAGCTACGGGAGATCCGTGAGAGGCGGGGCAAGACGCTCAGCGACGTCGCCCTGGCGAAGGTGGGCAGCCGCCAGAAACTCTCGCGCATGGAAACCGGCCAGGGGCCCTGGAGATACGCGGACGTCAAGGTGCTGTGCGAGCTCTACGGGCTGTCGGCGCTGGACACCGCGCTCTTCTGCGACATGGCTCTGGCCAGTAGTGAGACCACCTTCAGCGACCCCAGCAACCCGGCGCGTTTCGGGCTCTACCTGCGGATGGAGGGGCGGGCGCAGGCGCTGACCGTGGTGACCATCGACGTCATTCACGGCCTGTTCCAGACACCCGAATACCACGCAGCTATGCAGCAGGACTGGATCTACCCCTCACCGGAGCATGCTGAACAGCAGTTCAAGCAGCGCCAGGCTCGGCAGATCGCCTTCTGGAACCGTCAGGACGTCCACATCGAATCCGTCATGTCAGAAGCAGCCCTCAAGCGCGTGGTCGGAAGCCGTTCGATCATGAAGGAGCAGATGGAGCACCTTCACCTGCTCGGGCAACGCGACGGCGTCAAGATCCGGTTCATACCTCAGGACTTTCCGTCGGCCCCTGGACTGCCTGGCCAGTTCACGCTGATCAGCACCAATATCGGAGATGCCGCGTACGTCGAGCACATCGACGGCGGCCGGATACTCAGCAATCCGACCGTGGTTACAGATTTTCGCAACGCCGCTAGTCTTGCGAGCAAAGCCTCCCGAGACATTGGAGAGTGGCAGTGAACGACAAACCTGAATGGATCAAGGCCAGCGCCAGTACCGCCTCCGGCGACTGCGTGGAGATGCGGGCCATGGACGGCTCTGTGCAGGTGCGCGACTCGAAGAACCCGCGGGGTGCGGTGCTGACCGTCAGCCGTGATGAGTTCGGGGCGTGGCTGCGGGCGGCCCAGCACCAGGAGTTCGACGGGCTCGTCTGAGACAGGCTGGCACGGGCCCTCGGCAGTGGCCGGGGGCCTCTTGCGTTCACTCCGCGTTTCAAATCAGTGCATTGCCAGGCAGTCTTGATGCGCCTGCATGGCAACAAGTCATGCAGCACCTGACGGGAAGTACTCCCGGGGTGATTCCTGGGACGGGAGCGTCGCGACCGAAAATCGACCACTTTCGTCAGTAAAGATTCCGCTGATTCATCAAGCTGGGGAGCAGGATTCGCGAGAGACCGGGTATCACATCGCATCCCCCCTTCAGGCGAGGAACGCACTGCGGACGGCCCATGCCAACCAGGCATCCGGTGGTCATACCGCCCCACAAGCAGCAACACACTCACTCTTCGGTGTCACTTGCAGTAGTGTATCGAGCACAATTAGTGCCGTATCTACTGCCGCAACCGCCTCCTGACAGCAGAGTCGCCGTCAGCTCAGAGCATTGCGTCCGACGTCAAGGAGCAGGTGAGCTTGATGAAGTTGCCTTCCCCTGGCTCCATCCCGATCTCCGTCATCATCATGACACTCAACGAAGAACGGGTCCTGGAACACACACTGCGCAGCGTCACCCCCTTCGCGCAGGTGTTCGTGGTCGACAGTCACAGCACTGACCGGACCCTTGAGATCGCTGAGGCCCACGGCGCCGAAGTAGTCCAGTTCACCTGGAACGGCGGATACCCGAAGAAGAAGGAATGGGCGCTCCTCAATCTGCCTCATGAGCATGACTGGGTGCTGTATCTGGACGCGGACGAGATGGTCACACCCCAGCTGGCCACCGAGCTGGCTGCCTTGACGAAGGGCGAACTCAGGGACGCGGCGTACGACGTCGAGTTGGACTACTGGTTTCTCGGACGCATGCTGCGCCACGGTCACCGCGTCACCAAGCGCGTACTCCTCGACCGCACCCGAGCCGAGTGGCCTCACGTCGACGACCTGGGCGTGAAGAACATGTGGGAGGTGGAGGGCCACTACCAGCCTACGGTCAACGGCACCGTCGGCCGGCTCACCGGCACTCTCCAGCACAACGACCGCGACCCGCTGTTCGACTACTTCTCGCGTCACAATCGCTACAGCGACTGGGAAGCCCACCTGGCCGAGCGCGAATCGCTGGCCAAGTCGGTTCAGGGAGCCCGCACCGAGCGTGGAAAGCGTTACGCAAGGCTCCCCTTCAAGCCTTTGGCGTTCTTCATGTACTCATTCATAGCCCGGCGGGGCTTTCTCGACGGTAAGGCCGGCTTCCACTACGCCGTCGCCCACGCGTTCTACTTCTGGCAAATCAGCGTCAAGCGGCGCGAGATTTCCCTCCAGAACAGCGAACCCACCATCGATCTCACCACCGACACAACCGACCGAGAGCATCACCGGTGAAGATCGCGGTGATCACCAGCCTCGCCGGCCCGGGCTCGGTGGCCGGCGGGGTGTGGGAAGTCGTGGTCAACCAGGTGACCGCCCTGCGGGAGACCGGCCACGAGGTCACCGTGGTGGCGGGCTGGCTGGGGGAAGCCCCACCCTCGCACCTGCGGGGATTCCCGGTCACCCTCGTTCCGGTGCGTCCCGTGGTCAAGCCGATGGGGCTTCGGCTCCTGGTCGGCCGAGGCTGGAAGCAGGCAGTTCTCGGCTCGCTGGTGGACGCCGACCTGGCTCACGTTCATGTGTGCCGTGACTTCCTGTCCCTGAACGCAGTACAGACAGCAAGCCATTCGCGAGTTCCGGTGGTGGCCCAGCCCCACGGAATGCTCCAGGAACCCAGGAATTTCATCTTCAAGGCGTTCGACAGGTGTTTCACCCGTCCCACGCTCAGGAGGGTCTCCCGGTTCCTGACCATCACGGATGCCGAAGTTCCGCAGCTGTCGTCCTTCGGGATCGCGACGGTGGGTCACACCACCATCCACAACTCCGCAGCGGCTCCTTCGCGCGCCTGGGGCCCTCCACCAGGACGCCCGAGATTGCTGTTCGCTTCACGTCTTCATCCTCGCAAGCAGGTCATGGTCTTCGCTCAGGCCGTTATGCGGCTCCGCGCCCTGGGACACGACGTCCAGGGAGTCGTGGCGGGCAGCGACGAGGGCGATCTGTCAGCACTTCGCAAGTTCTGCGCGGAATCCCCGGACCAGCAAGGCATCCAGTATGTGGGCGAGTTGAGTCGCGAAGAGCTCGACGAACAGCTGTCGCAGGCCACAGCCTTCGTATTTCCCTCTCGTCACGAGCCTTTCGGTCTGATTCTGGTAGAGGCACTGGCAATCGGCACACCCGTTGTGTCGACCACCGAAACCCCTCTTCGGCACATCATCAGCCAGGCAGACGCCGCGCGCTTCGCCGAGCCCACGGTGGAGGCGATCACCGAGTCACTCTCCGGCCTGCTCGGCGATCCGGCCCGACAGACCGCACTCTCTGAGAACGGTCGCCGCCTATATCACAAGCGCTGGACCAAAGACGTCATGGTGCAGAACCTTACGGGCTTGTACGTCGACGTCATCCAGCGAAATCTTGCCGAGGAAACCGAGTTCCGAGGTCAGAGCGCACCGAGACGAGCATCTCCGTCGGCACTCAGACCTCGACGTAGCCGCCCGTCGATGGATGAATTCCAAGCATGATGATTTCAAACCATTCCTTCGGACAGCTTTCAGGCGGATCCACCCCAAACCATAAGGCACCTCGAACGATACTGACGCTACGACATTCAGCGGACTAAGAGCCAGTACACTCCCGACTGACTTCTCTGCGTGGTTATATATACCTTCCGTAATCAATCGGGGGGCAGACTTGAACAAGCACATCACTGCGCTCGATGGCGTCCGAGGACTGGCCATTCTGGCCGTCATCATCACACACGTCCTTCCTACTCGCGGAGGTGGCGGCCTCTGGATCGGGGTCGACGTCTTCTTCGTTCTATCCGGTTATCTGATCACCAAGATTCTCATGACCGAGTGGAACCGCTACGGCTCGATCTCACTGCGCCGCTTCTACATTCGTCGAGCGCTTCGCCTCTATCCGGCGTTGATCACAGCCGTCCTCCTCTGTATCCCTTTCGGGCCAATCATTAGTGGTTCCTGGCATGAATTCGGTCTCGACGCGCTGATGAGCATCACCTACATGACCGACCTCGTGTCATTCCTGGCCGGCAACCCGAACTCCGGGCTTGGGCACACCTGGAGCCTGGCCATTGAAGAGCATTTCTACCTCGCCTGGCCTCCGGTGCTCTTTCTTGCACTCAAACGCCATTGGAATTTGCGTGCGCTGACAGCCGTATCAATCGTGGTGGCGCTGGTCTTCCTCTGGATTTACCGGGTGAGCGAGGCGAACCAGATTCCACCGGGATACTTTGCGCCCCACGCACGCGCTTTCGCTCCGCTCATAGGGTGCCTGCTGGCGATTGTTCTGCATGACCGGCGACGGTACTCGATGCACCCCTTGGGTGCGCCGATGGTCGTCACGGGCCTCGCCGGACTGGCAGTCGTAGCAGCAGTCGCCGACCGATTTCCCCGCAACGACTATCTGTTTCCGGAATCCGTCGGCGCCGCCGGTGCGGCAGCGCTCGTCATCACCGGCGTGGTCATCGACCAGTCGTCCCAGCCGGCGCGGTTGCTCGAGTGCGGACCACTGCGCTGGATGGGAAAGATCTCTTACGGCTGGTACCTCTACCACTTCCCAGTTTTCACCATACTTGACCACTATGTCGCCGACGGAGGGGTTCGCTTCGCCTTGGCACTACCCGGGTCGATGCTCCTCGCCTCGGCCTCATACCGCTGGATCGAGACGCCGTTCCTTCGCCGCAAGAAGCAGTACGCCCCGTCGCGATCCAGTCACGAAATCATCGATCTGACCGAGCCACAGCGATCTGGCACCCCTCGGACCGTCAGCTCTTGATCCGCAAAGTTTCGCGATTACGCGATGCTGTCACCCGCTCTCCATGGTGTTGGTCATCCTCATACATGAGGCTGACCAACACCATGGGTCCCAACACCTGATGAATCAGGCAAACGGCCGAGCTCCCGGTATCCGGCACCGCCGTACCCGGTTCAGCAGGCAGACTCGCCAAGTGCACACCGCCAAAGTCCTGGCCCCGGCCAGCCTGCTCGTGCTGATCGCCACCCACCTCATGGTGCAGTCACCAGTCGTGGGTTTGGCAGCTGGGCTAGGACTTCCCGTATTGGCCTTGCTGGTCGCGCAACCCTGGACCCGCTTCGTCACTGTGGTTGTCGGAGGACTTCTACTCTTTCAAACTGCCGGCGCCGCAGCAAAACAGGGCTATTTCGCGATCGCGGTCGTCTGCTGCGCCGTGTCCGGACTCCACATCGCTCGCACCTCCAGCACCACGACGAGATGCTTCCGTCCCATGATCTACGCCGGTGCCTTCCTGATCACGGTACTCAGCATCTCGCTCCTCGTCTCACGCAGCGTTGATGTGCCCTTCTCCGCGTGGCTCACAGATGTGATCCCGTACATCCTTCTCGCCATGCTGCCGGTCGTCGGCATCGACGCCGGACGGCAGATCCCTCCCCGCATCATGGGAGTTCTGATCGCCGTTATCGGCCTGATCTCCGCGATCGGGTTCTGCGTGGCCTGGCTGTCACTGCGAGGAGCCTCGACCATGGGACTCGATCGCCTCACCCTCGCGTCACTGGTCTTCACTGCTCTGGCCTTCACCTATGCCCTGGCCCACACCGGCCAGGGAGGTAAGCGCGCTGGGATCTGGCTGACCGTCGCGGTGCTCATGCTGGCTCTCATCCTCGTCACTGGCACGCGCACCGGCATTGTCTTCGTCGCGGGCTTCTTCGGCGTCATGGGGCTCCGGCGCCGTGGTGGTGGCGTACACCCGGCACGCATGCTTGTCTACATGGTGCTGGCCACCGGAGCTGTCATGACCACCGTGCCGTTGCTCGCAGGACGTCTGGTGGACGATCCGAACTTCATCGCTGAGAAGCTCGGCAACGGCCTCGCCGTGCTGCACGGCGGCGCCGAGCAGGATCAATCCTTCCAGGGTCGTCAACGTGCATACGAACTGACTCAGGCCTACTTTCACGCGCATCCGTGGCTTGGCACAGGGCCCGGCTTCTTCTGGTCGGTCGACTCTCCCTGGATGGTGCTTGCCAAGTACGGGATCATCGGCGCCGGCGCCCTGATCGTCTACCTCGGTGCGGTCGTCGTGTCAGCCCGTCGTGTGCGCGCGCTGACCGGTCCACTCCGCCTGCACGCTGCGGCACGGGGGTGGCTCATCATTCTGCTCGGATTGACTCCCTTCGCCGCATGGACCGACGACAAGGGATTGGCCCTGGCTGTGACACTTTTCGTCGCTGCGCTGGCGAGTCACGCTCACGCGGCAGAACGCGCACACGACGCCATCGGTGACCAGAGCCCGAACATGAGCGTCCCGAAAGCACCTGAGGGCAGAGATCTCCTGCCGGTCAGCCCCATGAGGATGGCTTACTCACCTACGTTGTAAGTTCTCCCAGTTCGGCTGCTCTCCGAGTCCGGGCGGGGGCCTCTGAGAGCCGCTCTCCTGCCTCCACAGACCGACGCTGCAACCCCATGGCCACCGCCAAAGGCAGCAGCATGTATTCGGAGTTGAAACTGGACACCGACAGCGCATTGGCCACGCCGATACCCATCAAGGCCAGACGATCTCGCAGGCTCGCTCCGGACACCCTGAGCCCGAGCCACAAGAAGACCAGGAGGAATGTGAGCCCCAGGATCCCCTGATCGATCACGGCTCGCAGGGCGAACATGTGCAGCGCCACCGAGTAACACACGTCGCCGACTCCTGACTTGCTGAAGAGCCCGCTCCATGAGGTCAGTCGCTCACAGGACCCCGACGACAGCGGGGTCAGCGGCGGAGTACCCAGGAGCCACTCCCGCAGAGACCAGGACTGGCTCTCGGTCACGAATATCTTCCAGAACTGGAACCGATCCGTCGAGTTCAGGCCACCACCACCGGCTTCCATCCGGGCGGTGAATACGCGATCCCCCAGGAAGCCGGCCGCGGCAAGAAGAACGGCGCGGACGGCGAAGGTCTTCGAGGACGGGCGGAAGTAAATGGCCAGGAGGCAGACACCCAGCTCGATGATGGAGCACCGGGACTCCGAGAGAGCCACGATCAGACAGAGGACGCCCACCCAGGCCGACTTCCGCGCACCCAGAGCCGGGAACGCGAGGTAGGTCAATCCCATGATCGCCATGAGCTCGAAGTTGTTCTCGGTCCAGATCGCCGGCCGGGGGCCCCCTGCCACCATGCAGACGCTGTACTTCAGCAACGTGATCACCAGGAGTGCGCGTACCGTCGTCGCCAGCGCCGGCAAGGTAAAGCATCCTCTTCCGATGAACCAGGTGAGGATCACCAGGAAGAAGTAGGCCTTGTACGCCTGGATGAAGTCCGCCATCGAGGCCGGCGTGGCGCCGAGCAGCAGGCTGACTGTCTTCACCGTCACGTACGCGCTGGCCGTGAGGAAAAAGGTGCCCCGAGCGTACGGCTGCGCGTATGCCACCCGCGGGCCCAGGAGACCGACGACAATGATGCCCAGGAGCAGGACGTAGAAGAGGGACGCGATCGAGAGCGGCAGCGGATTCCAGGTGGTCGGACTGGGAAGGCCGACGACCGCGGTACCCACCGTCACGATTCTGATCGCCTTGTCGGCCGTCGTCGGAGGTTCCACCTCCTGGATCGGAGGAGACGATTCCGGCAGCCGGGAGGCCTCTAGGGTTACCACCTACAGATTTTCCCTACCGCTCCAGCGGCCCGCAACCCACTGATGTTACGAAAAGTGGCCTGCACAGGGCATCATCATCAGGAATCTCACGGGCATCACGACCATATCCGCGTGACACACCGGTTGGTTACCGGCATCTCGCATGGCAGAACCGTCCTCATCGACTCTCGTTTACAGCCGAACAGTGGACGCATGCCTCGGGAATACATCTCATGTCCCCCTCAAGTTGATGAGACTTCGCACGGACGAATGGTTATCAGCACCATCGACAAGGGCTCTCTCCAGTAGCCTGAGATTCGCCGTATCTGATCGATGGCCTGGAACTGCGCGATTGTCCCCTGAATGCGGTTCGTCTCATCTGGGGCCAGCGAGTTGCGTGTGGTCCGGAAGTGCCTCGCCCTGATTCCTGAGAGACGGATGACCCTGTGACGAGAGTCAGCGAACCATGCCGGGACGGTCGATGAAGGTTCTGTACCTACAGCCCTACGTACCTGCCTACCGTAAGCCATTGTTCGACGCGCTGGCCGACCGCCTGGCAGACAGAGGCGACCAGCTGGTCGTTGCCGCCGGTCAGCCGATCGGCCGACAAGCCCTGCGTGGCGACCAGTCTCGGGGTCACTGGCTGCATGTCGTGCCTTCGCGCACCTTCAGAACCCCTCCCGGCGAGTTCAAGGTGCGCACCGGGCTGAAGCAGCTCATCGCCTCCGCCGACGTCTGTGTGACTGAGCTGGACGCCGGCAACCTCAATACCTGGGACCTGGTACTTCGGCGCCGGCGCAACAAGCGCATCGTGCTCTGGGGTCACGGGAAGTCGTACACCTCGGCCAGCCGTCGGGTGAACGAGCGGCTGAAGATGCTTCAGTGCCGCCTCGCCGATCACGTGATGACCTACTCTCCCTCCGGCCGGGAACACTTGCGGGGCAACGGAGTTCCGGTCCGGAAGATCACCGCCGTCGGCAATGCTACCGATACCGTGGGGCTACGTCGCGCCTTCGAGGCCCGGATGACCCGGCCGGTGGACCGTTCCGAGCTTCTGGACCTCTCCGTGGCTGGTCGGCACGTCGCCTGCTACGTGGGCGGTCTCGACTCAGACAAGCGCGTGGCCTTCCTGACCGAGGCAGCGAGGCACGCCCATCTGAGCGACTCGCGTTTTCTACTTCTGGTGGCCGGATCTGGCTCCGACGAAGCGCTTCTGGCCGAGGGGAAGTCCCAGGGGTACATCGCCCACCTGCCCCACGCCGATCAGGCCGGCCTCGCCGACCTGGGTGCCGTCTCACGAAGCATCTGGATGCCCGGCCGGGTCGGCCTGGTGGCCGTGGACGCGCTGGCCCTCGGCCTACCGGTCATGACCACGAATTTTCCCTATCACGCGCCTGAGTACGAGTTCCTGAGTCCGGGACGAGACGTCATGGTGCTTCCCGACGATCCCCTCGAATTCTCCCGGCAGGCGACGGCCCGGACCGCAAGTGATGGGCGTATCCACACTGGCACAACGATTCCCACCGTCGAGGCGGTCGTGGATCGAATGATCAATGTCATCGACGGCCGTTCGGAGGAAGACCACGCATGACCACGTTCGCCGTACTCGCCCACCGCGAACCACTCCTTCTCAGCCGGCTCGTCGAGCGGCTTGCCCCGCACGACGTCGTGGTCCACGTCGACGGCAAGTCACGCGCCAGGGACTTCAGGCTCGCCACCGAGCACTGCGGGCCACGCGTGCGCTTCGTGCCGGACCCGAGCCGGGTCTCCGTGAACTGGGCAGGCTTCAGCATGCTCCGCGCCACCATGGCCGCCTACCGGGAAGCGCTGCGCTCCACGCACGACGGTGAGCACATCGTTCTGCTCTCGGGCCAGGACTATCCGATCAAGCCGCTGCACGAATTCCAGCAGCATCTCCAGAACGCACCGCATCGTCAGCACATCCGGATGTTCCAGATCACTCCGGCCCTCGGCAAGTACTATCGCCATCTGGCGGGCCTCTACAACCAGGACCTGCACCTGCCGGGCCGCCTCGACCATCCCCAGGCACGCCGCGTCCTCATGCGGCTTCTACGTGACACGACAGGCAGGATGGACCGAAAGGCGCCGGAGGGAACCATCTTCACCTTCGGCTCGCAATGGGTTGCCCTGACGCGTGAGTGCGTGCAGTGGATCGTGGAGGGTTTCCCGACCTCGCCTGTGGCGAGATACACGGCCCGTTCCTTCGCGCCGGACGAGAAGACGATCCACAGCATGGTCGCCAACTCGCCGTATGCCAAGGAGATGCCGGGAGGCGCCCCTCAGCGCTTCATCGGCGAGGGCACCTACCGCATGGCTAATTTCCACGAGATCGATCCCAGCCTGAACAAGATCTTCACCCTGTCCGATCTCGGCCGGCTGTCGGCATCGGACAAGTTCTTCGTGCGAAAGGTTTCATTGGAGAACAGCTCACCACTTCTCGACGCCATCGATGCGACCCTGGTGGCCACTCACTAGCGGATCAGAATCCCGCCTTGTCCTGTCGCGCGTCCACGGGCCGGCCGTCCAGAACGATCATTCGATCCACGGGACGGCCGGTTCCCGGCGCCGGGTGCCCCGCCGCCACCGTCTTCGGCTTACGCCGCAGGAACGGTTCCTCGATGTAGCGATACGACAGAGCGGCCGCCAGCAGCGAAACGGGTACCGAGATGATGATGGCCGCCCCGTCGGGAATCGGGAGAAAGCGCTGAAGCACGATCTCGAGCGGCAGGTGGTACAGGTACCAGCCGTAGGAGATCTTCCCGATCCAGCGAAGAGGCCTCAGGCTCAGGGCTTTCGCTCCGGCCGAGGCCCGGTCGGCGCTGACGCCGAAAATGACCAGGGCAGAGAAGACGACAGACAGAATCACCTGCGGGACGAGTCCTTCCGCCTTCGGCACCGCACTCGCGTAGGCGAACGTCCCGGCCAGCCCCAGCAGTCCGACGAAACCCACCTGAGCGGCCCGCCGTACCAGGAGAACGCTCGTCCGGTTGCGCCGCATCTGAAGAGCCAGCAGACACCCGATCAGCGGAGCGCAAGCCTGGGTGTGAGGCGCGAAGTAGGACGCCGGGGTGACCCCGATCAGGCGCCCACCCGTGGTGGCCAACAGGACCACCGACACCAGCGTCGCGAGGGCGGTGGCCCACCGCGGGTCGACCCGACGACGGAGCAACACCAGCAGGGCGACCGGCCACAGCAGGTAGAAGTGTTCCTCGACCGACAGGCTCCAGACATGCCCGAGCTGGCCGAAATCGGTGAAGTAGTCGGCGAAGAAGAACAGCGAGAAATCCATCAGGTACGACACACAGAGGATCGCCGTCAGCAGATAGCCGGCGTAGCTCTCGCCGTACCCCAGCACAGACCCGAAGACCGCACCGACCATGACCAGGGTGATGAGGGCCGGGTACAGCCTGAGAACACGCCGGTAGTAGAAGCGGCGCAGCGATACCTCCCCCCGAGCGTCCCACTCGTTCATGAGGATGCTGGTGATCAGATATCCGGACAGCACGAAGAAGATCTCCACGCCGATCCAGCCACCGCTGAATCCCCGGGTGGCCAGGGCGTGACTCAGCACGACGGCCAGAATGGCGATACCCCGGAGACCGTCCAGGGCAGGATTGTGCTTCACGGGTCGTCCCCTGTGGTTAGTCGGACAGTCGCTCTGCCACAGCTGTGGGTGCCGTGCTTGGAAGGTCCAGGCCACTGATGCCCTTGAAGAAGGCGTTGCGACGCTCTTCGAGCACGGAGTGCCGGTTGTGCGCGGCCAGATTCGGTCCCGTGAGTACCCTCAGGACGGCTTGCTCGATGTCGGCGGGCCTGCGCCCGTCCGCGATCTCTCCGATACCGCAGCGATTGACGTCAGCGATGATGCTCTCGTTGTTCCAGGCGACGACGCTCCGTCCCGCCATGTAGGCATGCGCAACGATGCCGCTGGGGGCGTTGTTGGCATAGAAGAGCATGATGATGTCGGCTGCCGCGTAGGCCTCCAGCATCACGTCGTGCTCGACGTAACCATCGGCCAGCACCAGACGGCCACGGTCGATCAGGGCCCGGGCGGCATCATTCTCGAACAGAGCACGGACGTTTTCCGACACGGCTCCGACGACCAGAAGCACGGGATGCTCGGCAGCCTCCGTCCCGGCGATCCAGTGGAGCAGTTCGGCCGGTGACTTCCGGTCGGTGATGCCGCCGATGAGCAGGAAGACCGTGCTGTCCTCGGCGATCCCGAATCGTCGCCTGGCGACGCGCACATCAGGAAAGTCGTCATTCGGCAGAAGATCCTGCACCTCATTCATCATCAGCCCCTGACGCGCCGGTGCCAGAGCCGAGACCAGTCCGGCCAGCCTGGCCCCGCGCAGGCGGACCCCAGCGAGAACAGCCCTTTTCACCAGCGCGCTGCGTCGCGAAACGATCTGCCCCGTCGGGATCCTCATGATCAGGAAGCAGACACGCGCGTTCCATCGCGGTATGACCAGCCACGGCAACAGATGCTGATCACCATCGGGGAAGATGACCAGCGTCCGCGGGTCGGCCGCTGCCCGTAGCGAAAGGGCCAGGGCACGCACCGCCGAGAAAGACAGATCATCGTTCTTGCTGACAGCCCAGATCCGGTCACCGTCGTGCAGTTCAGGAAGCGACCCGAAGTGGATCCTGAACTCTGCCGAACTCAGTGCCCTTTCAGAGGTAACCAGGCGAACCCGCCAGCCGAGGTTCATCGCCTGATCGATCAGGGCCCGCGCGTATTGCAGGCGGTGACCTGTGGGTGAGGGCTCGACCACCCATATCTCGTCGGGATCTTCGGGGCGGCGTGCTCCGGGAAGCATCCGCGTCAGCCGATCCGCGCGCACACGGTGTGGACGGCCTTGCGGAGGTCTTCGTCGTCCAGCGAACCGTCGTTCTCGGTGCCGACCCATCGGTCATCGGCCGGCAACGCGTGGTACCACTGCCGAGGGCGCAGTACCGCACCACCGGAAATCATGCCCGCGGTCATGCTGAAGCTGCTCGGACTCGCGATCAGCACGTCGGAACAGGCCATCTCGTGGAAGTCCTCGAACTCGCTGGACGCGCCCCCCAGCTGGAACCCGGCATCCAGCAAAGGCTCTAGCTCGCTTCCGCTGCCCTGGGAATGGATGAGTCCCTTCCAGGGCATCGACAGATCGTCCAGCACGCCGACGACTGCCCGCGCTTGCCTCTCGAAGTATTCGAGGCCCCGGAACCGTTCACCGTTGGCGCTCGTCACGTCACCGCGCCGGACGTGGACGGAGACTCTCACCGCGCGGCCGCGCTCCGGGCGGGTGTGCCGCTGCCAGTATCGGCGGGCCAGTTCACCGAAAGCGCCGGACTGGTCGAAGGAGAAGGGGTCCAGGGGCAGACGCAGGGTCACCGGCCGTCCCAGATTCCGCGCCATCAGATCGTCGAAGAGCTGCTCTCCCGGGAGATCTCCCTGCCGGCCCACCGGCGGAAGAAGGCACACCCGCCCGTGTTCGGGCGTCCACAGCGGTTCTTCATCCAGTCCGAGGAACGTGTCCCAGTCATCGCGCCAGGGCAGGCGCACGAGCGGGACGCCGTACTTCCGGGACAGCAGGAAGGCGCTGATCCAGCTGCTCACCCGGTGTCCCATGCCGGCCCGGTAGTGGATGCTGGGCAACAGGACCGACCCGGTCGCCTGCACCCCGGGGACCGCGGACGAGCGGTACAGCCGGCGCCGCACCTGGGGATGGTTGACCAGGAAGAAGTTGATCCTCGGTTCCACCTCCAGACCGATCAGGGTGGACGGCAGCCGCCGAAGCGGACGGTGGAACCCAGAAGCCAGAATTGTCATGGTCAGCGCACCCTCGCAGTTCCCGTGTCGTCGTTGAGTGTGGCCAGGTCGATGGCCGGTGCGGGTGCGGGTGCGGCGGGGCCGTCCTCCGGCATCTTCTCCTCGCGGCCCCCGGTCCGCAGAAGAAGGCCCAGGAGCACCAGGACGAGAAGATTCGCGAACAGATAGCCACGCGCCGCCCCGGCGGCACCGTCCACGGCCGAACCGTAGGCGACCAGCGCCAGATGCGTGCTCACACCGAGCGTCAGCGCCCAGGCCGTACCCGTGGCACGTCCCGAGGCCTGGAGGTAGCTGGCCAGAGGTTGCGTCGCCGAGACGACTATCCCCGCCAGGGCGTAGGCCCGCACGACCACGACCGAGGAGGTGTACTCCGAGCCGAAGAGCAGATCGACCAGATGCCCGGCTGCCAGGAACACGACGCCGAGGGCCACAGCGGTCACCCCCAGCGTGATGCCCGCGGCGACCAGCAGACCTCTGAAGAGGTTCCGCCGGTCCGACACGGCGGACACCCGGGGGGTGAGAGCCGAGCCGAGACTCGTGGACACCACCCCGAACGGCCCGGTGAGCCGGGCACCGATGGCAAAGAAGCCCGCCTGCTCGGCACCGGCCAGCACGGTGATGATGACCGCGTCGAGCATCAGGAAGTTGGTGATCAGCCCGGAGAGCGCGAACACCTTGCCATAGGCCAGGTACGGTCCGAGCTGCCGCAATGCCTGGAACCCGATTCGCAGGCTCACGGCGCGCCGACATCGGCTGCGCGCCAGGAGCAGCCCGGTCAGGGCCCCGGTGCTCAGCGCCGCGAAGAACGCGAGAACGGCAGGGCATCCGGAGAAGATCAGGATGCCGCCCACCAGCAGGGTCATCGCCCGTTCCGCGACGGTCACGCGGGACGCGTCGAGGAACTGCTCGTTGGACTGAAGGAGCCCCTGGACCGCCACCTCGTTCACCCGCAGGACCGTGAAGACCGCGACAGCAAGGCTTTCGACAAGGTCGAGGGGAGTCCAGGGCGTGGAGAGCAGCCACAGCAGCGCGACCCCCAGAACGAGCAGGTTCCGGGTGTCGAACAGATTCTGGATTCCCGCGTCGTCGATCTTCCTGGCGGCCGCGTCCCGCAGTGTGCGGGGAGTGCTGCCGAAGTCGGCGGCATCACCGATGATCAGGCAGACCCCGTAACACGCCATGGCCGTGCCAAGTTCGGCCGGGCTGTTCGCCCGTGCCATGACGACGAACAGCAGAGCGAAAGCCGCCTGACCGATGAGACTGGTCCCCATCAGCATGCCGGTGTTACGCAGCAGCTGACGCCCGAAGGAGACGCTCGCCTTCTGATCTGTCATCGAACGTTCTCACCGGACCGGGCGTCGACACGGACGACAGCCGGGATGACCCGCGCCGGGACGCCGACCGCCAGTCCCCCGTCCGGAACATCTTGTGTAAGAACGGCATTCGCTCCCACCCGGGCACCGTCGCCGAGCCGGATGCCGCCCAGCACGCAGGCGCCGGCACCGATGACGACGTCATCACCGAGGACCGGATAAGCGTGGGGTCCGGCCCCATCGGCATGGAGCTCGCCCAGGGTGACGTGCTGGAGCAGCACCGCCCGGTCACCGATCCGGGTGCCGCGACCCACCACGATTCCGTTCGGATGGCTGATCAGGAGGGATTTCCCGATGACCGAGCCCGGAATGAAGTCGGCCCCGGTGAGCGCGGAGTTCACGCTTCTCGTCACGGCCGCCGCTCGCACCGCGCCGCCCTCGTTCAGGTGGGCCTGAAGCCGCATGAGCGTGGTGGCCAGCAGTCCAGGCCGGGTCATGAGGCCCCACAACCACACTCCGACCGTGGGCGGCTTGGTCGTGTACTGGCACCTCACGTCGGATGCGATGTCTTGCACAAGGTCACGAAAATTCAGCACCACAGCGCCTCACGCAGGTCGTCGACGTTCCGGATGGTCGTCACGGCGTCCGTGCAACGCTCTTCCCCTGGGCCAGCTGCGGCGATGGCACCCTTTTGCGACACACCGGTCGTGAATGACGATACCGTAGCGTGATTACGCGATCACTGTCCGCCAGTTGCCCGCTGGGCGCCGGATCTCCCACATTCAACCGACCCGCTCATACCTGATCGAAGGACGGCTAACTCACACCGGAGAGAATCTGGCGCCAGTCCTCCGCGCACCCCCGATCGGTCTGCTGAATCAGCACGTCCAAGCGGTCACGCCACTGATCCGTGCTGTCGACCAGCTGCCGCGCCAGATCGGCCAGATCGTCAGGATCATTGGTCTCCACGAAGAACTCCTGCGGCAAGGTCGATTTCAATGCCTCCGACGGGTAAGCAGCGACCGGCACCCCCGCCGAGAGCGCCATCATGATGGAGCCGCTCATCGTGACGTCTCGGTACGGAGCCAGAAGCACCATGCTGGAACGCAGTTGCGACGCGATCTCCTGATCCGACAGCGTGCGCCCGCTACCGACAGCCTCGAACTCGTCACAGGTCTGCATCTGGGCCAGCGTCATTCCTGGCACGACTCCCCGACCGGCCACCACCATGCGGATCTTCGCGTCCCGCAGAGCCCGGCCGAGCGACGGCAGGTCGTCGGCTCCCTTGTCCTTCCGCAGGGCGCCGAGAAAGAGAGCCCGCGGTTCTCTCGCACCTGCCTCGGCCCGGGCCCCGTACTGATTCACCCAGCGCAGGTACGAAGGATGCCTTGCCACAAAACAGCCCGCAGAACGAACCTTTTCATGCAAGTATTGAGTGTGGACGACGCGAGTGGCGGCGGAGCGGCGCATCCGCGCCATCAGACGCTCGGACCCCGCAGGCAACGGGCGGGCGGGTAGTGGGTTGTGGTCGATGTAGACCACTCTGCGGCCTATCCAGATCAGAAACAGGCCGGCCCGCAGATCGAACTTGGCCTGTAGCCAGGTCATGACCACCACGTCATTGCGCCGAAGACTCTGCACCAGAACGAACAGGAGCACACCCCAGTAGCGAGAGAGCACAGCCCCGAGCAGTCCGACCTGGCAACGACTCGCCCACAGCACCCGGTGCTGGCGAACTCTGTCATCCGGAAACGGATCTCGCACTCGGCACCAGCGCGTTACCTCATAGCCTGCGTCAGCCAGAACCTCGGCAAGTTCCGCGCCGTAGGGATTCAGGGCGTTGGAATCGAAAACTACTACGCGCACCCGAGGTTCTCCCCTACTCGACACTCTTGACCGGACCCGTCCCACTCCGCTTGTGTGCCTGCTCGCGACGTCTCCACCGGATCGTCTCCCGCCTCAGGGACTGCAAGCTCCCGTACCACCGGTTCACCCGGCGCAACGGCCCCCTCAGGTCGAGCACCTCCTCCCGCACGGCCGCGTGCAGCCGGGGAATCAGGTGCGCGTCGGCGGCGCTCAGCCCGCCGCCCTCGTAATCGCTGAGCACCATCTCCCGCGTCATCGGCGCCCGCATCAGCGCCAGCCGCAGGATCAGGTGATAGTCGCCCGCCACCCCGTGCAGCATCGAGAAGCCGCCCGCGGCCAGCGAAGTGACTCGGTGGAAGATCATCGCCTGGTGGTTGTAGTCCTGCCGGCCGAGCAGCAGCCGCCACAGGCTGAACGGGATGGTGCGGGTGACGAACGGGGCGCCGCGGCCGCCGTCCAGATGCCGGACCCGGCAGGCCAGCAACGGCACCGGCCGGGTCAGCAGCCGCAGCTCGGTGACCAGACGCTCCAGCACCCGGTCGTCGTGCAGCACGTCGCCGCAGTTCAAGAAGTACACGTACTCGCCCCGCGCCAGCACCAGCGCACGGTTCATCGCCTGGTACACCCCGCCGTCCCGCTCCGACGACACAGTCAGGCCGGGCAGGTGTGCCCGGGCTGCCTCGATCGTGCCGTCGCTGGAGGCGCCGTCGATCAGGAGCGTCTGGACGCCGCTGAGACTCGACTGCCGCGCGATGCTCGCCGCGGTCGGCTTCACCCGCTCCTGATCGTTGTAGGCACAGACCACGACGGTGAGCACCGGCGCCGGATCGTCGCGGTGCACCACCTCGATGCCATCGGTCTCGACCGAGACCGACTCGCCCGATTTGATTCTCACACCATCACCCGTGTCCCCGTGATCATCGCCGGCACATCCGGCCAGCGCAGCCCCGACCCCAGCAGCAACGGAACCGCACCCGCCGCCCGTGCCGCCTCGACGTCCTGCGGGCCGTCGCCGATCATCACGCACTCCGCCGGCCTCACCCCCAGTCGGCGCGCCGCCTGAACCACCATGGTCGGCAGCGGTTTACGACACTCGCACCCGTCCCAGGGCGCGTGCGGGCAGATCTGCCAGGTGCCGAACGGCCCGAAAAACCTCTCCACCCGCAGGTTGACCATCTCGACGTCCTCGAAATGGATCAGCCCGCGGCCCACCGCCGACTGGTTCGTGACCACGCCCAGGTCCAGGCCGAGCTCACGCAGGGCACGCACGCATTCGACCGCCCCGGGCATCGGCTCGACCAGGTCGGGATCACCGTTGTAGGGCACGTCGCGGATCAGCGTGCCGTCGCGGTCGAAAAGAACAGCACGTGTCACAGGCATCACAGTGCCGACTCCAGCGCCGAATCCCTGTGCGACAGGCCGTCCCAGGCCTCCAGAAGTTCCTCCCGGGTGATCGGGCTGGTGCCGCGCCGTCCCACCACCACCCCCGCGCAGGCGTTCGCCACGGCACAGGCCCGGTCCAGGCTCAGGCCCCGGGCCAGGAACGCTGCGATCACCGACGCCACCGTGTCGCCGGCGCCGGTCACGTCGTAGACCGTGCGGGCCTGTGTGGGCAGGTGCACCTCCGGCGAGAAGCCGTCGAACAGCGACATCCCCTCGGCGCTGCGGGTCACCAGCACCGCGCACCCCAGCAGGTCGACCAGCTCCCGTGCCCGGTCGTGCAGCGTGGTGTGGTGTTCCCCGGTGGCCGCCGCCAGCTCGTCGAGGTTGGGCGTGATCAGCGTGGCACCCCGATAGCGGCCGTAGTCCGTACCTTTCGGGTCGACGACCACGGGAACACCGGCGATGTTCGCGATCCGGATGACCTCGGAACACAGTTCCGCCCGGCACATCCCTTTGGCGTAGTCCGAGATCATCACCACGTCGACGGATTCCACCCGGGCGCGCACCTCGTCGAGGCAGGCGCGCCGTACGTCGTCGTCGATCAGCGACGGGTCCTCGACATCGAGCCGCACCAGCTGCTGCCCACGCGCCACCACGCGGTGCTTGCTGGTGGTCGGCCCCGGGCCGGTATGCAGGCCGGAGACGTCGACGCCCCGGCCGGCCAGGCTCTCCCGCACCAGTTCGCCTTCCGCGTCCGCCCCGACCGCCGCCACGAGACAGACCTCGTCGCCCAGCATGGCCAGGTTGACCGCCGCGTTGCCCGCGCCGCCGGCGGTGCAGCTACGCCGGTCCTGCAACACCACCGGCACCGGGGCCTCCGGCGAAAGACGGCTCGCCTGGCCCTCGGTGAACACGTCGAGCATCACGTCGCCGACCACCAGGGCCCGGCGCGGGGTGAGCCACTCGTTCCTCATCGGATCACCTCCAGCCGGTCGAGGATCGCCGTGGTGGACACGTCGATCGTGCGCGGCAGAAACTCCATCCGGCCGCCGAACCGCTCGACGACCTCCTTCTCCGGCACCGGGAACCGCCCGGACGCGTACTCCTCGCCCTTACAGTGCACGTCAGGCCGCAGTTCGGCCAGCACCTCGGCCGGGTCGTCCTGCTCGAACACGAACACGTGATCCACCGGCCCCAGGGCCTGGAGCAGACCGGCCCGGGCCCGCTGCGGGTTGATCGGCCGGTTCTCGCCCTTCGCCCGGCGCACCGACTCGTCCGAGTTGATCAGCACCACCAGCACGTCACCGAAAGACGCCGCCCGCGACAGAGAATCGAGATGCCCGGCGTGGATCACGTCGAAGCAGCCGTTCGTGGAGACGACACTCAGGCCCTGCCGGCGCCATTCCTCCCGCATCTCGAGCAGCTCGTGCGGCAGCAGCCCGGACGTGGTGACGGCCGGGCTCCCGGCCCTCAGCAGGATGCGCTCGGTCAGGTCACAGATGATGTGCAGCATCGTCATCTGGCACTCCTGGATGCGAGCCGTGCTCGACGACGGCGCCTTGATCATCAGGTCGGCGTGGGCGTCGAGCAGACCGGTGCGCTCCCCGGTCATCCCGATCACGAAAACACCGTTCTCCTGGGCGACCTCGGCAGCGCGCACCACGTTCTCGGAGTTGCCGCTGGTACTGATCGCGATCAGCACGTCACCGGGGCGGGCCAAGGCCTCCACCTGCCGGGAGAAGATCGCCTCGAAACCGTAGTCGTTGCCGATGCAGGTGAGGGCGCTGGTGTCGGTGCTCAGCGCGAGCACCGGCAGCGGCTGACGGGGAAGCTGAAACTTGCCGGTGAACTCGGCGGCGAAATGCTGCGCGTCGGCGGCCGATCCGCCGTTGCCGATGATGAAGGCGCGATGGTCGCCGCCCAGGCAGTCCGCCAGCCGGCGCGCGGCCTCGGCCACCTGGGGCCCGGCGGTGTCCACAGCCCGGGTCTTCACCCGCGCCGACTGGCGCAGCGACTCGGCGATGACGATGTCCATGCCCATCCTTCTCAGCTCAGACCTTCACCGGTGAGGGATCAGGGATTTCGACGACGTTGACATCCGCGCGGGTGCGCAGCGCACGCAGACCTCCACCGGCGAAGGCGAAGATCAATAAACTGAGGACGACGTTGAGCCCGGCCGTCCCTACCGCCGCCAGCAGTCCCGGACCACTCAGAAGTGCTTCGAGAGAGGCCATCACGACGAGGGACAGGCATGCGGCCAGCATCGGCCGGGCGCAGGTGCGGGCGTAGGGCAGCAGCTCGCCGCGCCGGATCATGCTGGCGATCCACAACCCGGGATAGATCACGGCGTAGAACACGGCCGTGGGCACCACCACGCCGATCAGCCCCCACTGCACCGCGAGGAAGTAACTGGTGACGGCGTTGAGCGGAGCGAACGACAGCTTGGCCACGGTCATGAACCCGTTCGTGCCCTCGGCCAGCCGGTAGTGGCTGTAGATCTTGAACGGCCCGGCGGCCAGCATGCAGATCACGAAAACCTGCGCGATGCGGGCGCTGTCGTCGTAACCTTCTCCCACCCACAGCGTGATCAGGTCGGGCGCCGAGACCAGCATCGCCATCAGCACCGGCAGCGTGACCCACAGGTACAGCCGGGTTCCCGAGGTCAGCATGCGCCGCAGGTAGTCGCGGTCACCCGAGGCCAGCGCGGTCACCATCGACGGCACGATCGCCACCAGTGGCGTCGAGATCACGGCCTGGGCAAGGGTGTTCGGGCGCTCCGCGATCGCGTAGTGCGCCACCACCACCGCACCGGCCACCCCCTGGAGGATCAGCCGGTCGGAGGTGTAGAAGAGGTAGTCGGCGAGCTGGTTGCCGAGTTGTTTTGCCTGGAAGGCGATCACGTCGCGCCGGTACAGGCCCCGGGCTGCCAGCCCGGACAGGTGCGGCAGCAGGCGGTTCACCCAGAACAGGTTTCCCAGGTACGCCAGCACCCGGGTGATCTCCACGGAAGCCGCGTAGACCACGATCCCGAGCTCACCGGCGTCCCAGATCTGCAGTGCGAGGGCCGCGACGAGACCCGCTGCCACGGGCAGGATCTGGATCGTGTTGCGGATCATGAAGCGTTCCAGGCCGGAGAGCACGGCCAGGGCCACCGACAGCGGGCCGGTGATGATCAGCGACGCCGCGAACACCAGGCTCAGCGCTCCGGTCACGGCCGTGTTTTGCTCGTTCACCAGCGAGGTGAAATGCGTCAGCCCGAGCACGGTGCCGGCCTCGACGAACCCCGCCACCAGGGCGAAGGCGTAGCCGAACGAGAGCTCCGCGTGCAGCCGGTCACGGTCGCCGTCACCACGGAAGCGGGCGACGGACCGCGACATCGCGAGGTCCAGCCCGGCCTGGATCAGGGTGCTGGCGGCCAGCAGGGCGAGGAAGAACGAGTAGACGCCGAAGCCGGCCTCCCCCACACCGTGCAGCAACAGCGGCACCACCGCCAGCGCCAGCGCGGTCTGCACCAGCAGGAACAGGCCGTTCCATCCGATGTTTCGGTAGACGCGGCCGTTCACCGGCCGGCGGCCCGGCCGAGGATGCCCGAATCGAGCAGGTGCTGTCGGTGTGCCTCGAACGACCGGCGCTCGTTCTCCAGCAGGGCCTCCCGGTAGACCAGGCGATGGGTGTCGAGGTCGGCCAGGGCCTCGATCAGCTCGTCGGCCTCGGCGTCACCGACGTAGCGGATGGGCTGCCCGGCCTGCTCGACCATGAGAAGCCTGGTGTCCGTGCCGATCCCGATCGCCGGGATGCCCAGGCCGGCCAGGGTGACGGCCGCGTGCATGCGATTGACCAGCCCGATCCGGCCCCGGCGGGCGACCTCCAAATACTCCTCCGTGTTGCGCGGCAGCACCGCCTCGTGCTGCGGCCAGCGGGAGCGGGCCAGGGCCAGTTCGTCGTCGGAGTGGCAGATGAAGAGGATGCGGTCGCGGCCGGTGCGCTCGGCGAGCACCTTGTCGACGGTGGCCAGCCAGCTCTCCGAGCTGAGGTTCTGACCCCAGTCGAAGTGCCCACCGCGGCGCATCACGTTGACCAGCAGCACGCCGCCGTCACCGGGGGCTGGCACGGCACCGCCGGAATGGATGGCGGCGCAGGAGAACACCTCGGTCGGGCGGCCCAATGAACCGGCCACCTCGGCCGCCAGCCGGTCGCGGGCGGTGAACAGGTCGGAGCGGTCGAGCATGGTGGAGATGGCCATGCGGTCGGCGCCGATCAGCTGCACCGGCCGGGCCGCGATCCACGGAAAGCAGGAACCGCCCGAGAGATTCAGCGTGGGAGGCCGGCCCTCGCGGCCCAGGGCGTCGTCGTAGATCGGCCCCTGCCACTCGGACTCGTGCACGCCGAACCACATCACCGGGGTGCCGCACTGGATCACCAGATCGGCGTCGGTGAACACGGTGTCGCGGCCCGTCCTGCGGCTGATCCGGGTGAGTGCCTCGGTGACCTGGCGTTGCCCGAAGGGCATCCGGGCCACGACGCTGCGCGCGGCCTGACTCTTGAGATACACCGTCCAGGGCTGGTGCTTGTTGACGACCTTCCAGAGCAGCTCACCGTCGTAGCTGTCGGCGAGGGCGGAGACGACCAGCCGCCGCACCCCCCGGCGGATCAGGTCGTCGCCGATGTTGGTGGCCTTGGTACTGATCAGGGCGATCTTCATGGGTCGGTCTCCACCTGTCGGGACGGTTCGACGGAAGCCAAGAGCGAGAGCAGCTGCCGGGCCACCTCAGGCTCGGGCACGGTCTGGATGCAGTGGGGCGCCGTTGCCCGGCACTGGTCGGTGCATCCCGGCGCGGGTTCGTCCGGCGTCACCGCGCGGGAACCCGCCGACCAGGGGCCGAAACGGTTGAGGGCGTTGTTGGCGTGTGGGTCACCGTGCTTCGGATGGCAGCTCACCACCAGGCAGGGCACACCCACGCTGCTGGCCAGGTGCATCACGCCGGTGTCGCCACCGAGGTAGGCGTCGCTGTGGGCGAGCAGAGCGAGCGTCTCACGCAGGGTGGTGGTGCCGGTGGTGTCGGTCACCGGGATGCCCGGCGGCAACGCCTGCCGGAAAGTGACTGCGGCCGCGCGGTCTTCCGGCCCCCCGACGATCACGACGTGCACCGGTGCGGTGCGATGGGCGGCGGCCACCACGGCGGCGTAGCTGCCCGGCGACCAGCAGCGCTTGGGGGCGCCGGCTCCCAGGGTGACGACCAGCCTGGCGCCGGCCCGGTCACCGAGTTTCCGGCGGGACTGCTCGCGCTCCGCCCGGGTCAGCAGGTGCAGGCCGGGCCGCTCGTCTTGGTCGAGGGGGACGCCGAGCGCGGCGGCCAGCCGCTCGGTGTGCCGCAACTCGTGGGCGGTGCCGTCGCCGGAGCAGACCGGCTGGTGCAGAAGGCCACGCTCGTCGAACTCCCACCGGGTCATCGGCCGGTCGGTGGTGTCGAAGCCGACGGTGCGCGCGGCGATCGCGGCCGCGATCTGCCGGGCGCCGCGGCTCTCGAAGTCGCGGCGGGGCAGCACGGCCAGGTCGAACCGGTGGCCGGAGCGGCGGAGCACCTGCCGGGCGAACGCCAGGCTGCGGCCCTGCCCCAGCACGGTGTCTTGCCGGCCCGGCAGCGGGTGCCAGTCGACCGCATCGTCCACCATTGACGTACCCCGTAGCAAGGAGGCGGGACCAGGGCGGGCGATCAGGGTGACGCGGGTGCCGGGCCATGCCTGCCGCAGCGCCCTGAACAGGGGCAGGGTGAGCACGAGGTCGCCGATCTCGTCGGTGCGGATGACGACGACGGACCGCTCCGGACCCGGCTGTGGGCCGGGGATGACCCGGGTGCCGTGGCCGGCCCGGACGATCGTGCGGAACGTGCGCGCCCGCACCGGGTGGATCAGGCGACGGCGAAGGGTGGGAACGTGCACGCCAGGGACGGCCCCGGGCGCCGTGCCGTGCTCGGCGAGGTAGCAGCCGTCATGCCCTTCGATCCCGTTCACCCGAAAGCGATCCCCCTCGCGCATCGCGGTGGTGTGCCGAACCGGTCACCACCTTAGCGTGACCGAAGCATTACTTACCGCAAGCGCCATGGAGGGGTCGGTCTTCTCGTAGCTGCGTCACCTAGCATCGGCAGACACAGAACGGCTCGGTTCAGGAGATGGAATGCCGATTGCGGCCACCCCGGAGGGCGCGATCGCCTCATCCACCCCGCACACCGCCCCACGCCGCGACATCCAGGGCCTGCGAGCGCTCGCCGTGCTGCTGGTGGTGCTGTATCACGCGGAGATCCCGTTCGTCCCGGCCGGTTTCGCCGGGGTGGATGTGTTCTTCGTGATCTCCGGATTCGTGATCACCTCGCAGATCCGGAGGCAGCACGCGGCGGGGAGTTTCGGTTTTGCCCGCTTCTACGCGCGCCGGGTGAAACGGTTGTGGCCGGCGATGACCGTGATGGTCCTCGTCGTCCTCAGTTTGACGTTCTTGCTGCTCTCACCGCTGGGGCCGCAGGCGATGGTGGCGCAGACGGCGATCGGGGCGATGCTGGCGGCGGGCAACATCGCGATCCTGCGCTCGACCGGAGGGTATTTCGATCCGGCCGCCACCACGAATCCGCTGCTGCACGTCTGGTCGCTGGCCGTGGAAGAGCAGTTCTACCTGGTGTTTCCGGCTGTGCTGGTGCTGTGCCTGCGGTGGCGGCGGGTGGCGTTGCCGCTGACCGCGCTCAGCGCGGCGAGTTTCGTGGTGTGCCTGGCGATGTCGGGCAGCGATCTGGCCTTCTACTCGTCTTTCACGCGGGCCTGGGAGTTCGGGGTGGGGGCGCTGCTGACCCTGGGTGGACGCCGCCGGGGTCACCTGCCGGCCCTGAGCCGGGTTTCGGGGCTGCTGGGCCTGGCCGGCCTGGCCGGGCTCGTCGGGATGAACCTGCTGCTCGACGACTCGACGGTCTGGCCCGGCCCCGCCACGCTGATTCCGGTGCTGGCGACCGCGGCGCTGATCGTCTCGGGGACGCTCGAAACCGGTGTCGTGCAGCGGGTTCTGTCGGTCGGGCCGCTGGTGTGGCTCGGGGATCTGTCGTACAGCGTGTACCTGTGGCACTGGCCGGCCATCGTGTTCGCCGAGCTGCTGTGGCCCGACGCCCCGCTCGCCCCGGTGCTCGCGGCGGCGTTCTCGCTGGTGCCCGCCTACCTTGGCTACCGGCTGGTGGAGCAGCCGCTGCGGTTCCGTTCCGCCCGCTCGCGCCGGGTGCTCGGCGCCGGGCTGGTCACCAGTGCCGTCGTCACCGCGCTGGCGCTCGCGGTCAGCGTGCTCGGGCCGGCGGTGATCCCGGGCGCGGCGCGGTACGCGTCCGACCAGCAGACAACCACGTGGGGACGACGCAACGGCTGCATGATCCAGGGCACCGCCGTGCAGGTGGCCGACATCGCGCGCTGCACATCATCGGTGGACGACGAGAAGGGCACGGTCCTGCTCGTCGGCGACTCGCACGCGGACATGCTCTCCGACGGCGTGATCGCGGCGGCCGGGCGGCTGGGCTACGGCACCACCGCGCTGACCGGGTCGGGTTGCGGCTTCTCCCGCACCGCGCCGCCGTCGCAGGAGGGCAACGACTGCGCGGGCATCGCCGCGATGTTGCTCGACCGGGCCACCGGATCGCAGGACCGGCCGGCACTGGTGGTGCTGTCGCAGTGGCTGGCCCCGCACCTGAGGCGTAACCCGGACTGGCTGGAGACGCTGCGCCCGGCCCTGACCGAGCTGCACGAGGCCGGCATCCCGGTGGTGTTCGCGCTGGACACCCCGGCCTTCGCCGAGGAGGGCTCCCCGCGCTCCAGTGCCTGCGCGGGCGGGTGGCTGAACTTCGGCTGTTCGGAATCGCTGTCCGAGGTGGAGCGGATCGCGGGCGACAGCCGGGCGGTGTCGCAGCGGTTCGCGCAGTCGCTGCCCTGGGTGACGGTGCTCGACCCGTGGCCGGTGTTCTGCGGCACCTCGGAGTGCTCGGCGGTGGTGGACGGGCGGCTGGCCTACTACGACTTCAACCACCTGAAC
The DNA here is from genome assembly GCF_018499875.1 of Kineosporia corallincola. Taxonomy (GTDB): domain Bacteria; phylum Actinomycetota; class Actinomycetes; order Actinomycetales; family Kineosporiaceae; genus Kineosporia; species Kineosporia corallincola. The sequence goes on along the minus strand of NZ_JAHBAY010000004.1, from coordinate 178,797 downwards.
GCGGTCGGATCGACGGCGCTGGAGAAGCCGCTGGCGACGGCGATGCGAGCGGCGCTGGGGCAGTGAGTCCGACCGTTGAGCAGAAGACACATACCGCCCTTAACTGACACCATGACCTGTCGTCGCGTGGTTCGTCATCAGGGGTGGGGTTCTTGGTCATCGAAGCAGGGGTCGTCGCCGGATATCTGATCGCCTGGGCCGTGCGGAAGGCCCGCTACGCGGGTGGGCGGCTCGACGCGGAGGTCGACCTGGCGCTCGACGCCGGCCTGGAGAAACTGCACGGCGTGGTCGCCGGCAAGCTGGCCGGGCAGGCGGTGCTGGCCGACCTGGAGGACGAGGCCCAGCAGTCCGGGGTCTCCGGGGGCGATGGGGTCTCCGGGGTCGACGACCTGACCCGGCAGCGGCTGGAGATGGAACTGACCGCCGCCGCGCGCAAGGACGAGCTGTTCGCCGCCGCCGTCACCACGCTGATCCAGCAGATCCAGCACGCCGAGCGGGTTTCCGGGCCCGGGGCGATCACCGTGACCGGGGGCGTGCACGCCGATCACGGCAGTGCCGCCGCGGTCACGATGGGCAACGTCACCATCGGTCAGGTGCCGCCGGACCCTTCGCGGCCGGGGCGTTCGGACGGCTGAACCACCCCGGCGCCCAGGTCAACGCCGCCTACATCGGCCAGGTCACGCTGGCCCCCGCCGGTTCCGCGGACGAGGCCCCGTTCTGGACCGGCTCCACCTACCGGCGTCAGGTGCGCGACCTGGCGCCCGGCCGGCTGCGCGACCGCGACGAGGAACTGCGGGTGCTGGCCCGGTTCTGCCTCGCCGACGACGGGCCCGCCTACCTGTGGTGGCAGGCCCCGGCCTGGAGCGGCAAGACCGCGCTGCTCGGTGACTTCTTCCTGCGCCCGCCGGCCGACGTGCTGGCCGGGGTGCGGCTGGTCGCGTTCTTCATCACCGCGCGGCTGAGCTCGCAGGACACCCGGGCGGCCTTCGTCACGGCGGTGACCGGCCAGCTCGCCGACCTGCTCGGCATCGCGACGCCCGACCTGGTGGACGAGGCCGGGCGCGAGGTGTACCTGAACCACCTGCTCGACCAGGCCGCGAGCGCCTGCGCCCGGGACGGCCTGCGGCTGGTGCTGCTGGTGGACGGGCTGGACGAGGACCGCAGCCAGTTGCGCGGTCCGCAGGCCCGCAGCATCGCCGGGCTGCTGCCCCGGCACCCTCCCTCCGGGATGCGGGTCATCGTGGCCGGCCGACCCAATCCCCCGCTGCCGCACGACGTCTCGCTGGGACATCCGCTGCGCGACCCGGACGTGGTGCGCGAGCTCGCCCCCTCACCGCACGCCGAGGACGTCGCCCGTCTCAGTCGGCAGGAACTGACCGGCCTGCTCGACGGCACCCAGCTGGAGCAGGACGTGCTGGGGCTGCTCACCGCCGCCCGGGGCGGCCTGGCCGTGGCCGACCTGGCCGATCTGGCGGACGCCTCGCGCTGGGACGTGGAGGCCGTGCTGCACACCGACAGCGGGCGCACGTTCCTCAGCCAGACCGACGACGCCACCGGCACCGTGGTGTTCCTGCTCGGCCACCAGGAGTTGCAGGTCACGGCCACCGGCTACTTCGGCCGCGACCGCCTGCTGGCCTATCAGGCCCGGCTGCACGCCTGGGCGCACGACCACCACACCCGGGGCTGGCCCGACCCGGCCCCCGCCTATCTGCTCGGCGGCTACTTCCGGCTGCTGGCCGACACCGCGGACACCGACCGCCTCACCGCCCTGGCCGGATCGTCGGCCCGGCACAACCTGATGCGGGCCCTCACCGGCGGCGACGCCGCCGCCCTGGCCGAGACCCGCACGGCGCTGAAGGCCATCGCCGCCGACCCGGCGCCCGACCTGAGCCAGGTGCTGCGCCTGACCTGGCACCAGGAACAGCTGAAACACCGCAACCGGCACACCCCGGAGCAGCTCCCGGTGGTCTGGGCCAAGCTCGGCCGCACCCGCCAGGCCCTGGCCCTGAGCGAGGCGATCGGGCCGAGAAGCCATGCGCTGACCCTGATCGCGGTGGGACGGTACGAGGAGGCGGAGCGGCTGATCCGCTCGGCGCTGGTGGGGACGAACGGGTGGGCGAGCGCGGTGACCGATCTCGTCGTAGCCCTGGCCGAGGCCGGAGAGTACCAGCGGGCCTACCGGATCGCCGGCACAACCAGCGATCCGCAGGTTCAGTCGCAGGCCCTGAACTTCGTGGCCCAGCACGCAGCTGGGGCCGGACAGATCGAGGCTGCCCTCGCCTGCGCCGAGGCGATCCCGCACCGCACCGATCGGGTAAACGCACTCGTCGACGTGGCCGAGAACGCAGACATGCTCGGCAGATCCGATCTGGCGCAGGAGATTCTGGCCGAGGCCGGCCGAGTGGTCGGCGTCATCGACGAGGATGACCGCAGGGCTGCCGCCCTGGCCCGGCTTGCCCTGACCCCGGCGACGGGCAGCGACCAGGAATCCGCACACCGAACCCTGGCCCAGGCCATGGATCTCGCCCGGAGCGTGCGTGACATCGCCTCCCGGGCGTCCGCCCTGTGCCAGATCGGGGAGATATCCCTGCGGGCCGGGCTGTCGAACGCTGCTCGGCGGTGCCTCGTCCAGATCCAGGCTCTTCTGGAGTTGCCGTACGACCAGTCGGACCGGTACATGGTGCTCAGTTCGCTGCTCCAACTGGCCGTCCCTCTCGGAGAGGTCGCGCTGGCCGAGCAGACAGTCGCCGAGCTCTACGACACCCTGGGCGACGAGATGCTCTACAGCGCGATCCGGACCATCGCCGAAGCCGGCCGGTTCACGCTGGCGGAGGAGATGCTGAAGCGCTTCGTAGACCCGCACGACGCCGCAGACTTCCTGTCCGAGATCGCCGAGATCGCCGCCGCCGCACAACAGCACGCCACCGCCGCCCGTCTCGCCCGGGCCGCGGTCGACCTCTCCTCCTGGATGGCGCACCGCCCCGAGAACGCGAGCGCCCTCGCCCGGGCCGGGCTGATCGACCAGGCCGAGCAGATCGCCACCCAGATCGACGAACCCACCAACCGCGCGATCATTCTCACCGATCTTGCTCTCTCCGCGATCGAGGCCGGCCAGCAACAGCGAGCAGCGCGCTTCGCCACACAGGTGGAGGAGATCGTCGACACCATCGCAGCAGCCGGCGGCACACCGGCCCTCGGCAACGTGGCGCGGTCACTGGCCGAGCACGGCCGGATCAACCAGAGTGCCGAGATCGCCCTCTCACTGGACGATCTCAACGAACGCACCCCGACACTGGCCGCCGTCGCCCGGGAGGCAGCCCGGGCCGGCCAGTTCGACACGGTGCGGCGCCTGGTGGCGGCCATCGGTCCTTCCCACCGATGGAAGTCCCTCGTCCCTCAGCTGGCCCTCATCCCGCTCCTGGCCGGTGACATCGAACAGACGCGGCACCTGATCGACATGATCGACCACGACTACTCCCAGGACCAGGCCAGGTCGGAGGTCATCGAGGCCGTGCTCGCCCGCGGGGACGTCGACAGCGCCGTCCTGCTGCTCGGCGACCTGAAGAATCCCGGGATCCGGTCGACGCTCGTCGTCAACCTGGTGCGCCATGCCGCCAGGGCCGGACATATCTCCGAGGCGCTCCAGTTGTCCGCCGAACTCGCCGACCCCGCCCGGAGAACAAGCGCACTCGCCGACATCGCCGAGGCCGCCGCCACCCAGGGCCAGACCGACACCGCCCTCGCCCTGGCCGCCGACCTGCCCGACGACTCCCGCAAGGCCGAGGTCCTGGCCACCATCGCCAAGGCCGTCCTGGCCACCGGCGACACCGGCAGGGCCCGCCGGCTCGCGGCCGCCGCGGCCGTCGGGGGCTTCAACGTCACGGTTCGCGCGATTCTGTCCGTCGAGCCCGAATTGGGCGGTCAGGTCTTCGATCTCATCACCGCCCCGCATCCCCCCTCCACCCCGGGCCCGCCGCTACCGTGACCGGGCAGGCGGCACAGGCGGTGGGGGGTCGGGGTGTTCAGCGGGCAGTTCGCACGGGCACGCCGTGCGCTGGTGGTGTTCGCCGTCCTCTGTTCTGCCCAGCCAAGCATGGACGACGCGACCCCCACCATCCTCGCCCCCGTCAGCCAGGAAAACCCTCCCAGTGACGTGAGCCTCAGCGCCGGACGGCTGCTGACGGTGGCGACCGGCTCGGTCAGTGTCTCGGGCACACACGTGCTGCGCCGCAGCGCCGCCGACGTGTACACCGTGCGCCACGGCCCCCTGCCCGCGATCCGGCTCGGCGGACTGCCACCAGGAAAACACCATATCAAGCAGTCTGGGCCCTATTCCCTGGTCGGATCAGCGGTTTTCGTGGCCGCGCCGAAGAACCGGGCCAGGGTGGTGCTCGACACCGGCGCCGCCGACACCGACATCTTCGGCCCGCACGTGGTCTGGCGCACGCAGGCGGGAGAGGTGCGGCAGCGCTACCTCGACCCGGGCGACACCGGGCGGCAGGTGCTGGCCCGGCAGGACGCGGCGGGGCCGGTGGCGGTGTGGGGGCCGTGGTCGGCCTGGCTCGACACCTCCGGCAGCATCCATGTTCTCGGAAACCTCGGCTACGAGCGCAGAATCGTCCGGGCCGGCCGTCGCGCCACCGATCTGCGGCTGAACAACGACACCCTGTCGTGGTCGGCCCGCGACGGCTACGTGCACGTGATCGACCTGGCCGAACCGGAATCCGGGCAGCACCGCTCCACCCTGCGCCCGCCGTACGCGATCGACGGCCGGCGCATCGTGGGCATCGACGCGCACGGCCGGATGCGGTCGCGGACGCTGGCCTTCGACGCGGGTGCCCGCCCACCCTGGGTCATCTCGCAGCAGACCACCGAGAAACTCGAGGTGGGACAACCGTGGAAGCCGCGTTTCGACGTCACCAAGCCCGTGAAGGCCGCGAAACTGGTCATCTACGGCTCCGGTTCACCGGTGCGCACCCTCACCTCCCCCGGCCGGCTCGGCACCCTCGGCGGCTTTCGCTGGGACGGGACGGACGACTCCGGCGAACCGGTGACCCCGAGCTGCTACACCTGGCTGCTCACCGCCACCGCTGTGGACGGCAGCGGCGCCCTGACCGGGGAACTGGGGCCGAACATCGGCGGCAGCCTGAACATCGACCCGGTGGGCGGCCGGCCCGACGGCACCGGCTTCGGCTGCTGGAGCGACTTCGGCTGACCCTTTCGTGGTTCGTCCGGCACGAGAACTCAACTCACGACACCACGGCGACGATGCGACCCGGGATGAACGGCATCAGGACGACCCGACGCCACGCGGAGTTGCTCTGCCGGGTGGGCGCCGAACTGCTCAACACCCCGGTCACCGACGCCACCCTGATCCGGATGGCCGGATGGGGCGCGATGAGCGACCTGGTCGACGACACCCCCGGCCTGCGCGCGGTGCGCCTGGCCCGCACCGCCGAGGGTTACGGAATGGGACCCTGGCTGGGGCCTTTCCCGGACCGGCCGGGTGCGCTGGTGGTGCCCGCCGGGGCGGATCCCGATGTGCCCGAGGTGCACGAGGCGCTGAACGCGGCCGCCGGGGTGACCTGCACCTGGCTGATGATCACCTACCCGGACATCGCCCCCGAGGTGACGATGGCCCTGGGCTGCCCGGGACATCTCGACGCCGCGGTGGTGTTCACCGCGCAGGGCATCCTGAACCAGGTGATGCTGGCCTACCGCACCAGCCTGCTGCACGCCCAGCTGGACCAGAGCCATCTGCACGACGGCCTCACCCGGCTGGGCAACCGGCAGGCCTTCACCGAGGGCCTGCGTGAGGCCCTGGAGACCCGGGCCTCCGACGACACCGTGCTGTTCATCGACCTCGACGACTTCACCGGGGTCAACGACACCCACGGCCACGCCTTCGGCGACGAGGTGCTGCTGCGGGTCGCCGACCTGCTGCGCGAGGTGGTGCGCGGCGACGACGTGGTCGCCCGCCTGGGCAGCGACGAGTTCGCCGTGCTGCTGCACGGAATCGACCGGGCCACGGCCGAGCAGATCGCCGACCGGATCGTGTTCGCCGTGTCGACCCTGATGGTGGACGACGCCAGGCAGGTGTCGCTCGCCGCCGGCATCGGCGTGGTCGCGATCGAGCCCGGCACCGACATGGCCCAGCTGCTGGTGCGCGCGGACATCGCCCTGCGCGCCGCGAAAACCCGTGGCCGGGGTCAGGTTCAGGTGTTCCGCCCGGATCTGCTGCCCACCGGCCACGAGTGACCTACTGCTCTCCGGGAACCCGGGGAGCAGCCTGGTCCGGGTTCCCGGAGGACATCAGGAAGCGCTCCGGCCGGAACGCCGCCAGCCGGGGATCCGGCTCGTCGCCGCACAGCTCACCGGCGATCACCCCGGCCAGCCAGGGCGCCAGCGTGACCCCGCTGTGCGTGGCCACCGCCCACACCCGCGAGCCGGGCGCCATCGGGCCGGCCGCGCTCAGCCCGTCGGCCGGGATCACCCGGTGCCCCACCCGCACGTCCACCACCCGCGGCGACGTGCCGGGCAGCAGCGCCGCCACCCGCCGCCCGAACTCCCGCACCACCGCCGCCGGGGCCGGCACCCCGGGCTCGGCGGTGCCGTCCAGGTCGAGCGCCTGCACCAGCAGCAGCCCGTTCCCGTTGGGGCGCAGATTGAGGACGTCCGTGGTCACCAGTGCGGTGACGCCGTGGTCCGGCACCCGCACGTCGGCCAGGTAACCGAACGACGGCGAGTCGACCCGGGGCGGCACCAGCGGCAGCGCACCCCCGGCCGAGGCGATCAGCTGCTCGGTGCCGGTGCCCGCGCACACCACCACGACGTCCGCGTCCACCTCCCCGCCGTCGGCCAGGAGCACGGTCACCCCGTCTTCCTGCATCTCGACCGCCGTCGCGGTGCCCCGCCGCACCGGCCCCACCTCCCTGGTCAGCTCGTCGATCAGGCGCGCGGGAAAGGCATGGCCCTCGCCCTCGAACAGAGCCACCAGGGCGTCGTCCACCATTTTGACCGGTGTGAGCTCACGGGCCCGGGCCGCTGTGATCCAGCGCGCCGGGTAGCCCAGCCCGATCAGGCGCTCGGTGCGCCCGGTCAGGGTGCGCCGGTGCTCCTGGCTCTCGGCGATCTCCAGATGGCCGGTGAAAGCGACCACGCCGGGCCGTTCTTCGGCCAGCCGCCGCCAGGCCCCGACCCCCTGCACGTTGAGCTCGTGGTATTCGAGCGGATGCTTGTGGTGGCTGTTCACCCAGCCGTAGCTGTTCGAGCTGGTGCCCGCGCCGGGCCGGTCCGCCTCGATCAGCGTCACCGTGCGGCCCCGGCGCACCAGGGCTGCGGCCAGGGTGGTGCCGATCACGCCGGCCCCGATGATCGCGACATCCGTGGAACTCATGACGCCATTGTCGCCGTGATCAACACGCACCGCGCCGCCGTCTGCTCTAGGTATAGGGGTCATGACGATCGACGAGACCCACCGTGTTCCCGCGGGTGTCAGCGACGAGACGGTCGAGGCCCTGGGCAAGCTGTCCGAGGCGCTGGAGACGGTCGAGCAGGCCCGCGGGCACCTGTACGCGTTCCATCAGCTCAGCGGACGGGCCGACCGGCAGTTCAGCGAGGCGTCCGAGGCGTTGCGCGCGGCCGGGCACGACGAGCCGGCCGACCGCCTCGACCGCGAGCTGATCGGCCGCAACGTGCTGCCCGGGCGGTGGACGTTCCAGGTGGTCGAGGAGTACGACGACGGCTACTACGCCCCGGCCCGCGACCTGGAACGGCACGCCCGCGACCGGCTGGCCGGCGGCCGGCGGCACCTGCTGGAGGCCCGGATGAAGGAGGAGACCCGCACCCCCGGACAGCCTGGTCACGAAGCGCACCCCTGATTTTCACCGGCGGGGCCGGAACTTTCGCCGGGCGGTCGCGCGGCCGGTGAATCGCACTGGTCAGCATCGGCGCCCACCGTTGTTCATTCGTTGTGATCCGGTGGCGCTTTCGGTGAAGAAGCGGCACGGCCACGGTGCCGGAGCGCGACCAGCACCGCCACACCGAAAACTGCACCAAACCAGTTAAGTAACCTCGATACCCCCTGACTGCGTGCCCCTCGCGCCGGGCGCCCCCGAGCCCGGCGCACCGGGTTCCGGAGGTGTCGAGATGCTGAAACACGGGCCATACCGGTTGACGACGGTCCTGGCAGGACTCCTGGTCACCGCACTGACGGGCTGCGCGGCGCCGTCCGCTTCGACATCCGCTTCGGCATCCGCCCAGCCTCCGGCATCCGGATCGGCCCGGCCGGCCAGGGCTGCGTCGGTGAAGCATCCGAACATCGTGTTCGTGCTGACCGACGACATGTCGCTGAACATGATGAAATACGCGCCGGCCGTGCAGAAGATGAAGAAGCAGGGAGTGACGTTCCAGAATTACTTCGTCACCAATTCCCTGTGCTGCCCGTCGCGCTCCACCATATTCACCGGGAAATACCCGCACCACACCGGGATCAAGACCAATTCGCTGTCCAGCGGCGGCGGTTATCAGGTGTTCAAGAGCAAGGGCCTGGACCGCGACACCTTCGCCACCGACCTCCAGAAGGTGGGCTACCGCACCGCGATCATGGGCAAGTACATGAACGAGTACCAGCCCGGCAGCACGAAGAAGCCGACGAAGAGCAATCCGGCCGGCTGGGACGAATGGTCACTGGCCGCGAGCGGATACAGCGGCTTCGACTACAACCTGAACCAGAACGGCAAGGTCAAGCACTACGGCAGCCGGGCCAGGGACTACCTGACCGACGTGATCTCGCGCCGGGGGCAGGATTTCATCAGGCGTGCCGCGGCGGCCGACGAGCCGTTCCTGCTGGAGCTGTCGGTGTTCACGCCGCACAAGCCGTACGTGCCGGCGCCGCGGCACCAGAATCTGTTCAAGGGCCTGAAGGCACCGCGGGTGAAGTCGTACGACCGGATCAACAAGAACGTGGCGGCCTGGGCGTCGAAGAAACTCACGGCCGCGCAGAAGAAGAAGATGGACCGGCAGTACCGCAAGCGGGCGCAGACCATGCAGGCGATCGACGACATGATCGTGGACGTGCGGGCCCAGCTGCGGCGCAGCGGCGTCGCCGACAGCACCTACCTCGTGTTCACGTCGGACAACGGCTACCACATGGGTGAGCACTCGCTGATCTCCGGCAAGATGACGGCCTACAACACCGACATCCACGTGCCGCTGGTGGTGGTCGGGCCGGACGTGCCGAAGGGCCGCAAGGTCACCGCGATGGCCTCGAACATCGACCTGCGGGCCACTTTCGGTGACATCGCGAACGCGTCCACCCCGAAGAACGTGGACGGGCTGAGCCTGGCGCCGCTGTGGCGGGGCCAGGCCACGAAGGCCTCCGCCCGCAAGTACGTGCTGGTCGAGCACACCGGCCCGGACTACGACAGGAACGACCCGGACGCCGGGATCTTCCGCAGCCCGAACCCGCCGGACTACTTCGCGCTGCGCAGCAGGAAGTGGCTCTACGTGGAGTACGACAACGGACGACGGGAGTACTACGACCGGGTGCGGGACCCGTCCGAGCTGAAGAACATCGCGGGCTCGCTGTCGGCCCGGCGGCTGAAGAAGCTGCACCGTCTGGTGGTCAGGGCGAAGAAGTGCGAAGGGCAGTCGGCCTGCACCACGGCCACCAGTTAGTTAGTCACTCACCGCACCGTTCGGCTGCTGAAAGTTACACAGCTGATCGGTCCGGTGAAAGCGCGGCCGCTCCGGCGTGGCGGGGCGGCGGCGCCGTTTAGGGTCGCCGGATGGCTTGTGACCAGGTCCACACCGCGCGGCGACCGGCATCCGGGATGCCCGCGCACGCCGCGTGACGCCCGGGAATGGCCCGGAAGTTGCCGAAGTGCTGCCACGGAGAACACATTCCAGGCACTGACCTGCTCAAAGTCCCGGCAGCACGCGGAAACGATCAACCGGGCCCCTCAGTTCCGGTGAGGAAGCTGAGAAGTCACCATGAGCAGATGCGGCATGAGCACCGGTTCGCGCAGTTTATGATTCGACGGCCGGGTGGTGAAAAAGGCAGCGGGAAATCTGCGGAGGAGAATCACGTGCTGAAGAAACGGGTGGCCACTCTGGGCGCCGCCCTGATGCTGGCCCTGACCGCTTGTTCCTCAGCCACCGCCGCAGACAACGACACCGCCGCGCCACAGGCCACCGGCACGAGCACCGGCACCGCCGCGAAGGCCACCTCGAGCAGCGAGAAGCCGAACATCGTGTTCGTCCTGGTCGACGACATGGACAGCGGCCTGCTGAAATATCTGCCCTCGGTGCAGCAGATGCAGGAAGAGGGCACCAGCTTCAGCGACTACTACGTCAGCAACTCGCTGTGCTGCGCCTCCCGCTCCACCATCTTCACCGGCATGTACCCGCACAACACCGGCATCTTCACCAACACCGTGGAGACCGGCGGCGGCTACGTGGTGTTCAAGGGCCAGGGCCTCGACCAGGACACCTTCGCCACCGACCTCCAGGGCGCCGGCTACCAGACGGCGATCATGGGCAAGTTCCTCAACGAGTACCAGCCCGGCAGCCCGAAGAAGCCGACCACCACCAACCCGGTGGGCTGGGACGAGTGGGCGCTGAGCGCGAGCGGCTACAACGGCTTCAACTACAACCTCAACGAGAACGGTGAGGTCACGCACTACGGCAAGGCCGAAGACGACTACCTGACCGACGTCATCTCGGCCAAGGGCCAGGACTTCATCAAGCGCTCGGCCGGCAGCGACGAGCCGTTCTTCCTGGAGATGTCGGTGTTCACGCCGCACAAGCCGGCCGTGCCCGCGCCGCGTCACGCCGAGCTCTACCCGAACCTGAAGGCGCCGCGCACCGCCACGTACGACAAGAAGAACAAGAACCCGGCCACCTGGATGGCCAACCAGAAGATCTCCAAGGCCTCGGCCAAGACCATGGACGAGGAGTACCGCCGCCGCGCGCAGACCCTGGCCTCGGTCGACGAGATGATCACCGCGCTGCGGGCGCAGCTGACGGCCAGCGGCGTGGCCGACAACACCTACATCGTGTTCAGCTCCGACAACGGCTACCACATGGGTGAGCACAAGCTGGTCTCCGGCAAGATGACGGCGTTCGACACCGACATCAACGTGCCCCTGGTGGTGCTGGGCCCCGACGTCCCGGCCGGCCGGACCACCGACGCGATGGCCTCCAACATCGACCTGCGGCCGACGTTCACCGACATGGCCAACACCACCTCGCCCAGCCACATCGACGGGCAGAGCCTGGTGCCGCTGTGGAGCGGGGGCAGCACCCCGGTGACCGACCGGAAACAGCTGCTGGTCGAGCACAAGGGCATCGGGCTCGACGACAACGACCCGGACCAGGGCATCTTCCGCAGCCCGATCCCGCCGGACTACGCGGCCATCCGGTCCAAGGACTTCCTCTACGTCAAGTACAACAGCGGTGACCGCGAGTACTACGACCTGAAGAAAGACCCGAACGAGACCGACAACATCGCGGGCAGTCTGTCGGCGAAGCGGATCAAGCAGCTCGACGCCACGGTGCACAAGCTCCGCGCGTGCAGCGGGCAGAAGTCCTGCTCGAAGGCCGAGGCCCTGGGCTGAGACGGTAAGCCCCGTAAGCCTTGTCAGGCCCTGTCAGCCCTCGAAGCGCCGCAGCCACCCGGTGAGCAGCGCTTCGAGGGCTTTTCGTTCCTCCGGCGTGAAGTGCGCGAGCAGCCGCTGCTCGTTGGCAAGATGGTCTTCGTAGGCCCGGTCGATCACACCACGACCGTGGGCGGTGAGGGCGACCACCCGGCCGCGGCCGTCCACCTCGCTGGCCCGGCGGGTGACGAACCCGGCCTCGACCATCCGGTCCAGGCGCTTGGTCATGGCGCCGGTGGTGACCATGGTCGACTGCGCGAGTTCACCGGGCGTCCTCTCGTACGGCGCCCCGGCGCGGCGCAGCGCGGCCAGCACGTCGAACTCGGCCTCGCCCAGCCCGTGTTCTCGGTAGACCCTGACCAGTTCGAGAGTCAGGGCGTTGGCCAGCCGGTGCAGGCGGCCGATCACCCCGACCGGGCCGGAGTCCAGATCGGGACGTTCGCGGGCCCATTCGGCCTGAACCCTGTCGACGTGGTCCATCGGGCCACTATATAGCTTCCATGGAAGGTACTGTTACCTTCCATGGAAGCTAATACGCGCAGGGTCGCGCTCACCGCCCTGGCACCCGTCGCCTGGGGCGCCACCTATTACGTCACCCGGCACACCCTGCCCGCCGACCACCCGTTCTACGGCGGCGCCCTGCGCGCCCTGCCGGCCGGGCTGCTCCTGCTGCTGATCACCCGGCAGTTGCCCCGGGGCTCGTGGTGGTGGCGGTCGCTGGTGCTCGGCACGATCAACTTCGGCGCCTTCTTCACCCTGGTCTACGTTGCCGCGCAGCTGCTTCCGGCCAGCGTCGCGTCCACCCTGATGGCCACGTCGTCGGTGACGATGATGCTGGTGGCCTGGCCGCTGCTGGCCGAGCGCCCGCAGGTGCTCGCCCTGGCCGGGGCGGTGGTGGGCATCGCCGGGGTGGCGGTCATGCTGCTCGGCGACTCCGCCGGGGTGGACTACCGCGGCGTGCTGGCCGGCCTGGCCGCCATGATGCTCTCGGCCGTCGGGCACATCCTCACCACCCGCTGGAGCCCACGGCAGAACATCCTCGCCCTGACCTCGTGGCAGCTGATCGCCGGCGGCCTGCTGATCCTGCCGGTCGCGATCGCCCTGGAGGGCGCACCCCCGGCCATCACCGCGCAACGGCTCGCCGGGTACGGCTACGTCACCTTCGTGGCCACGGCCTTCGCCTTCGTGGTCTGGTTCCACGGCCTGCGCGCCCTCAGCGCCGGGACCGTCGGCCTGATCGGCCTGCTCAACCCGGTGTCCGGCGTGCTGCTCGGCGTGCTGGCCGGTTCGGAACCGTTCGGCCCGCGGCAGTTCGCGGGCCTGGTGCTGGTCTTCGCCGGCATCCTGCTCGGGCAGCCGGTGGCCCGGCGACTGCTCGACGCGCCCGGCTCCCGCTCGCGACCGGTGCCGGCAGGCCGCTGACGGGCCGAGTTGATCAGTCTGTCCTATTCTCTGACGTTATGAGCGTCTTTCGTCGCGTCGGCTGCCTGGTGTCCGCCGCCCTGCTCCTGGCCGCGTGCGGCGGCAGCGACCCCGCCTCCGCCCCGGCCGACGAGTTCGACAGCGACGTCACCGACGCCCGCAGCAGCGTCGAGAGTTACTGGACGTCGTTCTTCGAGTCGCAGGGCGGGCAGTTCGTGCCGGTGGAAGACCTGTTCGCCTACGACGAGCCGTCCGACGGCGAGTGCGGCGGCGAGCCGTTCGTGCTGAACAACGCCTTCTTCTGTCCCAGCGGCAATTTCATCGCCTATGACGTGAATTTCGTCGAAGGGCAGTACGACACGATCGGCGACGCCTTCGTCTACTACCTGATCGGGCACGAATATGCCCACGCCGTGCAGGATTCGCTGGGCATCACGCACCAGCTCACCATCCAGCACGAGCTCCAGGCCGACTGCATGGCCGGTGCCTACCTGGGCGACTCGGTGCGCGGCGAGGCGCTCCTGCTCGAAGACGGCGACCTCGACGAGCTGCTCGGTTCGCTGGCTTCGGTGGGCGACCAGCCCGACGTGCCGTGGTTCGCCGAGGGCGCCCACGGCAGCGGCGCCCAGCGCACCGAGGCGTTCCAGCAGGGCAGCCGGGGGACGTCGTCCGGCGCGAGCTCCCTGGGTACCTGCCTCTGAGGCAGTAAGGATCCAGCGTTTCATCAAGTGGATCCAATCTGTACGCTCGGTTCATGAACCTCCCTGGCCCGATCGGCCCGAACGCCCGCGCCGACCAGCTCGAGCATCCCGTGCCGGACTACGCGAACCCGCCCTACGGGGCCCGGTACGGCAAGACCATCAAGGCTTTCCACCGCACCGGATCGCACCTGGTGCTCGGTGGCATGACACCGGAGGACCGGGACGGGACCGTGCTGCACCCCGGGCGTCTCGGCGACAACCTGACGGTCGAGCAGGGCTACGCCGCGGCCCGCAAGGCGGCGATCAACTGCCTGGGCATGATCCGCCTGGCCACCGGATCGCTCGACCACGTGCTGGGCCCGGTCTCCGCGCTCGGGTTCGTGGCCGCCACCCCGGACTTCGACCGGCACCACGAGGTCGGCGAGGGCGTCTCCGACGTGCTGGCCGAGGTGTTCGGCGAGCACGGTGCCGTCACCCGGGCGAATGTCGGCGTGACCGGCCTGGCCCGCGGCAACTGCTTCGAGGTGGTGCTGACGGTCGAGCTGAAACCGCATGCGCGCAGGTCGATCTGACGAACTCGTCCGTCAACGCGCCAGTAACCCTGGATTCACCGGAGGTTTCAGGGGATACCCGAGAAACTCATGTGAAAAAGGTGATTCCTGTTGGCTTCTGACACGCAGTGATCACCAATCACCAGTCATTCTTGAATTCGTCTTAGGGTTCTACCGACACCCGGCTAGGACAGATGGCGATTCGGTTGATGACCCCCTGTGCGCGCCCCGTGCCGGGCAGAGGGCAATCGAATGGTCTGAAGACGGAGGACGACCCATGGGACGCCGCAGGGCCCACCCCATCCCAGGTACCCGCAGGCGACTGCTGTACTCCACCGGCACGGCCGCGGGCGTCATCGGGCTGGGCGTCGCGCTCATGGCCTCCCCCGCACTCGCGAAGATGGCCACGCAGCACGGGCCGTTCGCCCGTCCGCACGACGCGCGCGCCGAGCTCTCGGGTGACTCCGGGCAGAGCACGGACGACGAGGGCTCCGGCCTGTCCGGCGCCGGCCAGGTCCCGGCCACCACCGGGCCGGGGGCCACCGGCAGCCCGTCCTCCCCCACGCCGTCCTCCGACCCGACGCCCACGGCGACGCAGACCGTCACGGTGCCGGGCACGGCGACGGGCACGGTGCCGGCCACCACTCCCACGGCGACCACCACGCAGGCGGCCCCGACCACCTCGTCGGCGGCCTGCACCGACGACGCCCCCGCCACCCTCACCGACGACGTCGCCGAGCACACCGACACGATGACCCGGATCAGCTGCGACACCGACGTGGCGGTGTACTACGACGAACCGCTGCGGCAGGCCTCCGGCACCGACTGGATCACGCCGTTCGCCACCGAGGTCTGGCAGTACGTCAAGACCTCGTACGGCACCTGCGCCGCAGACCGCTCGCTCGGCACGCAGACCTGCGAGAACTTCGGTGCCCCCGAGCCGGCGCTGTTCTTCATGCACCAGGGCACGCACAGCGGCGGCACGGTGGCCACCCGGTTCCAGGAGAGCTCCGGTCACCGCACCACGATCGACGTCGGCTACGGCACCTGGAGCGAGCACGACACCCAGCTGCGCGACATCATCGTGCACGAGGCCTGCCACCAGGTGGAGCTGGCCGGCCAGGGCACGTCCGGCTCGCCCGCCCTGGCCCTGTGGGGCGATTCCAAGTGGGCCGAGTTCTGCGTGCACGACTTCTACGCCAACACCGCGCACCCCGACGACGCCGACCGCACCGAGCAGGCCTTCCTCAGCAGCCGCGACGACCTGCCCGCGGGTGCGCACGACGCCGCCTGGTTCCGCGACTGGTTCCTGCCGCTGTGGAAAGACGGTGGCGGCGGCCCCGACGTGATGCGCCGTTACTTCGAGCTCACCGCGCGCTACTTCCCGACCGCCGGAACCGACGGCCAGGCCCCGGCCTACACCCGCGACATGACGATGGGCGAGTACGTGCTGTTCACCAGCGCCGCCGCCGGGGAAGACCTGAGTGCCCGGGCCGCAGAGGCTTTCGGTGACGGATTCTCACCCAGCGAATTCGCCCGGGCACGCCAGGACTTCCCGCAGCTCACGTTCTGAGGCCGCGCCGTGACGGTGCGACGACGCGGCGACGGTGGCGCGGCGCGTTCGGCCATGTGCCCGGGCATCACGGGGTCAACACTCCTAGACTCGGGCCGCTCGTGAAAGACGGGTCAACAGGAGGCGAGTCGAAAATGCCGGTTTCGCAGGGAGGCAACACCGGAACAGTGGCCGTGATCGGGGCCACCGGGCAGCAGGGAGGCGCAGTCGCCCGTCATCTGCTCGCCAGAGGGGCCGCCGTGCGCGCCCTCGTCCGCGACCCCGGCAGCGAGAGAGCCGTAAGAGTCCGGAACCAGGGCGCTTCCGTGGTGCGGGCAGACCTGGCGGACCCGGCGTCGCTGGTCTCCGCACTCCGGGGTGCCGACACGCTGTTCGCGATGACCACGTTCGCCGAGGACGGCCCGGCCGGCGAGGTGCGTCAGGGCCGCGCCATCGGTGACGCGGCCCGCGAGGCCGGGGTGTCGCACGTGGTCTACAGCTCGGTCGGCGGTGCCGACCGGGCCACCGGCATCCCGCATTTCGAGAGCAAGTGGGCAATCGAGGAACACCTGCGCGAGGCCGGCCTGAACCTGACCGTGATCCGGCCGGTGTTCTTCATGGACAACCTGCGGGGTGCAGCCCGGCCCGAACCGGGCGGCGACGAGCGGGTGTTCCGGTTCCCGTTGGCGCCGGGCGTGCCGTTGCAGATGATCTCGGTCGAAGACATCGGGGCGATCGGGGCCACCGCCGTGCTGCTGCCCGACTCGATCCCCGGCGGGCAGCTGGAGATCGCGGCCGACCAGCTCACCCCGGAGCAGATCGCCGAGGCGTTCTCCGAACGCACGGGCCAGAAGACCCGTTTCGAGGCCGTCGACATCGCCGGCATCACGGACGACGACCAGCGGGCGATGTTCGAGTGGTTCACCCAGGTGCCCGCCTACCGCGGCGACTTCACCAGAACCTCCGCGCTGAGGCAGTCGCCGCTGCGCTTCGCGGACTACCTGCGCACGTTGTGACCCACCCCCTCGACCGATGACGACGAAACGGCCGGCCCGTGACAGGACCGGCCGTTTCGTCGTGCCTGGCGGTGATCAGGTCCGGGGCTCAGGCGGCGTCGAGGTCTTCGACGCCGTTGCGGTCGCGGCCGGTGACCCGGGAGTACTCGGCGGGCACGTCCCAGCTGACGCCGTTGAGGCCCCGGCGGAACACCACGGTGAGCCCTTCCGGGCCGACGCCGACCACGTCGTACCAGGCTGCCATGTAGCGCACCCGGTCGCCCGGCTCGAAGTCGGCCGGGCCCCAGCGGCGGGTGCGGCCCTCGTCGACCAGGCGGTCGAGGGCGCGCTCGTGGGCGGCGATGTCGGCAGTGAGAGTTCTGATGGCGTGCGATGTTTCGGCGCGGCGGCGGGGGTCGCGCAGCTGTGGCAGGGCGCGGCGCAGGCGCTCCAGGTTGCTGCTGTCGCGGGCGATGCGCTGCTTCAGCGCGAGCGGCCGGTCGTACAGCGGCGCCCTTCCGGGGACCTGCGACAGCAGGCG
Source organism: Kineosporia corallincola (assembly GCF_018499875.1). Taxonomy (GTDB): domain Bacteria; phylum Actinomycetota; class Actinomycetes; order Actinomycetales; family Kineosporiaceae; genus Kineosporia; species Kineosporia corallincola. The sequence goes on along the minus strand of NZ_JAHBAY010000004.1, from coordinate 161,378 downwards.
GGACAACGTCTCCTCGTGCCGGGCGTCCGGGTCGAACGGGTCGTGCGCGGTGTGACGCCCCTGCCGGGGGATCAGCGCTAGCTCGACCGGGGCGGTGCCCGGGGTGATGGCGGTCATGGCGGCTGCTTTCGCGAAAACTGTTGGGGTTGGGTAGGTCTCACTCGCGGGAACGCTGGGCGACGGAAGCCCGGACGACCTTCACGGGGAGTGGGAGCGGCGACCTGTTGCCGAAAAAATGGGGGCATCGGTCAGAACCCGGGCAGGGGCAGGCCGGAGCCCGGCGCCCATCGGAAGCCGATACGCTGATCATCTTCACCCATTCACCCGCCGGATGCAAGGCCGGGTTCCCAGATCTGCCCGCCAGCAACAATTATCGACATGATCAATCACGCTCCGTCGACTATTGCCGGTCTCCAACGACTTTCGCCAGATGCCGAGAGCCGAGGACCGGGGTGGCGCGAAACACGTCGTCGAGCAACAGGTGTCGGCCGACGACGGGCGCTCCGACACCCGGAGGGACAGGGAATGAACGCTCAGCAACTGCCGCACCGGCGTCGGGCGCATTGTCGGCCGGGTTTTCGTCGTCCACCATTCGAGGCGCCCCCGCGCCGGGGCACCGGGACGCCGGGACATCTCGATCGGGTCACGAACCCGTCCGGGTGACCGGTGGTGACACTCCGAACGGGTGACCCGGTGTGCGAGCGCCACGCACACCCGGACACCGAAGAAGTGTCCAAAGGTGCAATTCACCCCTGGAACACCGGCCGGAGCTCGCTCGTCGTGCCTACATGGCGGTACTCAAGTCGGTAACCAACCTGCATCGCGGGAGCCCCACGAGCAGCGGAACCTCAATTCCGTGTCAGGATGGCAGACGGCCTCGGCCCGGAGACAACGGCGTCGGGTCCGGACCTTCATTCCCCACAGTCGTCAAGGTGAGCCAGTTTTGATCAACTCTGCGGTCGTGAGCACCGGTCACGCGATACCGGACGGCGTCATCAGCTCGGCCGAGGTCGAAGATACCGTTACGGCCCGCAGTCAGAACTTCGCCATGCCCAGCGGGCTGGTGGAGCGACTCACCGGGGTCCGTGAGCGGCGTCACGCGGTGCCCGGCACCACCTCGTCCGACCTCGCCTCGCAGGCCGGCCTGGCCGCACTGGCCAACGCCGACGTCGACCCGCTCTCGGTCGACCTGCTGATCTACTCCTCGGCGTCGCACGACGTGTCCGAGCCCGCCACCTCGGCCATCGTGCAGCACAAGATGGGCGCGCGGAACGCCACGTTCGCCGACATCAAGAACGCCTGCAACAGCTTCCTCAACGGCCTGGACTTCGCCGCCGCCTCGATCGCCACCGGGCGCGCCCGGCGCGTGCTGGTCGTCGCCGGCGAGGTGCTCTCCCCCACCGTCAACTGGCAGATCGACAGCTCGGCCGACCTGCGCAAGAAGCTGGCCGCGCTGACCCTGGGCGACGCCGGTGCCGCGGTGCTGCTGGAGGCCTCCGACGAGGAGAACACCGGGCTGCTGCCCGGCCGCTTCGTCTCCGACGGCTCCCAGTGGGAGCTGTCCACCGTGCTGGCCGGCGGCAACCTGATGCCGCACGACAACTCGCGCTACTTCTTCGAGTGCGACAGCTCGGCCCTCCAGAGCCTGGCCGTCGAGCACATCCCGCCGCTGATCGAGAAGACGATCGCGGAGCTGGGCTGGAACCTCGACGAGGTGAAGCGGATCTTCCCGCACCAGGTGTCCAAGGGCGTCACCGAGGCGCTCTGCGCGGCCATCGACTACCCGCGCGACCAGGTGTCGGTGACGCTGGACCGGTTCGGCAACAACGCCGCCGCCAGCATCCCGCTGTCGCTGTCGCTGGCCTCCGAGCAGGGACTGCTGACCAAGGGCGACAAGATCCTGCTGGTCTGCGGCGCGGCCGGGTTCACGGCCGGCGTGCTCCCGGTGATCTGGTGAGCACGCCGACCGGCACGCCGCACGGCGTCGACCCGCGCTGGGTCCGCAAGGTCACCACGCCCGACGGCCACACCTGGCACGTGCTCGACAACCAGGACGCCCTGGACGGCCGCACGCCCGTCGGCACGCTGCTGTGCGTGCACGGCAACCCGACCTCGTCGTACCTGTGGCGGCACGTGATCGCCGCGGCCACCGAGTCCGGGCAGCCCTGGCGGGTGGTCGCCATGGACCAGCTCAACATGGGCCTGTCCGACCGCACCGGCGTGCGGCGCCGGCTCGGCACCCGCCTCGACGACCTGGACCGGCTCACCGACGCCCTCGACCTCCAGGGCCCGATCGTCACGCTCGGGCACGACTGGGGCGGCGCGATCTCGCTGGGCTGGGCGGTACGCCACACCGACCGGCTGGCCGGCGTCGCGGTGCTGAACACCGCCGTGCACCAGCCGCCCGGCTCGGCCCTGCCGTTCCTGATCGCCGCGGCCCGGCTGCCCGGCGTACGCCGCCTGGTCACCGCGACCACCCCGATCTTCCTCCAGGCCACGCTGGGCATCGCCCACCCGTGGCTGCCGTCGCGGGTGCGGGCGGGCTACCTGGACCCCTACCGCGGAGCCGACCGGCGCACCGGCATCGACGAGTTCGTCGAAGACATCCCGGTCGACCCCACGCACCCGAGCTGGGACGCCCTCGAAGACATCGTGCAGGGCCTGCCGCGCCTGGCCGAGCTGCCCGCGCTGATGCTGTGGGGCCCGCGCGACCCGGTGTTCACCGACCTCTACCTGCGTGACCTGCGCTCGCGTCTTCCGCAGGCCCAGGTGCACCGGTTCGAGAAGGCCGGTCACCTGGTCGCCGAGGACGCGCCGGTCGCCGAGGCGGTGGTGCGGTGGCTGACGGACGACGTGACACCCGCGATCAGCTCCCCGTCGTCCACTGTTGTGACCCCGCGCCGACCCACCGGGGTGACCACACCCCGGCGCGAGCTGTGGGCGCCGCTGGACGAGCGGGCGGACGACCCGCGACCCGTGCTGCTGGAACCGAGCGGCGCCGGCAACGACCAGCTCGGGAGCTGGCGGGCGACCAGCTGGCGGCAGCTCTCCTCCGACGTGAACCGGGTGGCCGCGGGCCTGCTGGATCAGGGTGTGCGGGCCGGTGACCGGGTGGCGCTGCTGGTGCCGCCGGGTGCCGACCTGACCGTCGCGCTCTACGCCTGCCTGCGCATCGGGGCCGTCGCCGTGATCGCCGACGCCGGACTGGGCCTGCCCGGACTGCACCGGGCCGTGCGCGGCGCGGCGGTGAAGCACGTGATCGCCGTCGACCGCGGTCTGCTGGCCGCCCGCGCCCTGCGCTGGCCGGGCCGCCGGATCGGCGTCGGGGTGAAGGCGGACTCCCGGCTCTCCCGGGTGCTCGGGGTCACCACCACCCTCGACGACCTGCGTCGCACCACCCCCACGCAGCTGCCGCCCGGCCCGCCGCCGGAGGCCGAGGCGCTGGTGCTCTTCACCTCCGGCTCGACCGGCCCCGCCAAGGGGGTCGTGTACACGTACCGCCAGGTCGAGGCGATCCGCGACGCGCTGCTGTCGGCCTACGGGCTGCGCACGGGCAACGACGACCCGGTGGACGACGACCGCTTCGTCGCCGCCTTCGCGCCGTTCGCCCTGTTCGGCCCGGGCCTGGGGATCACCTCGGCGGTGCCGGACATGGACGTCACCGCGCCGCGCACCCTGTCGGCGAAGGCCCTGGCCCAGGCGGTGCGGGCGATCGACGCCACGGTGGTGTTCGCCTCACCGGCCGCACTGGCGAACGTCCTGGCCACCGCCGGCCGGATGGCCGACGGCGACCGGGCGGGCCTGCGTGACGTGCGGCTGCTGCTGTCGGCCGGCGCCCCGGTGCCCGCCGAGCTGCTCGGCCAGGTGCAGGAGCTGCTGCCCTCCGCCGGGCTTCACACGCCCTACGGCATGACCGAGGCGCTGCTGCTCACCGACGTCGACCTGCCCGGGCTGGAGGCCGTCGGCCCCGGCAACGGCGTGCTGGTCGGCAGGCCGCTGCCCGGCGTCGAGATCGTGATCAGCCCGCTCGACGCGCACGGCGCCGCGGACTCCGGCGACACCACAACCAAGCACGGCGTCACCGGCGAGATCCTGGTGCGGGCGCGGCATCTCAAGGAACGCTACGACCAGCTCTGGCTCACCCAGAAGGTCACCTCCACGCCGGACGGCTGGCACCGCACCGGCGACGTGGGCCACTTCGACGCCGAGGGCCGCCTCTGGGTCGAGGGCCGGCTGGTGCACGTGCTCAGCCCGGCGGGCGGTTTCGTCACGCCGTACGGGGTGGAGCAGCGCATCCAGGCGGTACCCGGGGTGCACCGGGCCGCACTGGTCGGGGTCGGCCCGGCCGGTTCGCAGCACCTGGTCGCGGTGCTGGAGGCCGACGCCCCCGGCGGTGTGGCGCCTCTCAACCTGGCTGCCCGGGTGCGCTCGGCGGCCGCGGTCGAGCTGGCCGCGGTGCTGGTCACCGATGCCCTGAAGACCGACATCCGGCACAACTCCAAGATCGACCGCACCCACGTGGCCGCCTGGGCGGCGGGAAAGCTGGCCGGCTCGCGATGAAGGTTCTCGTCACCGGCGCCAGCGGCATGCTCGGCGGCGGGGTGGCCCTGAAACTGGCCGCACGCGGCGACGACGTGACGGTCTTCCAGCGCCGTCCGTCGTCCCTGACCGGGGTTCGCGAGATCACCGGTGACATCACCGACCAGGCCGCGATCGGCCGGGCCGTCGAGGGCATGGATGCCGTGGTGCACCTGGCCGCCAAGGTGAACGTGACCGGTCCCTGGCCGGAGTACGCCGCCGCCAACATCGAGGGCGTGCGCAACCTGGTCGGTGCCCTCAAGCAGGCCGGCACGCCCCGGCTGGTGCAGGTGTCGTCGCCGTCCGTGGCCCATCACGGTCACGCCCTGACCGGGGCCGGGGCCGGGCCTGCGGACCCGCGCCGGGCCCGCGGCAACTACGCCCGCAGCAAGGCCACCGGCGAGCGCATCGCCCTGGCCGCCGACGGGCCCGGGCTGGCCGTCGTGGCCGTGCGCCCGCACCTGGTCTGGGGGCCGGGCGACACCCAGCTGGTGGGGCGCATCGTGGAGCGGGCCCGGCAGGGCCGGCTGCCGCTGATCGGTTCCGGGGCCGCGCTGATCGACACCACCTACGTGGACAACGCCGTGGACGCCACGGTGGCCGCGCTCGACCACGCCGAGAGCGCGCGGGGCCGGGCGCTGGTGGTCACCAACGGCGAACCCCGGCCGGTGGCCGACCTGTTCGCCCGGTTGTGTGACGCGGCCGGGGTGCAGCCGCCGGCCCGCCGGGTGCCGTTCCCGGTGGCCTGGCTGGCCGGGGCCGCGGTGGAGGGGGCATGGGCGCTGGGCAAGCGGCACGACGACCCGCCGATCACCCGGTTCCTGGCCGAGCAGCTGGCCACCGCGCACTGGTTCGAGCAGCGCACCACCCGGGCCGTGCTGGACTGGACGCCCGCGGTCGGGCTGGAGGAGGGCTTCGACCGGCTGGCCCGGTGGTACGCCCGGTGAGACGGCGGCTGCCCGTGCTGGCGGCCGATGTCAACCCGCAACACCGCCGCCCGACCGGACAAGGCGGGACAACCCGTGACCGCATCCTCACCTTGAGTGCGACACGGATCGCCAAATCGCCCGGCTGCCCGGGTTTTCCGTGACGGTGATGGTGAACCGGCCCGTCGGCGGCGGTCGGCCACTACTTTCTTGTCATGACCTCCGGACTCCGCGTCGTCCTGGCGTCGTACGGCGTGCCGCAGTTCCGGTTCCTCTCCGACCTGCTCGCCGGCCTCGGGCACGAGGTGGTCGCGTTCACGATGAGCCGCTCCATGCGGCCGAATTCGCCGCCCGACCCGCAGATGCGACCGGCCGTGACCGATCTCGCCGCGTCGGTGCCGGGCGGGACAGACCTGCTGTTCCCGGCGAATGCCGATTCGTTGCAGCCTCTTCTGAGCGGTTACCGGCCTGACCTGTTCCTGGTGTTCGGTTTCAACTGGCGCCTGCCCCGGGCCGTCTTCGACCTGCCTCGACTGGGCACGGTCAACATCCACACCGCCCTGCTGCCGCAGTGGCGCGGTCCCTCCCCGGTGCCCTGGGCCATCCGGTCCGGTGAGACCTCGCTGGGGCTCACCCTGCACCGGGTCGACGAGCGGCCGGACGGCGGGCCGGTGCTGGCCGCCTCCCGCGGCATCGAGGTGCCCGACCGGGTGGTTCCCGACGACGTCTGGGAGGCGACCCGACCGGTCCTGGCCCGGCTGCTCCCGATCGCCCTGCAACGGCTCGCCGCCGGCGACCCGGGTGACGAGCAGGACGAGTCCCTGGCCTCCTACGCCGGTTTCCCCACCCCGGACTGGTTCTCGATCACCTGGGACGCGCCGCGCGAGGAGGTGCACCACCGGATCCGGGCCGCTGCCTTCCTCGGCGGCGGACGTGGGCCGGTGGCGCAGGTGGCCGGGCGCCCGGTGCGGGTGAACGCCTCCAGCACGCAGCCCGCCCCCGGGCTGCGGGTGGAGTGCGCCGACGGTCCGCTGTGGCTGGTCGACACCGAGGACCCGCCCGGGCCGGACGACTGATCACGCCGGGTCCGCCAGTGCCCGGGCCCGCCGGCGCAGGGCCTGGGCCCGGGCGTCGGCGAAGGGCCCGGCGAGCCGCAGAGCCCGGGACGCCTCTTCCTCAGCGGCGTCCGGTGCGGGCGCCACCTCGGCCGCCCGCACCAGCGCGAGTGCCTCGTTCCAGTCGTCGCCCAGGTCACGGTGCATGCGCGCGGCCTGCCGCAGGAAGGCCAGGGCCTCGGCCGGATCCCCGCCGCCGGCGGCGGCCAGCACCTCCCCGTTCAGGGCGACGGCCATCGCCTCCCGGCTGCGGTCGGCCAGCTGCCGTTGCAGGGACGCCGAGGCGGCGCAGCACTGGAGGGCCTGCGGCAGCTCCCCCGCCGCGAGGTGCACGCGTCCCGACTCCAGCAGCCAGAACCCCTCCCAGGCCCTGCTGCCGACGTCCTCGGCGATGCCCAGGGCCTCGTCGACGGACGCCCTCGCGGCCGGCAGATCACCCGCCAGGCGCTGGGCCCAGGCCAGCAGCCACAGGGCGTTGCCCCGCAGGCCCGGGTCGCCCAGCCGGGCGAAGGTTCCGGGCAGATCGCTCAGCCCGGCGACGAGCGCGGCCGCCCCGGCCCGATCGGGGGCGTCCGGATCCATCGCCTCCAGCTCGGACTCCGCCGCGTTCGACGTCATGATGCCCACCCACCTCTCGTCGCCGGCCGCCGCGAACATCGTGGCCGCCCGGGCGAAACTCTGCCGGGCGGCGTCGAGATCGCGGGTGCGCAACCCGATCAGGCCCAGGGCATTGAGCGACTCGCCCTGCCCGGGCCGGTCGCCGGTGGCCTCGCGCACCGCCAGGGCCCGTTCGTGCACCGCCCGGGCCGGTTCCAGCTGCCGGGTGCGGAACAGGTACTTGCCCCGGTTGTCGAGTGCCTGCCCCAGCCTGCCGGGTTCGCGCAGCGTCTCCGCCGCGGCCACCGCGGTCCGGCTCATCACCTCCCAGTCCGCGAACATGAAGTGGCTCGCGTGCAGGGCCCCGGCCGTCATCGCCAGCTCCCAGGCGGTCAGGGCCAGTCCGGCGGCGAAAGCCGCGGTGCAGCAGGCGATCAGGTTGTCACGCTCGGTCTCGAACCATTCCAGCGCGGTGACCGGGGAGGCGAACGACAGCGGCTCCACCGTTCCGGGCGTGCCGGGCGTCAGCGGAAAGCGGTCGCCGGGGGCGAGGACCAGGGCCGCCTGGTCGACGGTGAGGGTGAACCACCGCACCAGCCGCTCCAGCATCCGGGTCCGCTCGGCCTCACTCTCCGCCTCGCGCGCCTGGTCCACGGCGTAGGCCCGCAGCAGGTCGTGGCACCGGAAGCGGCCCGGGTGCGGTGAACTCAGCAGGCAGGCACCGAGCAGCAGGTCGAGAGCCCGCCGGGTCCGGGTGACCGTTTCGCCGAGCAGCACCGCGGCCGGCATCAGGGCGATGTCGGTTCCGGGATACACCCCGAGGGCCCGGAACAGGCCGGCCGCCTGTGGCGTGAGCGCCCGGTAGGACCAGGCGAACACCGCCCGCACCGCCTCCTCCTCACCCTCGTCACCGATGCTCAGGGCGTCCCACAGCGAGGTGGAGTCCCGCAGGTCGCCGATCAGCTCGCCGAGCTCCATGGTCGGCCGTGCGCTGGCCCGTTCGGCCGCGATCCGCAGGGCCAGCGGCAGATTCGCGCACAGCCGGGCGAGTTCGGCCAGCGACCGCTCGTCGTCACGCCGGTGGCCGGCGGTGGTGACCCGGGTCAGCAGATCGACCGCGTCCCGGTCGGAGAGGACGTCGACATGCACCCGGCGCGCACCGTCACGCACCGCCAGGGCAGGCAGGGCGCTACGGCTCGTGACCAGCAGCAGCGAACCGACCGTGCCCGGTATCAGCGGCCTCACCTGGGCTGCCGAGGCAGCGTTGTCGAGCACCACCAGAACCCGGCGGCGGGCCAGCAGGCTGCGCAGTAAGGCTGAGCGTTCTTGCAGGTCGGCGGGGATCCGGTCGGCGGGCAGACCGAGGTCGCGCAGCACCCGGTCGAGCAGGTCCGCGACCTCCAGCGGTCTGCTCTCACCGTAGCCGCGCAGGTCGTAGTAGATCTGCCCGTCCGGGAAGAGCTCCTCCACCCGGTGCCCGAAGTGCAGGGCCAGAGCGGTCTTTCCGACGCCGGCCGATCCGGTGACGACGATGACCGTGGAGGCGCCGGTGCCCGATGCGGTGTGTGCGGTGTGTGCGGCATGCGCGGCGTGCGCGGCGGCGAGCTCGCCCAGCGAGGCCAGCTCACCGAGCCGGTTGACGAACACGCCGACGTCGCCGGGAAGCTGGCGGGGGACGGTGCTTCCGTCGGCCCGCCGGGCCGGTCTCCCGTAGAAGTGTATGCCCCCGGAAACGTCGCGGGCCTGCACCAGATCGTCGAGACGGCCTGCCTCGACCTGGTTCTCCTGATCCGCGTCGTCGTGCGGCCCGGTGGCGCTCATCCCGGCACCCGCTCACGACCGGATGGGTGCAGGACGGCCCCTCGAACGCAGATAGTCCGCCGGCAGGGCCGGGCGGTCCGGGAGCACCGGCTGCGCCGGATCGATCTCCCGCCCGAAGAAGGCGGCGATCGGCTCGGCCCGGCGGTACAGGTCGCCGATCAGCTCCCGGCCCGCCCTCACGACATCGGCGTCCCGGTAGCGCACGGCATGGTCGAGCACTCCCGAATCATCGTAAACAGCCTCGTACATCACGGTTTCGTCCATCGTGTAGATCTCCGGCAGCGGCCCGCCCGTCTCCAGCCCGGCCACCGCACCCGCGTCGAGCACCCGGATCGGCCCGCCCGCCTCGTCGCGGATCCGGAGCAACCGCAGCTCCCATTGCAGGTAGGCCGACAGCGGCCGTTCCACCACCCGGACCCGGGCGGTGCGGGTGCCGGCCTGCCGCAGCTCGCGGTGGTAGGCCTCGAGATCGGCCCGGCGGCGCTCGATCAGCCGCGCGGCGGTATCCCAGTCGCCGGCCTCGAACGCCAGCCAGCTCTCGTCCGCCGGTTCGGCGAAGGTCTGCCCGCGCTCCAGTTTCCAGAACTCCTGGCAGCCCGCCATCCTCTGCTCGAAATCGGCGTAATAGTCGGCGAGCTGCTGGATCTCGCCACCACGCAGGTCGATCGGCACGGCCGGCCCCATCACTGGTCCGGGATGTCGGTCTTGGCTGCCACGATGGTGCGGCGCGGAATGACGACCAGGCTCTCGCCCGGGTCGATCGACACCCCGTCCGGCAGCCTGCCGGTGTAACTGTGGCTGAGCTCGGTGCCGATCACCGCGATGTCACCGTTGTCGAGTTCCCAGATGTCGGGACAGCTCACATTGCCCGCCGTCTGTCCCAGCTCGTGCGACGACTTGCCCAGCCGCCGCAGAAAATTGGCAGAGCTGTCCGCGCTCCATTTCCCCGGATTACTCCCCGTCACAGTAACCCCCGTTTTTGATTGTGGCCGAACGCATGGCAGAAATTACACACTGAGTAAAATGTCGCTACCAGCGAGGATCACCCAGGACAACGAATCCGTCCACCCCCAGGCGCCGGGAGGACCCGATGACCAACGACCTGATCAGCCAGGTGGTGGCCGAACTGACAGCCGCGGCCGACCGCCCCGCCGCGTTCGCCGAATTCACCTCCGGCCTGCGAGATCACCTGCGCCGGAGGCATCCGGCGCAGCAGGCCCTCGACGACGTTCTTCACCGCCCCATGGATACACGAGCACGTGCAGCGCTCATCGCACTACTGCATGAAAGCGTCTCAAGCGACGCCGATTTCCGCACCTGGCTGGAATCGGCCTGGAACACGCACCGCCCGGACCACGACGACACCGGGCGAACGACGACGAACACCGTGCACGGGAACGTGGGCGGTCATGCGGTGCAGGCCCGCGACATCCACGGCGGCATTCGCTTCGAATGACGCACCTTGATCGAACACCCCGCCGATGAGTCAGTTTTCGGAAGCACTGTCCTCATTACGACAGGGTGCGACCGTCACCCGGCTTGCGAGAGTCACTTGCCTCCAGCACATTTGATCAACACTCCTCCCGGTCCAGGACTATACCGGAAATCCGACCAGATTGGCATTTCCCCAAATTCGGCGGAGCATGCGGCCGGACCAGCACATCGATCCGTCCGCATGTTCCCGGCCCCGCGCCGTCAGGACGCGGGCTCGACGTAGGTCCGCCCCAGGCTCGACGCCTACTCGACCCGGGCCCGACCCGGGCCCGACCCGGGCCCGATACCGTCACGACGCGGGCTGCACCAGGCTCACCCTGCCGCTCAGCGAGCCGGTGCTGTCGCCTCCCGGGTCGACCCACACCGTCCAGGTCCCCGGCACGTCGAACACCGGGCTCTCGAACACGACGGCCGTGTCTTCCACCACGCCGGGACGGTAGAGCACCCGATAACCCGCCTCGGACCCGTCCGGCCGCAGGAACTTCAGGTCGATCGACCCGGTCCCGGGTCCCTGGCCATCGGCCGACCAGGACTGGTCCGACACCTCGAAGCGCAGCGCCTGGCCCTCGGCGCCGTCGACGGTGAGGAAGGCGTCCTGCCAGCGCACCGACGACGTCACGGTGCCCCGGCGACCGAGAGGCAGTGCGGCGTGCAGGTCTTCGACCTCGACCAGCCGGACGGTGACCGATCCGGTGGCGCGCCACTGCGGGTCGAGGGCCAGCGACCAGGTGCCGGCCACGTCGTAGGTCTCCATCTCGAGGTAGCTCTCGCGGGACTCGTAGTCCCGGGCGTAGGTGCCGTCGGGGCGGGTCAGGGTGACGCCGAGCGCCGGCACGTCGTTGTTACCGCCGCCGTAGGCCAGGTCACGCGAGACGAACTCGAGCACCGGGCGCCGTCCGGGTGTGCCGGTCAGGTCGAGGCTCACCACCTGGCCCGGCTCGGTGAACTCGACGGTCTGCACCGCACCGGTTTTCAGCGTCCCACCGGGAACCTTTTCCAGCTCGACCAGGGCGGCGGTGATCGATCCGGTGGTGGCCCGCTCCGGGTCGAGGTGCAGGGTCCAGGTGCCGCCCTGGGTGAGGGCGCGGGTCTCCGCCCAGGTGGGGGCGTCGGTGGCACGGCCCAGGTCGATCTCGGTGGCCCCGTCCGGCGAGATCAGGGTGGCCCGCACGCTGTCGTAGGAGTACAGCCCGGTGGCCGAGACCTCCCGCACGTCGTAGCCGTAGCGGCGGCCGGCGATCAGCGGCACCTCGGCGTAGACGTCCACACCGCGGTTCGTGAACTGCTCGGTGAAGGGTGTTCCCACCTCGACGGTGGTGGTCTCGTCCTGCGCCAGTTCGACGGTCAGCCGGGCGGTTCCGGTGCCGGGAGTGTGCCCGGAGTGCAGCTTGACCGCACTCACCGCCACCGTCCAGGTGCCGTCGGCCCGGATCGGGACCTCGAAGTAGGTCGTGCCGGAGGCCATTTCCGAATACGAGCTGGAGCCGGTGAAGACCGCGTACACACCGAAGGGCACGGTGATCTCGTCGACCAGCACGGCCAGCCGGGCGTGCCCGCCGGCCAGGCCGGTCGTGGTGAACGTGTACTGCGCCTTCGAGGTGGACTCCGGCAGCTCGACCGTCACCGGTGTGCCGAGTTCGATCGGGACCGGCGCCTCGGCGGCCCGGGCGGTGCCGGAAAGACCGGTCCAGCCGGTCAGTATCAGGAGCACCGACACCGCAACGGCGACGAGGCGTGACGAAAAGACAGTTCGCACCGGCGACTCCAACGTCAGTGTCGCCACTCGCGACGCCTCACAGGAGACTCACATGTTCGAAACGCGCACACAACCCGAATGTGAGGTTTGTCCCGACAGGGAACTTTGCCCGGTCGCCGGCCTCAGGTGGTCGCGATCATGATCGACCGCAGCACGTCCGCGTAACCGTCCAGGTCCACGTCCTGCGGGTCGTCCGACACCAGCCGGAACACCACCGCCCGCAGCATCGCCACCCGGGCCGGCCCGGAGGCCCAGTCCACCAGCACCTTCCGCGGCGCGACCCGCCGGAGCACGCTGTCCAGCACGCAGACCGCGTCGGCCCACAGCACCGGGCGCCAGGCCGGAGCGAAATCGATCACCACCGGCGCCCCGTCGGCGTCCAGCAGCAGGTTGCCGGCCAGGTCGGCGTGCACCAGCTGGTCCGGCCCCAGCCCGTCGTCACCCGCGGCGTCCAGGGCGTGCGACACCAGCCCGGCCACCTCGGGACGCAGCGACGGCACCGGTTCCTCACCGAACGCCACCCGCTCGGCCCTGGCCCAGCGGTCGTTGCGCCGGGCCAGCCCGGCCGGGCGCTCGCGCACCAGGGAGGCCAGCCGGGCGTGCAGCACGTGCCCGGCCGCGATCGCCACGTCCAGGTCCCGGCAGGTCACCGTGCCCGGCTCGTACCGGCTGGCGGCCCAGCCGTCCACCACCCACGAGCCGTCGCGGGCCGGCACCGGCACCGCCACCCGCAGGTCGCGGCGGTGCCGGGCGGGGTCCACGTCGAGCCGGACGGCGAACCGGGCCAGCAGCGGGCTGAGCCACTCCTGGGTGCCCGGGTCGCGGCCCGGACTGAGCACCAGGTCACCGGCGAGCACGCTGTGCCCCTGGCCGCCGGGCAACGGCTCGGGGTCTTCGGGAACGGCGAACAGGTCGAGTACGTGAGGGGAAGGACGCACCGGCCGAGCCTAACCAGATGAGGCCCCAGGACTGAACGACCGTGTCGCCCTCACGACATCTCGCGGGCCGGCACCGGCACCACCTGGAGGTCCCGCGCCACCACGACATCCGGGTGGACGTCCGACGCCTCCTTCTCGTGCACGTCGAGTTTCTCGTAACGCGAGGAGAAATGGGTCAGCACCAGCCGCCGGGCACCGGCCCGGACCGCCAGCCCGGCCGCCTGCGCCGCCGTCAGGTGCCGGTGCTCGGCGGCCCGGCCGGTCTCCGCCGTGGTGTAGGTGGCCTCGCACACCAGCAGGTCGCAGCCGTCGGCCAGGGCCAGCGCACCGTCGCACAGGGCCGTGTCCATCAGCACCGCCACCCGCTGGCCGGCACGGTGCACACTGACGTCGTCCATGCTGGTGCCCCGCACCGACTCACCCCGTTGCAGGCGACCGATCTCCGGACCCGAGATGCCCTGTCGGGCAGCCAGTTCCGGCAGAACCCGGCGCGAGTCGTCTTCCACGAACCGGTAACCCACGGTCGGCACCCGGTGGTGCAGGGGCGCGGTCCACACGCTCCAGGTGCCGAGCCGCATCACCTCCACCGGCCCGTGATCGGGGGCCGGCACCCAGCGGTGCAGCGGGTCGGGGCCGCCGGTGGCGAACCCGGTGAGCAGCGAGAGCCGCTCCAGCGACGCCTGCGGCGCCAGCACGGGCAGCGGGCCGGGCAGATCGTCCACCCGGCGGCGGTTCAGCAGGCCGGGCACGCCGAAGGTGTGGTCGCCGTGCTCGTGGGTCAGGCACAGCGCGTCGATCTGCGAACTGCGCACCCCCGCGTGCAACATCTGCCGCTGGGTGCCCTCGCCACAGTCCACCAGAACCGTGACGTCCCCCAGCCGCACCAGCGTGGCCACGTGGCTGCGCTCGCGCGTGGGCACCTGGCACGAGGTGCCCAGCGCGATGATCTCCCGGTTACCCATGCCCGGATTATCGTGGTCAGTCGTGCAGTTTCAGCACCATCTGCCGGGCCAGGTCGCGCAGCTTGACGTTGCGCCCCATCGACGCGGTCCGGAGAATCTCGAAGGCCTGGTCCGGACCGCACCGGTTCTGCGCCATGATCACGCCCTTGGCCTGCTCGATCACGGCCCGGCTGGCCATCGCGGCCCGCATGTCCGCCGCGAACTTCGCACTGTCGCTGTAGGTCACGGCATTGCCGACGGCCACCGCGACGTGCGAGGCCAGCTCCACCCCGGCCCCCAGCTCGGCCTCCGGAACCCCGGTCGATCGGCCGTACCAGTTCAGCGCGCCGATCAGGTCGGTCTGTAGCGGCAACGGCACCGACACCGCACTGAGGACGCCCTGCGCGGCCACCTTGGAGGCGTACTCCGGCCAGCGGGTCTCCCGGGTCATGTCGGGAATCGTCAGCACCTCACCGGACTGCCCGGCGTCGAGACAGGGGCCGTAGCCGTAGCCGTACTGGAGCTCGTCCGCGGCCAGCGCGAGTTCGCCCGTGTGGGCGGCGGTGAACGGTCTCTCGTTGCGGATCAGGGTGATCGACACCTCGTCCATGCCCGGCAGACCGTCCTGGGCGATGGCGACGTAGCGTCCCAGCAACTGCTCCAGGGACGCGTTCTCGAGCCGCACGCCCAGCAGTTGCGTGAGCACTGCGGCGGGTAGGTTCGACATATGGTGACGTTACCTTGCCATTGGTCACCGGTCCTGACGAGACGCTCCGACCCGGGCCACCGCCCGCCCGGTTCCACAGCCGGTCGGCTGAACGCACCGGATAATGCGCCCTCGTGAGCGAACCGGAGTTCCTGACCTCGACCCGCGCCACCTACGAGACCGTGGCGCGGGCCTACACCGAAGCGTCGCGGGAAGGGCTGCGGGAACGTCCCTTCGACCGCGCCTTCCTGACGCTGTTCGCCGAGCTGGTGCGGGAGGCGGGCGGGACCCCGGGCGGCCGGGTGGCCGACGTGGGCTGCGGACCGGGGCACGTCACCCGGTTCCTGCGTGACCTCGGCCTGCATGCGTTCGGGCTCGACCTCTCCCCGGCGATGCTCGGCCGGGCCCGGGAGACGTACCCGGATCTGGAGTTCCGCGAGGCCTCGGTGCTCGACCTCGGCGTGACCGACCAGAGCCTCGACGGCATCGTGGCCCTGTTCTCCTTCAACACCGTTCCGCCCGAGCATCTTTCCGTCATGCTGAACGGCTTCCGCCGGGCGCTGCGTCCCGGTGGGCTGGTCCTGCTGGCCTTCAGCGTGCGTGAGACACCCCTCGGCATGACCAGCTGGCTGGACCACGAGGTCGACCTGCCGCTCCAGCGTCTGGTGCCGGACGAGGTGGCGCGGGCCCTCACCGACGCGGGACTACCGGTGGTGTCGCAGACCGTGCGGGCACCGCGCCCACCTCACGAGACCCGGCCCTACGCACACCTGCTGGCCTCGCGCCCGACCGTCTTCTGACGTCACCCGTCACCGGCCAGCGAGGCGGCGTCGGTGTGCCCGAACAGGCCGGGGAGCCCACCGGTGTGCAGCAGGACGGTTCGCTCCCCGGCCCGGACCGTGCCGTCGGCCACCGCGGCCACCAGCCCGGCCGCGGCCCGGCCGGTGTAGACCGGGTCGAGCACCACGCCCTCGGTGCGGGCGGTCAGCGAAATCGCCTCGCGCACGGCCGGTGTCACCACCGCATAGCCCTCACCCACCTGGTCGCGGCGCATCACGAGCCCGTCCGCCGCACCGCCCATCGCGTGAAGCAGCCCGGCGACGGCGGCCACCGGGTCGGCCAGTGCCCCCACGTCCACACCGAGCACCCGGGCCGCACCGAGGGCGTGCACCAGGCCGGCCATCGTGCCGCCCGACCCGACCGCCACCACCACCCGGTCGAGTTCTGGTTCCTGGCCCAGCAATTCGGTGCCGGCCTCGGCATACCCCAGGGCCCCGAGCGGGCTCGACCCGCCGAACGGGATCACCGCGACGGTGTCTCCCGCCGCCCGCAGCCGCTCGGCCTCCTGCGCCACCCGCTCCCCCAGCGCGGCCGGGGCGAGGTCACCGGCCCAGACGATCTCGGCACCGAAGAGGTGATCCAGCAACAGGTTTCCGACCGGCACCGCCGGCGCCTGCCCGGTCAGCACCAGCACGGCCCGCAGACCGGCCCGGGCCGCCGCGGCCGCCGTCAGCCGGGCATGGTTGCTCTGCGCCGCACCGCTGGTGATCACCACCCCGGCCCCGTCGGCCAGCGCCGCGGCCAGGGTGTGCTCCAGCTTGCGCACCTTGTTGCCGCCGCCGCCCAGGCCGATCAGGTCGTCCCGCTTGATCCACAGGTCACCCGGATGCAGGCCGAGTGCCGCCGCCAGACGGGGCGCGGGTTCCAGCGGTGTGGGATAACTGCCCAGACGCGGCGCGGTGGAGGTCATCGGGGGAGACTACGCTCGGCCCGGTGCATCCTGCCGAGCACGCCCTCGAGTCCGAGCGCCGCCTGTTTCCCGCGACCCACGAGCTGACCGACCCCACCACCCCCGGCAAGAGCCTGCTGACCCGCGCCACCCACCCGGCCACCACCGAACTCTCCCTCACCCCGATCAGCGGCGAGGCGGACTGGGCCCGGTACGAGCGGTTCCGGATCGAGGTGGAGGCCGGTTTCGGCGTCGGACCGGAACTGGCGCGGGCCATGGTCACGACCCTGCGCGAACGCACCGTCCACCTGGGTCTGACCATGCTCTTCGCCCGAACGACCGGGGACGTCGTGGGCGCCGTCGGGTTCTTCCGGCTCACCGACCCGGCCTGGGCCCGGTTGCAGGAGGTCGACGTGTTCCCGGCCTGGCGCGGAAGGGGTTTCGGCAACGCGCTGCTGTCGGCCGTCTCCGCCCACCTGGCCGGGATCGGCGTGGGCACCAGCGTCGTAGGGGCGGACGAGGACGACTGGCCCCTGAGCTGGTACCGGCGCCGAGGCTTCACCGTCGTCACCCGGGTGCCGTTGAGCCGCTGACGTCGTCCACCGTTCGACAGCTCAGTAGGCGTTGTGCACCTGGCTGTAATTCCATGCTCCGCAGGGGGTTCCGTACCGTTCGGCGATGTAGTCCAGCCCCCAGCGGATCTGCGTGACCGGATTGCCGCGCCAG
Source organism: Kineosporia corallincola (assembly GCF_018499875.1). Lineage (GTDB taxonomy): Bacteria > Actinomycetota > Actinomycetes > Actinomycetales > Kineosporiaceae > Kineosporia > Kineosporia corallincola. The sequence goes on along the minus strand of NZ_JAHBAY010000004.1, from coordinate 144,051 downwards.
TCGTCCCCGGCCGAGGCCATCTTGCTGCCGGGCAGCGACTGCGGAATGCCGTACGCGCCCGACGACGGGTTGCTGGCCAGGTAGTTCCAGTTGCTCTCCTTGGTCCACAGCGAGTCCAGGCAGGAGAACTGGGACTGCGGCCAGCCGCGGTCGGCGGCCATCAGTCTCGCCGCCGGCCGGGGGTCGCGGCGGGCCTCGCGCAGCGCCTTGCGACGACGTTCCGCCGCCGCCCGGAGCCGCGCCTGCGCCGCCCTGGCCTGCGCGAGAGCCGCGTCCGCCTTGGCCGGCGCGGCGTCACGCTGAGCCCGGAGCCGCTGCCGCACCCGCGCCGCCTCCAGCTCGAAACCGGTCTCCACCGCCGCCGCCCGCAACTCGGGGACCGCCACGAACGCCGACGCCCGCATCGCAGCCCCACCGTCCGGCCCCGGAAGCGGGATCCCGTTCTGCGCCAGGTACGACGCGCCGGCCCCCTGCCCCCCGACCACCAGCGCCAGAACCAGCATCCGGACCGTTCTGCGCCCCACCACCGGTAGCGCCGGCATCGCGCGCGGCACACCGGGCACCCCCGCCACCGCTGTCGGCCCGGCCAGGGGCGCGGTGGACGACACCGGCACCTCAGCCCGCGCCGGCACCTCGGCCCGCGCCGGCTCCTCCGCCTGCGTCGATGCTTCCGCCCGCGCCGTCTCACCCGCCGGCACCGTCACGGGCGGCGGCATCGTCACGGGCGCCGACACCGTCACACCCGCCGGCACCGTCACGGGCGCGGCCACAGGCGACGGCGGCCGCTGCCCACCACCCGGCCCCGCCGGGCGACCACCGGCCGGACGGCTCCCGGCGGCCCGGCGCGCGGCGGCGCGCCGCAGGTCAGAGCGTTTCGGATAGACACGCGCCCCCGGCTGTCCGCCTGTGCTCAGCCACTGGTCGGCGAGATCCGGCTCCTCAGCCGTAGCAACCGCCACCGTCGTCACAGCGACCACGGTGGCGGTTACCGGCGCCGGGCGACAAGCACCACCGGCGCGGCCCGGCCAAGATTCACCGTGGGCTAACGGCCGGACCGCCAGGGGTGAGCCCTGGCCGAAAAGCCCATTTTGTCGTACCCGCCTGGCAGGCTGCGAACCATGGACGATTCCCGCTGGCACCTCTCGCACAGCACCGACGAGCGGGCACTGCTGCTCGCCTTCCTCGACTTTCAGCGTGATGCCCTGGCCCGCAAGTGCTCACTTGAAGACGACGCTGAGCTCCGCCGCCGATCGGTACCGACCTCGCACCTCACCCTGATCGGGCTCCTCCGGCATCTCGCGGCCGTCGAGCGGTGGTACTTCCAGGTCATCGCCGCGCAGCAGTCCCCGCCCGAGCTCTACACCGAAACCGATGATCCGGCAGAAGAATTCACCCACCTCGCCACGGCCACCGGAGAATCGGCCCGCGCCACCTGGCACACCCAGGTCGACCACTCCCGCCGTATCACCGCAGAACTGGCCCTGGACGACGCGTTGGCGCACCCGACCCACGGCCGCCCCCTCACCCTGCGCTGGATTCTGCTGCACATGATCGACGAGTACGCCCGCCACAACGGCCACGCCGACCTGATCCGCGAGGCCATCGACGGATCCACAGGCGAGTAGCCGCGTGGCCGGCTAGCCGATTGGCTCGGTATGCACCTACTGAGAGACTTGTGCCATGCGGGATCGATGGGAGCTCTATCTGGCCTGGCGGCGCCGAGTGGCCATGAACCGCACCAAGGACGTGCTGAGCCGTGCGGCGGTGTTCGCCACCGTCATGGCGATCCTGCAATGGTTCTGGTCGGGGTCGTTCTGGTCGTCCTTCTTCCTCGTAGCGTTCACCACGCTGCTGGCCAGCACCGTCCATGCCCTCACCTGGTCCCCGCCCGACGCCACCGACCCTCGGGCTCTCGACGAGACGCACCAGGATCAGGGGAATTCCATCCCCTCGGCCCGCAACGGCCTCCCCCGGTGACCGAGCCTCCGCCGCCCGACGACGACACCGTCCACACCATCAGCGTCACCCCCGCCACCCCGGCGGATCTGCCGGCGATCTGGCCGCTGGCCTCGGCCCTGGCCACTTCGTACGTCCCCCGCCGAGCCGCCTTCGCCGAGTCGTACGGCGAGATCATCACCGACCCCCGCCAGGCCCTGCTGCTGGCCAGAAGTGCCGACGGCGAGCGCGTTCTCGGCTATGTGCACGTCCTGGCTCATCACGCGTTCCATGCGAACGGCCTGATCGCCTGGGTCGAGGAGCTGATCGTCGACGAGTCCGCGCGCGGCCACGGACTGGGCGCCGGGCTGATGCGCGCGGCGCAGGACTGGGCCCGGGCGGCCGGCTGCGCCTACCTGAGCCTGGCCACGCGCCGGGCCGCCGGGTTCTACCGGCATCTGGACTACGAGGACTCCGCCGTCTACTTCAAGAAGGAGCTAGGGCGCGCTTCCTCATGACCGGCTGGACTCCGACGCGAGAGGCTACGGGAGAGGCCCTTCGTGTTTTGACACCACCTTGGGCGTCTGGCCGGTGTGAAAAACGAAAGACCCTCTGGTGCCGGACAACCAGTCCCATACCCTGGTCGCCGCCTACGCCGAGGCCGGACCCCCACTGACACTCCAGGCGCCGGGAGAAGCCAGTGGGGCGCTGCCTGGAGTGTCAGTGTCCGGGCGCCGGGGTCAGTGCCCCAGCGCGGCGCCTCCGTTGACCTGGATGATCTGCCCCGTCACGTGCCGGGCCGCAGGCGACGACAGCCACTGCACCGTCGCCGAAACGTCCTCAGGCGTGCCGGCCCGCCCGATCAGTGTCTGACCGGTCAGCGTCTCGTGGCGGGTCTGGGACATCTGCCCGCGGAAGAACTCGGTGTCCGCGATGTAGCCGGGCGCCACCACGTTGACCCGGGCGCCGGTCCGGCCCAGTGCGCCGGCCAGGTCGTAGGCGTAGGGGTGCAGCGCGGCCTTGCTGCCCGCGTACGACCCGCTGCCTGAACCACGGTATGCCGCAATGGAACTGAACAGCGTGATCGCGGCGCCCCGGGCGATGCCGTCCAGCTCCCGCAGTCCTTCGACCAGGTTCACCGCGGTGAGCACGTTGGCCCGGAAGTTGCCCTCCCAGTGCCAGGCCGCCCAGGCCGTCCCACCGCGCTCGGCGGCAGCGTCGGCGTCCAGAGCGGCGTTCCCGCCGGCCGCCGCGACCACCACGTCGAACGGCCCGGTCGCCACGGCCGCGGTCAGGGCCCCGAGCACGTCGGCGGTCTCGGTCAGGTCCACCTCCACCGCGGTGGCCGAGGCGGCACCGGCCTTCAGCACCGCGGCCGCCACCTCGTCCAGCCGGTCGCGCCGGCGGGCCACCAGCACCACGTCGTCACCGGCCGCCCCGAAGTCCTCGGCGATCCGTGCCCCGATGCCACTGCTGGCACCGGAGACGATGACTCTTCTCGGCATGTCAGCCCTTCCTCAGGAAGAATTCGCGACCCTGACCGCCCGGCGTTCCCGCCAGGCGATCCAGCGTCGCCAGATCACGAACATGAGCCAGGCCAGGATCATCAGCACGGCGACGATCACGATCGGCGCGAAGATGGCCAGCAGGCTCACCACCACCGACAGGATGTCCTCGATGGTCGAGACCACCGGCGCCCCGAATCCGGCCGTGCTCACGTTGACCACCGGCCGGGCGGCCGACTTGGTCGCGTGCGTCAGACCTGCCACCACCACACCGATCAGCGCACCGGCCCACGGGTTGTCACGCATCCACTGGCTGTTGTCCAGGTTCTGCGCGCTGAACGTGGCGCTGGAGATCAAGCCTCCCACGGTCGGGCGGATCGCCGTGGACACCAGGTCGTTGACGTGATCGACCGCCGGGATCTTGTCCAGCACCAGCTCGACCAGCAGCATGAACGCGCCGGCGGCGATCGCCCAGTTGCTGTCCACCCAGCTGTACTGCGACGGCAGCTCGATCAGGTCGCTGAGCCGGGCGACCATGGCCACCAGCACGAACGGGATCCAGGCGTTCAGTCCCGCGGCCGCCGCCAGTCCGGAACCGGTGAGCGCGGCGATCACCGGGCATCCCCAGGATGAAACATCATGTCCCGGATTGTGCCGGACCTCCCGCCCGGCGCGACCGCTCACGGGTGACGATCACCGCGACCAGCCCCACACCGACGCCGATGCAGGTCTCCGCCAGCCGTGCCCCGACCAGCGGGCCGATCGGCTGCGGGTCGGCCACCTGCACCAGCAGCAGCGCCAGCGGCGTGATGGCGAGCAGGGCGACGCCGTAGTTGCGCACCACGTAGAGCTCCGCCATTCCCTGCAACGCCGCCGCCAGCAGCACGATCGCCGGCTCGGGCAGGTCCAGGGCCAGCAGCAGGGCGGCCACCGCGATCCCGGCGGCGGTGCCGATCACCCGGTGCAGCCCGCGGGTGATCTGCGAGAGGTAGGTGTGCCCGGCCATCGGCACGACCGCCGCCACCATCGCCCAGTACGGGTGGGCGATGCCGGCCGCCGTCGAGATCGTCCCGGCCACCACGACCACCGCGGCGCAGCGCGCCATCTGGACCACCTGCCGGTGCCAGGGGTGCTCGGCGTCCGGCGGCGGGCCGGTCAGCCGGTCGGCGCCGAACAGCCGCACCTCGGCCGCGGCCAGCGCCACGGCCAGGCCGGCGGTGGCCAGGGCCGTGCCCACGGCGGGTGCGATGCCGTGGCCGGTCATCGGCACGGCGGAGCAGGCGGCCGCGGCGAAGGTGGCGAACATCGGCCCGGGCGGCCGCCATCCGAACCGGTCGGACAGGTGCGCCGCGAGCGCCGCCCACACCGCCACCACCGGAACGGCGAGCCAGGCCCGGTGCGGGCTGAGCGCGGTGACCACGCCGCTGGCCACGGCGAGCAGCAGCATGGTCGCGGCGATCAGCTGTACCCGCACCCGCCCGGGGAACCGGCCGGTGCCGCCGTAGACACCGGCGAAGGCGCCGAAGGTGGCGTAGATGCCGAGGTCGACGCGACCGAACGCGTAGAGCACGAGCAGCGGCACCCCCAGCGAGGTGACCGAACGGGCAGCCGCGATACGTACGTTCGGCGGCGGTGGGTGCAGATGTAACAGGTGGCTCACCGCTTCATCATGCCGACGCCCCGAGAATGGGCGCGGTAACGCCATACCCCCCAGCAACACGGAGGACAACACGGATGCCCGTGGAAGAGGTCGCTGAGAATCTGTGGTTCGCCCACCACCGCAACACGAACTGGGTGCTGTACGGCGACGACACCGGGGTCACCCTGATCGACGGCGGGTACCCGGGTGAGCGGGATCTGGTGGAGCAGTCGATCCGGGCGATCGGCCGCAGGCCGCAGGACGTGCGCGGCATCCTGATCACGCACGCCCATCTCGACCACCTGGGCGGGCTGCCCTGGCTGGCCGAGCGTCACGGCGTTCCGGTGTACACGTCGGAGCGGGAGGCCGCGCACGCCCGGCGCGAGTTCCTCGAGCAGATCAGCCTGAAGCAGGTGCTGAGCCACCTGCACCACCGCCCCTGGCGCACTTGGCTGCGGCAGGTCGCGCCGCTGTTCGTCGGCAAGATGGACACCAGTCTGCCCACGGCGCAGGCCTTTCCGCACGACGGGCCGCTGGACCTGCCGGGTTCGCCGGTGCCGGTCGCGGCCGAGGGACACACCAGCGGGCACGTCGGCTACCACTTCCCCGCCCTGGGTGCCCTGGTCACCGGGGACGCCCTGGTCACGGCGCACGGCACGTCCCGGCTCCAGGGACCGCAGCTGCTGCACACCGACTTCCAGGAAGACCTGGCGCAGGCCGCGCGGAGCCTGGACGGTTTCGTGCGGACCGGCGCGGTGCTGATCCTGCCGGGGCACGGCCCGGCGCTGCGGATGCCGATCGCCGAGGCGGTGGCAGCGGCGCGCGCGGCCTAGAGGGGCAGAAATGGTGGACGACGGTGAGCTTTCGAGAAGCTCGTCGTCGTCCACAGTTTCAGAGGTCGTCGAGCGACACCAGACCGTCCTGGATGGCCCGGGCGACCAGCGTGGCCTTGGTCGACGCGGGTCGCCCGGTGTTGGCGTACTTGATGCGCACCCGGTCGATGTAGGTGGACACGGTGCGGGCCGAGATGCCGAGCTTCTGCGCCACCAGGTCCTTCGACTCGCAGCGGAACCACTCCAGCAGCACGTCGACCTCACGGGGCGCCAGGTCGGGGCGGATGCGGCGGTTGTCCACCCCCATCGCCCCGGCCAGCGACGGCGACACGTAGGGCCGGGACTCGGAGGCGGCCCGCACCGCGTCGACCAGGTGCGCCTGGCCCTCGGCCTTGGTCAGGTAGGTGAAGGCGCCGATCTCCAGGCAGGTCAGGGCGGTGTCGCTGTCCTCGCGCATCGAGTACACCACCACCTGCCGCCCGTGCTCGACCAGGCGGGACAGGTCGGCGTAGGCCGGGGCCCCGCCCAGTTGCAGGTCCATCACCACGACCGGCACCGAGCGGCCGGGTTCCAGCCAGGCCACGGACAGGTCCGACCCGGCCGCGATCACCTCGACCGCGGGGGTCGCCATCGCCATCCAGGCCTGCACCCCGGCGAGGATCGCCGGGTGGTCGTCGACCAGAACCACCTTCACGCCGGCGTCGCCGTCCATGTCACCCCCGCCCTCAGGGCACCGGGAAGACGACGATCGACCGCGATCAGCGCAGGACCGACGATCACGTGACGTAGGGGCAGAAACTGCCACTGACGGTCCACCGGGGGCAACGACACCGGCGCAGTATGGCAGCAGGGCGTGGAAGACTCACGCTTTGTCACCCAACGGTGACGAATCATGACGCCTGGTCACGATTTCCGTGACCAGGCGTTCCCGCAGCCGGATCAGGCCCGGCACCCGCCCCTCCCCGGGTGCCGAGCGAGCCTCATCCCCCATAAAGGCGGGAGAGCGAGGTCCGGCGCTCCTTGACGCGTTGCAAGTCTGTGTCATGGCCGTGAACCGTGGTGACGGTCAAACACCCCACAAATCCCATCTGCCCACGGTGGCGCGCCGCACATCCATGCATTTGCACGGTTTCACCTATGTTTGGCATGTAACGGTGTTAGGTTCGCTGGGTGGACCTGCGCACGGACGTCGCACATCCCGCACGCGTGTACGACTTCATCCTCGGCGGCACGAGCAACTACCCGGCCGATCGTGAGGCCGCGGCCCAGGCCGTGGCCGGGTGGCCGAATCTGCCCACATCCATGCGCCAGAACCGGCTCTTCGTGCAGCGCACGGCGCGCTACCTGGCCCAGGCCGAGGGCGTGCGGCAGTTCCTCGACATCGGCTCCGGCATCCCGACCTCGCCGAACCTGCACGAGGTGACCGGCCCGGACAGCAGCGTGGTCTATGTCGACAACGACCCGGTCGTGCTGCGCGAGGGCACCGCTCTGCTGACGCCCGGGCACGCCGAACGGGTGCGCTACGTCGAGGCGGACATGCGCTCACCGGAGTCGATCCTGGAGGCACCGGCCTTCACCGAGCTGATCGACCCCACCCGCCCGGTCGCGCTGTCGATCGTCGCGGTGCTCCAGTTCGTGCCCGACGACGTGGCCCACGACGTGGTGCGGCGCCTGCTGGAGCCACTCGCGGCCGGCAGTTTCCTGGTGCTGTCGATGGTCACGGCCGATCACGACCCGGGCATCCTGCGCACCGTCGACGCCTACAACGCCCGCGGCATGTTCGCCGTGGCCCGCAGCGCCGCCCAGGTGCGCGAGTTCTTCACCGGCATGCAGATGATCGAGCCCGGCGTCTCACTGGTGCACCGCTGGCGCCCCGAGCTCGGCCGCCTCGACGACGAGCGGGCCACCGACGCCGACGTGGCGATGAGCGGGGGCGTGGCCCGCAAGTAACGGCCCAATCCCTGCTCCGCACAGCCCTTCTCACCTGATCATCGGCACCCGCCACCCCAGGACTGCCCCTTCGCCGTCCACCGTTCGGGTGACAACGAGCGAAACCCTGCCCGAAGAGCCGGAACCCGGCCCGGGCGACAGAGCGCGAGCGTAGAGTGACCGGCATCTCACTCTCGCGCCGTCCAGACGCGACCGGATTCTCGGCTCTGGAGTCAACCATGCTCACACGCAAGAGTTTTCGTCATGCGGCCCTGCCCGTCACCCTGCTCGCGGCCGGGGCGAGCGCCCTGGCCGCCACCACGCCCGCGCTCGCCGCCGACGAGGCGCCGGCCCAGGTCCGCATCGAGGGCGACCGGGTGCACTTCACCGCGGCGCTCGGCCAGGCCAACCACCTCAAGGTCACCGTCGGCAAGATCACCACCAGCGACGACCACTACTACCGGACCTACACCCTCAAGGACGTCTGGGAGATCCAGGCCGGCAGCGGATGCGTCTACCCGGAAACGGCCGACTACACCCGGGTGCAGTGCACGCTGGAGATCTACGACACCCCCTCGCCGCTCGACACCGGCGTGTTCGAGCTCCTCGACGAAGACGACGAGGTGGTGTTCGAGAACCCGTCCCACCAGGCCTTCGACTACAACAAGTTCTGGCTCGGCAGTGGCGACGACACCATCACCAGCCGCCAGGAAGACGGCGGCATCGACGGCAGCGCGATCTGGGGCGGCCCCGGCGACGACGTCATCGTGGCTGGTCCCGGTGGCGACAACAGCTCGGCGCTCGGCGGCACCGGTGACGACGTGCTGCGGGTGAGCGACTCCGGCAACGGCGGCGCCGGCGACGACATCCTCTACGCCACCGACGGCGCGGCGCTGCGCGGTGACGCCGGCGACGACCGGCTCTACGGCAGCTCCGGCGCCGACTCCCTCTACGGCGGCCCGGGCAACGACTCCGTCTGGGGCAAGAAGGGCGCCGACACGCTCTGGGGCAACAGCGGCAACGACCGGCTGTACGGCGGCCCCGGCACCGACACCATCCACGGCGGGCCGGGCAAGGACGTCATCCGCCAGAACTGACATGATCCGTGTCCATGGACAGCGACACGTTCTGGGTGGTCGTCGGCGCGGCCCGCGCCGCGGCCGACGCCACCGGCCGGCCGATCGAGGAGACGCTGCACGACGAGCTCGTCCGGCACTCCCCCGAAGACATCGTCCTCTTCCAGAAACATTTTGACGACGCCGCGAACGCCCTTTACCGGTGGGACGTCTGGGGTGCCGCGTACCTGATCGGCGGTGGCTGCTCCGACGACTCCTTCATCGACTTCCGGGCCGGGCTGATCACCTACGGCCAGGCCTGGTTCGACCGGGTGCTGGCCGGGCCGGACAGTCTGGCCGGCCATCCCGCCGTGCTGGAGCAAGACGGCGAGCGGCTGTTCATGGAGTCGGTGAACTACCTGGCCAGGGAGGCCTTCGAGCAGGTCACCGGGCACGGCGACAACTTCCACACGGAATGGAACAGCCGCAGCCAGTCCCTGGCCCGCAACAGCTGCCCGAACCTGGGCGAGGAGTTCGACTTCGACGACGACGCCGAGATGCGCCGCCGCCTGCCACAACTCGCGGCCCGGCTGCTGGGCTGATCAGTCCTGGTTCCGGTGCGGCAGCAGCTCCTGCATCTTGGTCCGGATCCCGGCCGAGATCACCCCGCGCCGGTTCTCGTCGCCCTTGAGCAGCGCCGCCGCCGTGGCCCGGGCCTGCTCCAGCGTGGCGTGCGGCGGGATCGGCGGGAAGTCCGGGTCCACGCGCACGTCGAGCACCGCCGGCCGGCCGCAGGTCAGGGCCTGGTCCCAGGCCCGGCCGAGGTCTTGCGGCCGGTCCACGGTGATGCCCTCCAGCCCGATGCCGGTGGCGAAGTCGGCGTACGAAACCTCCGGAAGCGACTGTGACTCGACGAATTTCGGTGATCCACCCATCGAGCGCAGCTCCCAGGTCACCTGGGTCAGGTCGTTGTTGTGCAGCACCACCGTGACGAACCGCGGGTCGGCCCACTGCTTCCAGTAGCGCGCGACGGTCAGCAGCTCGGCCAGGCCGTTCATCTGCATCGCGCCGTCACCCTCGAACGCCACCACCGGCCGGTGCGGCTGCCCGAACTTGGCCCCGATGCCGTAGGGCACGGCCGCGCCCATCGTGGCCAGCGTGCCGGACAGCGAACCGCGCATCTCCCCGGTCAGTTCCACGCAGCGCGCGTACCAGTCGGCGGCCGATCCGGAGTCGGACGTGACGATCACGTCGGCGGGCAGCCGCCGGGACCCCTCGCGGAACAACGCCATCGGGTTGATCGGGTCACCCGCCACCGCGGCCTCCCGGTCGACGGTCTCACGCCAGCGGGACACGTTCTGCTCCACGGTCTCCCGCCAGGAGCGGTCCTCCTGGCGGCGCAGCAGCGGCAGCAGGGCGCGCAGGGTGGCCGCGGCGTCACCGACCAGGTTGAGCTCGTAGGGGTAGCGCAGGCCGAGGTACTTGCCGTCGATGTCGATCTGCACCGCGCGGGCCTGGTCCAGCTCCGGAAGGAACTGCGAATAGGGGAAGTTCGAGCCGACGGTCAGCAGGGTGTCGCAGTCGCGCATCAGCTCGTAGCTCGGCCGGGTGCCGAGCAGGCCGATCGCGCCGGTGACGAACGGCAGGTCGTCGCCGAGCACGTCCTTGCCCAGCAGGGCCTTGGCCACCCCGGCACCGAGCACGTCGGCCACCTGGATCACCTCGGCCTTCGCGCCGCGCGCGCCCTGCCCGATCAGCATCGCCACCTTCGAGCCGGAGTTCAGCAGCTCGGCCGCGGCCCGCACGCTCGCATCGTCGGGCGACACGGTGGGCCAGCTGGTCACCGGGTGGCTGGAGGGCACCTGCCGGAACGCGTGCTCCGGCGGCTCGTAGGGCAGGTCCTGCACGTCGGCCGGGATGATCACACAGGTCGGCGCCTGCCGGGCCTGGGCCGTGCGGAACGCCCGGTCCAGCACGTTCGGCAACTGCTGCGGCACCGTGACCATCTGCACGTACTCACTGGCCACGTCCTTGAACAGGCTCAGCAGGTCGACCTCCTGCTGATAGGCCCCGCCGATCGCGCTGCGCTCGGTCTGGCCGACGATCGCCACCACCGGCACGTGGTCGAGTTTGGCGTCGTACAAGCCGTTCAGCAGATGGATGGCGCCCGGGCCGGAGGTGGCCACGCAGACACCGGGCCGGCCGGTGAACTTGGCGTAGCCCACCGCCTGGAGCGCGGACATCTCCTCGTGCCGCGACTGCACGAACTGCGGCTGGTCGTCGGCCCGGCCCCAGGCCCCGATCAGGCCGTTGATGCCGTCACCGGGATAGCCGAAAACCTGTTCCACACCCCATTCCCGCAGGCGGGACAGAACGAAATCGGCGACGGTCTGGGTCACGGGTCCTCCGGAGGCGACGTGCGACGACGTCCTGGCCGTCGCCCTTGTCTCGGGCGGGAAGCGGGCAGCCGTCGACGGCGCCGCACCCAGGCGTCCTGGTCCGCCCCTCACTATTCTCCGGAACGCGCGGGCCGCAACGGCAGACCGGCAACCACCACGATCCCGGCACCCGGCCGATACTCCTCCTTCAGGTGGATTCCGGGGCACTTTCGCGCGGTATCCGATCATCCCGCAGGCTGATTCGCCCACCCCGGTGCGACCGTAGGGTCTCGGCGAGGCGCACAAAACGGACGCCTCACCACACTCCCGAGGGGGGATCCCGTGATCGTCAGTCGCCGTTTCTTCAGACGCGCCGCTCCTGCCGCCACCGTGGCGCTGTCCGCGGTGCTGGCCGGATCGGTGGTCACCGCGGCCGGGGTGACCGCGGCCGAGCGTGTCTCCGGCCAGAGCACCGCCGCCACGTCGTCCGCCGCGCTCGACCTGGTGGTACCGGTCAAGACCCAGACCGTGCAGCGCTACAAGGGTGAGGACATCGGGCTGTACGGCCTGGGCTTCTACGCCGTCGCCCCGAAGGACCTGGAGATCCGCACCCACCGCGGCAAGTCGTACAAGGACCCGATCACCACCACGCTGAGCTCGGGCGGGGTCGTCACCACCCTGCCCGCCGGGATCACCGCGAGCCCGTCCACGCTGACCAAGTTCTTCGACGTCAGGGTCAAGGGCCCGGCCGGCAAGTCGGTGCTGAGCCAGAAGATGGACTTCTGCCCGAGCTCGGCCGAGCAGAACCGGGTCACGGCCGAGGCGGTGGCCGAGTCGCCCTACCCGCAGGAGTGCGGGAGCCACCCCTACGCGCTCGGGCACGTGTTCGGCCTGCCCGCCGGCTGGGCCACGCCGGTGCTCGGGAACTGGGACAACCCGCTGTTCTTCGGGGGTAAGGACGGCACCTACACGCTGACCGCGACGGTCAGCAAGCCGTGGCGCAAGGCCCTGGGCCTGACCACCGCCGAGGGCACCTCCACGATCAAGATCAAGGTGTCCACGGTGAAGGAGGGCTCGGGCTTCGGCACCGCCTCCACCCACGACATGAACCACAACCACGGCCTGAGCATGACCGGCATCGACATGACCGCCACCGACCTGTCGCCGCAGCACGCCGCCCGGGAGGCCGGGCGCAAGGCCGCTCTGGGGCAGCCCAACGTGCCGGCGAAGTCGGCGCCCACGGGTAACCGGCTGTCCGCGGCCGCCGCGGACGACCTGCCCAAGCCCGACCTCCGTTCGCTGCCCGCGTATCAGATCCGCCTCGACCGGACCAGCAAGAAGAACAAGACCTACCTGACGTTCGGCGCCACCGTCTGGAACGCCGGCCCGTCGCCACTGGTGGTCGACGGCTTCCGGAAGAAGGGCAAGAGCGTGCTGGACGCCTACCAGTACTTCTTCGACCAGGACGGCAAGCAGGTCGGCTACAGCCCGGCCGGCGAGATGGAGTGGGACCCGCGCACCGGCCACAACCACTGGCACTTCAAGGCTTTCGCCTCGTACCGGCTGCTCGACTCGACCAAGAAGAAGGCCGTGGTCAGCGGCAAGGAGGCCTTCTGCCTGGCCCCGACCGACTCGGTCGACCTGACCGTCGACGGCGCCCAGTGGCAGCCCGAGTCGACCGACCTGTACACCGCCTGCGGCCAGGGCAACGCCAACCTGCTCAGCATCCGCGAGGTGCTCAGCACCGGCTGGGGCGACACCTACTCGCAGGACCTGCCGGGCCAGTCGTTCAACATCACCAAGGTGAAGGCGGGCGTCTACTACATCCAGACGCTGGCCAACCCGGACAAGAAACTGGCCGAGTCGACCTACGCCAACAACTCGGCACTGCGCAAGATCAAGATCGGCGGAAAGCCCGGCGGCAAGCGCACGATCAAGGTGTACCCGTACCAGGGTGTGAAGGGCTGACCCGAGGACGCCGGCGCCCGTCCGGGCGCCGGTGTCACCCGATCCGTACCGTGCGGGCCCAGGCGGGCGGCCTCGGCGGCCACCACACCCCCTCGTCGTCCAGGCACCGATGGACATCAGCTGGTCAGAAGTGGGCACCCGGCCATGGTGGGCCTTCGACCAGCCTGAAGGTCAACGACCCGGCGGAACGCCGACGACGCCGGGCCCCTCACGGCCCGGCGTCGTCCGTGCACGGAAACTCAGGCGGCCGCCCCGGCCGGGGCGGCGACACCACGGGCGAGCCGCGGCGAGATCACCTGGTCGATACTCAGGCGGCCGGCACCGACCGCGCCGATGAGCAGGGTGATCGCGGCCAGGATGAGCACGTACTCGAAACCGCCGTCCTGCGAGAACAGACCGGCGTCGAGGTGGGCGAAGTACAGGGCGCCGAGCATGTTGAACGCCTGGAGCAGGCCGACCAGCGGCACGGCCAGCCCGGCGATCATCAGCACGCCGCCACCGAGCTCGACGAGCATGGCGAACCAGGCGCTGACGGTGGGCAGCGGGATGCCCATCGCATCGAAACCCTTGGCGGTGGCGTCCATTCCGTTGGTGCTGAACTTCTGCCACCCATGGGCGATGAAGACGACACCGACCGCGACCCGGGCGAGCAGAACGGCAATATCGCGCAGCAAGAGGGAATTCACGAGAATCCTTTCAACCGGTCAAGACTGGAGGGGGAACCGGCGGAGCGCCCCGTCGCGCTCCCATCGGCCGATTGATGCGCCCAGTTTTCCCGGCCTTGCCCTAGCGAAAGTTGAAGAGACAATTATCGGCACCTCAACTCTGCGCTTAACACTCGTCACTCTGAGAGTTCCCTGTACCCCGACTGGGTGTTGCTCCAGGCAACAAGACGCCACGACGGTGGACGACGACGGGCGCGCGCGGCCCGTCGTCGTCCACCGTTGTGAGAGTTCCGCCGGATCAGGAGGCGGCGACGGTGCCGCGGGTGAGGCGAGGCAGCACCACCTGGTCGAGGCTGAAACGCCCCGCACCGACGGCGGCGAGCAGGAGCGAGAACGCCCCCAGGGCGAGCACCAGTTCGTAGCCACCCGTGCTGGCGAACAGGCCGGCGTCGAGGTGCACGATGAAGAGCGCACCGAGCATGTCGAGCAGCAGCAGGATTCCGACGATCGGCACGGCGAGCCCGGCGATCAGCAGGGCGCCACCGACCAGTTCGACCACGGCGGCGAACCAGGCGCTGAGAGTCGGTGCGGGAACGCCCATCTGGTCGAACGAGGAGGCGGTGCCGCTCATGCCCCACTCGTTGAACTTCTGCCAGCCGTGGGCGATGAAGATGACGCCGAGGGCGAGCCGGGTGACGAGCTTGGCGAGGTCACGCAGCATGGCGTTGTTCACAACAGTCCTTTCGACGGGTCACGACGCCCACCACGATGACCGATCGAAAAACTTGAATCAACAAATATTGAGCGTTCAACGATGAGGGAAAGCTCACGCTCCCGCTGTGCGGAACGCGATCAGAGACTGGTGCTGTGGTCGGCGCGGAACCGGTCGCGGCCGCCCGGCAGGTCGAGCGTGCCGACCGGCAGCTGCACCCGTTCGAGCAGTCGCAGCAGGTCGGCGTTCATCCGGAGAATGGCCGGGAGCGCGCTGTTGCCGCGCAGATCGGCCACGTCGAGCGCGCCGAGACCGCCGCCGTAGTCCTCGTCCTGCGGCCCGAGCATGTCGTTCAGCGCGTCCAGGTTCTGCTCCGCGTCCTGCCCCATCAGGTCCACGGCGCTGAGCAGGTCGCTGTAGGCGATGATCATCCCGCCGGACACGTGCATCGTGACCAGCTCGGTGTGCAGCTCGTCCATCCGCCGCTCCACCGCGGCCAGATCTCTCAGCTCCTGGGTGAGGGCAGGCCGCGCCGGGTAGGCCGGGTAGTCCAGCGACGCGCACGAGTCCCCGCACCGGCCGGCGTGGGCGGCGTTGATCGCGTCGATCTCGTTCTCCACCGCGACCAGCTGCCGGTTGTACTCGGTCAGCGCGGCGCGCACCCTCGTCACGGTCGGCAGGTAGCGGCGCTCACCGGCGAAGAAGGCGGCCCGGCTGAGCATGAACCGGTCCAGCTGGGGTCGCAGCTCCGCCTGCGCCCGGGCCAGGGCCGCTGCCTGCCTCTCGGCCTCCGTGCCCGGGCCGGACGCGCCGGCCAGCCGCAGCACGACCACCGTCAGCCCGGCCACCAGTAGCACCACGAACAGGAAAACCCAGGCCCCGGTGTGCTTTCCGCGTCGTTCCACGGTGCGGGCGCGGTTCGGGGTGAGGATCTCCCGCATCTGCACCTGACGCGGCAACGGGATCCGGTCCGGCCGGGAGGGCGGGGGCACCGGCGGGGGCGCGGGCCGGTCCGCGGCCCGCGTGCCGCAGTTCTCGCAGAAGCTCTGGTCCTGCCCCAGCGGACGCAGGCACGCCTGACACGTCAGGGTCGTCGTCACACCCACGTTTGCCCCCGGACGCGAGCTGAAGAGATGGTCAGGTTCTCTTCGGCAGCTCCGGCGCGGGAGTCAAGGGGCCGGCGACGACCTCGGTGGCGATCCTGGTCAGCTCGGCGCGCAGGTCGTCGGGGCCGGCGCAGGAGAACTCGTCACCCGGAATGGCGGCGCGCAACGTGACCACGCCGGCGAAGGTGGAGAACAGCAGCCCGGCCCGCAGCCGGGCCGCGGCCATCTGCTGCGGGGTCGGGTCGGTGTGGTGCCGCCGCGCGATCACCTCGGCGAAGTGCGAGATCACCGCGCCCAGGGTCTGGTGCCGCAGCTTCGAGGTGCGGCTGTCGTCACTCGTCTCCCGCAGCATCACCAGCAACGGATGCTTGCCGCCGTAGTGCGGGTCAGGCGTGCCGCCACCGGTGAGCCCGTCGACGAACTGCTCGACCAGCTGCTCCAGCGTCTGGGTCTCCAGGCGCTGGAACAGGTCCGCCGTCTCTTCCAGCACGACCTCGAAAAGCTGTTCCTTGGAACCGAAATACCGGTAGATCAGCGACACGTTGACGCCCGCGTCACGGGCGATGTCGCGGCTGGTGGTGCGTTCGTAGCCGAGGGCGGAGAACCGGCGGCGGGCCGCCCTGAGCAGGTCGGCACGGGTGGCCCCGGCATCCCGCACCCGTGGCCGGTGCTGCCCTGATGTCGCCGTCATCCGTCAAGTATCACGCATGTAAACGATCGTTTGACTACCGGCCGACGACGGCCCTACCTTTCAAGTAAACATGCGTTTGCAAAGGGAGACCCGATGGCTCACGCCTCCGACGAGGTCGGCACCCACCCCGGTGACACCGACCTCGACCCCCGCCTGGACCCGGAACAGGCCGGCGGGTTCCGCTCCACCGTCGAGATCGTCGCCACCGGTCTCGGCGCCCTGATGGCGGCCCTCAGCCAGACCCTGGTGATCCCGGTGCTGCCCGAGATCGCCACCGACATGCGGGCTTCCGCCACCGCGACGCAGTGGATGCTCACGGCCACCCTGCTCACCGGTGCCGTCGCCGTGCCGATCCTCAGCCGTCTGGCCGACATGTACGGACGGCGCCTGCTGCTGATGATCAGCCTGGCCGCCCTGACGGTCGGTTCGCTGATGGCGGCCCTGACCTCGAACGTCGAGGTGATGATCGCCGGGCGGGCGCTGTCCGGCCTGGCCAGCGCCTCGATCCCGCTCGGGATCAGCCTGCTCGCCGCCACTCTTCCGGCCTCCCGCAAGGGCTCGGCGGTGGCCCTGATCTCGGCCATGCTCGGCATCGGCAGTGCCCTCGGGCTGCCGCTGGCCGGGCTGATCGCCGACAACTTCAGCTACCGCGTGCTGTTCTGGATCGGCGCGATCGGCGCCCTGATCAGCGTCGTGCTGGTGCGGCTGCTGGTGCCCGAGCCGAAGCCCAGCCGGGAGGGCAGCGTCGACGTGCTCGGCGCCCTGCTGCTGGCCGGTGGCCTGGTCAGCCTGATCCTGCCGCTCTCGCAGGGCACCGACTGGGGCTGGACCTCGCTGCGCACGCTGGGTCTTCTCGTGCTCTCCGTCGTCCTGTTGTTCCTGCTCACCCTGACCGAGCTGCGCACCACGAATCCGCTGGTGAACGTGCGGGCCATGGCGAACCCCCCGGTGGCCATCACCAACGTGGCCTCGATCTTCATCGGGTTCGCGCTCTTCGCCACCTTCGTGGGGACGGCGAACTACGTGCAGGCCCCCGAAGCCACCGGCTACGGCTTCGACTCGTCCGTGCTCACCGCGGGGCTGTGCCTGATGCCCGGCGGTGTGCTGATGCTGCTGCTCTCTCCGGTGACCGCCCGGCTGATCGGCTCGTGGGGGGCGGGCCGGGTGCTCGCCCTCGGCGGCACGATCATCGCGCTCGGCCTGCTGGTCCGGATCACCCTGGTGGCCGACCTGTGGCAGATCGTGGTCGGCAGCACGGTGATCGGCCTGGGCAGCGGCATCGGCTACGCGGCCCTGCCCAGCCTGATCAACCACCACACCCCGGCCCACGACCTGGCGGCGGCCAACGGCATCAACACCCTGGCCCGCTCGCTCGGCAGCACGCTGGCCAGCGCCCTGGGCGGCAGCCTGCTGGCGGCGATCACGATGTCGCTCGGCCCGGGCATCGAGGTGCCCTCACTGACCGGCTACCGGGTGCTGTTCACCATCTGCGCCGTCGCGGCGCTGCTGGCGGCCGGGGCCGGGCTGGTCGTGCACCGCACCGGTGAGGCGAAAACCGCTGCGGCGGCTGACGAGTCCTGACCTACTGGTTCACGTCAGGGGTGCGACACCTGCGTCGCACCCCTGATGTCGACCGCCCGCCGGTGCAGACCCAGCCAGTACGAGCACACCTGGCGGGCCACCTCCAGCAGGTCGTCGCCGTTGATCGGCTTCTGCACGTAGCTGTTGGCCCCCGACGCGGAGCTCTCCACGATGTCGCGCTCGGCCGCCGAGTTGGACAGCATCACCACCGGCAGCGAGCGGGTGCGCGGATCGGCCCGGAGCATGCGAAGCGCCTCCAGGCCGTTCATCCGGGGCATGTTGATGTCCATCAGCACGACCGCCGGCTCCAGGGCCTGCGAACCGTCCTCGGGCAACAGCAGTTCCAGTGCCTCGACGCCGTCGCGGGCCAGGACCATCCGGTTGGGCACGCCGCACCGGGCGAAGGCCCAGCGGGTGAGTTCCGCCTCGTCGCCGTCTTCCACGAGCAAGATCGGCCCTGCGATCTCGTGCATCACGCCCCCCGAGTCATGGCACCAGGTCCGGACCCGACCCTAGCCCGTTGACCAGCGCAATCGGCGCCACAAGGCTTCGACGCGCCCGGTCGGTCCCGGTCGGCCCGCGCCACCTCCGACCTCGGAGCCATCCAGCATGTCGACCAGCCGCCAGTAGCGCCGGCCGTCGGGATCCACGTCACCGGGCGGGTCGTCGCGCTGGAGGATGTTGCCGGCGAACATCAGTTCACGCCGCCACCCCTCGAAGTCCTCGAACGGCATGACGGCCTCCTGCTCCCGTTTGCCGCCCGGATTATCCTGGCAGGCGGACGAGGGGACGACGATGAACCGGTACCGGCACGACCTGGCGGCCGCCCGCATCAGGCTGCTCACGCCGCCGGCCCCGCTGGCCGTGCACGACGGGGTGGAGTTCCTGGAGATCGGGCGGGGGCGACCGGTTCTCGTCGTCCACGGAAGCAACGGGGGCTGGGACCAGGCCGTGGACTGGGCCGGGCGGCGGCTGGGGCCGGGGTTCCGCACGATCGCGGTCTCCCGCTACGGCTACCTGGGGTCGCGGCTCCCGGCCGGGGCGAGCACCTCGGGTCAGGCCGATCACCTGGCCGGGCTGCTCGACCACCTCGGCCTCGACCGCGTGGACGTGGTGTCGCTGTCGGCCGGCTCGACGACCGCGGTGCGTCTGGCCCTTCGGCATCCGGAGCGGGTGCGGCGACTCGTGCTGGAGTCGCCGGTGCTGCCCGCCGAACGCCCGCTGCGGCTGCCACCCACGGCCGCCCTCCGCCTGATGCTGCACACCGAGGTGCCCACCTGGCTGGCCACGCTCGCGCCCCGGCTGGTTTCCCGGGCCGGCGGTATCCCCTGGAACCGGCTGGACACCGCGGGCCGGGCCGAGCTACGCGAGATCATGCTCACCATGCTGCCGGTGACGCCCCGCCGGGCCGGGATGCTGTTCGACAACACCGTCACCGCTCCCGAGACACTGCGCGACGAGCTGCCCTGGGAACAGCTCGCAGCGCCCACCCTCGTTCTCACCGCTGTCGATTCACCGCTTCCGAAACCCGCCGACGCGCAGGCGATCACGGCCCGGATCCCGCAAGGACGCCTGGAGCTGATGCCGTCGGGCGGGCACCTGCTGCTCGGCAACGTGCCGCGCCTGCGCGAAGTGCTGCGCGACTTCCTGATCTGAGGGCCACGCACCTCAGCCGCTACCTGCCCCGCGCATACCTCCCCTGTGACACGACGCCCCCGCGACACGACGCCTCTGCGACACGACGCCTCTGCGACACGACTGCCCCTCGGCCCGACCCACAGGGAGGTGGCTTTCGTTTTTGACACCGGCAAGGCGCCCAGGGTGGTGTCAAAAAAGAAGAAAGACCCCCGTGCTCTCGCGATCGCCGGTCCGCATATCCGGAGGCCGGGCGGGTCCGGACCCGCGTGACTCCCGGAACGGTCCGGTCGAACGGCGGCACCGGGATGGCCCTCACTCCACCCCGGCGCCGCCGTCTCCATCCGGGCCGGCCCCTGATCCGGGCCCGGATGCCCCAGCACGTCGCGGTTTCCACTCCGGATCCCGCGACGACGGCCGATTCCGGCTCAGCAGCCGGCGAGCAGGACGCCCGTGGCCACGGCCTCCCTCTCGGGAATCCGGACCGGGCAGAACGACGCGGCGGCGTCGCCGGAGATGGTCGGCTCGGGCGCGGCCGGAGCCGCGTAGACCACTCCGGCGCTGAATCCGGTGACAGCCAGGACGGCCACCGCCAGCATCGTCACGGTGATGGTCACCTGTCCCCGGGTCCTGCGCATGCCTGTCTCCTCAAACCAATCGGGCCGAACAGCCTTCAAGGCCGGGCCGCCCCTCGCGGAGGGGGAGGGCAGCCCGGCCGCCCTACGAGAGGTGAGATGCACGCGAGGGCAAGAAGGGTCGGAGAAGTTGCCGTGACGCCCCTCACATTCATCGGAACGAGGGCTAACCGGGCGCTAATTCGCCGGTTTCAGCACCACGGGACATTTCGACGACGACACTGCAAAGCCGCCGGTTACCCGCGGGGGTGCAATGGTTAAGCCACACCACGTAGTTGGACGGTCGTTCAGAAATGGCCTGGTCAAAGGCGATTTTTCGGCTGTTAGGGTCACCGCCGTGAATCTCGGGAATGGAAACTCCGCAAACCGCCGCCGCACGGCGACGGTGGCAGGCGCCACGGCCGTACTGGTCATCGGCGTCTCCGCCACCGCCATGGCCTGGCCCCGCGGGGAGAGAGCGGGACACCCGCGAACCTCGTCCGCGGCCAGCTCGACCACCGCCCCGGCCGCGACGACGAGCGCCGCGGACACCACCGAGGACACCACCGAGGACACCACCGACGACGACACCACCGCCACCGCGTCGCCGAGCGCCTCCAGCTCGACCAGCTCGTCGGGGAGCACCACCACCGCCGCCGCGAAGACCACCTCGGGCGACGTGATCGCCAACCTGTTCGAGTGGAACTGGACGTCGGTGGCCACCGAGTGCACCGACGTCCTCGGCCCGAACGGCTACGGCGGCGTGCAGGTGGCCCCGCCGCAGGACTCGCTGAAGCTCAACAGCGGCACCCACTCCTGGTGGGAGGTGTACCAGCCGGCCGGTTACGACCTGAACAGCCGGATGGGCTCCGAGGCCGAGTTCAAGAGCATGGTCAGCACCTGCCGGGACGCCGGCGTCGACGTGTACGTGGACGCCGTGATCAACCACATGTCCGGCGCCGACATGACCAACCCGAAGTCGTACAGCGGCAACTCGTACACGTCCACGAACTACCCGGGCCTGTACACCGCCGACGACTTCCACACCGACAGCGACTGCCCGACCTCCTCCGGCACCGTCGAGGACTACGACAACGCCACGCAGGTGCACTTCTGCCGGCTGTCGAACCTGGAAGACCTGAAGACCGAGAGCACCTACGTCCGCGGCGCGATCGACACCTACCTGAACAAGCTTCTGGGGTACGGGGTCTCGGGCTTCCGGGTGGACGCCGCCAAGCACATCCCGCTCGACGACATGCAGGCGATCATCGACGGGCTGGACCAGACCGTCGACGGCACCGACCCGTACGTGGCGCTGGAGGTGTTCGGCGGCAAGGGTGAGCTGTCCCAGGCGTCGTACTCCGAGCTCGGCAGCGTGCTCGGCCTGGACGCCTCGGTCGACCTGAAAGAGGCCTTCGCCGGCAAGATCTCGACGCTGAAGACGTTCGGCGACACGCTGATCCCGTCGAGCAAGTCGCTGACCTTCGTGATGAACCACGACACCGACCGCAGCGGCGACTCGATCAGCTACAAGAACGCGAAGACGAACAAGCTGGCCACGCAGTTCATCCTGGCCAACGACTACGGCACGGCGCAGGTGTACTCGTCATTCGCCTGGTCCGCCCCCGACGACGCCCCGCCCTCGGGCAGCGACGGCATGGTCACCGACACCGACTGCACCAGCGACGCGTGGGACTGCCTGGACCGCGACGCCGGGGTGCTCGCCATGGTGAAGTTCCGCAACAGCGTGGGTGACGCCGCGGTGACGAACTGGTCGGACGACGGCTCGAACCTGATCGCGTTCAGCCGTGGGACCAAGGGCTGGACCTCGCTGAACAACAACTCCTCGGCCAAGACCCAGAGCTTCCAGACCAACCTGGCCGCCGGCACCTACTGCGACCTGGTCACCGGCGGCGTGGACGACGGGGCCTGCGCCGGCACGCAGGTGACGGTGGGCTCCGACGGCAAGGCCTCGGTCACCGTACCCGCGATGGGCTCGATCGCCATCACGAAGGATTCCCTGATCTAGGGACCCCGGTCTCCGGCCCTGGCCGCCCCAGGACCGGATCGTTCTGCCGCCCGTCCATGACCTGCCGCCGGCCTGCCGGCAGGAATCATGGACGGGCGGTGGGCTTTTGCCGCCTGTGCTGCCTCGACGGCCAGCGCCACGCCGTTGAGCCGCAGCACCGTGGCGCCGCGCAGGTGGGGAAGATCGGCCTCGCCGTCGCCGGCGGAGTTCAGGAAGGCGACCTGCTCGGTCCAGTCCAGGCGGGTGCCGTCGCCGTCCGGCCACAGCTCGATCGTCACCAGGGCCGTCCACATCGGGAGCTGGTTCACGAAGGTCTCGTACACCTGAACCAGGCGCCGCCCGGGATCGATATGTAGCCAGCGGGAACGATTCTCGATGATCTCGTCGCCGTCCGGCGTGGGGAAGACGGCACCGGCACGCTCGGCGCCGCCCACCCGGAAGTCGAGGTGGTAGCCGGCGCCCCGGCCGGGCATCCGGAACCACCGCAGGCGCAGTTCGTCGTCTTCGAAGACCCGGAAAACCAGGGACGGCGCAACGGCGAACTCACGTGACACGGTGAAGGTGTGATGCCGGACCGGGGCTCCCGAAGTCTGCACGGCTGCCATCACACCACAGGTGACGGCAGCCGGGCGTCGGCCTCCGGGCGGACTCAGCGGCGGCCGCGGGCCTTGGTCTGGTAGTTGACCGGACCCGGAAGGTCCATGGAGTGCCGCTTGCTGCGGGAGTTCCACGACCAGCGGCCGATGTGCCAGGTACGGCTGGTGCCGGTCTTCGAGACGTTGAGACGCAGGAACGGGAGCAGGTTGATCCGTTTGCGGAACGTGAAAGGCATGTCTTCTCTCCCTCGGCTGCGGTGCTCGACCCGTTGACAACACCATTGGGCCAACTGATCACCCCCGCAATTCGGGACGGATCATGGATTCGGCAGCAGACCCGGCCTCCAGGTCTGCATCCGGCCCTTGCCCTGCGCCTTCGCCTGGTACATCGCGACGTCGGCCCGCACCAGCAGCTCCGGCAGCCCGATGCCGCTCCCGGCGGTGACCAGGCCGATACTGGCCCCGATCGTGTACTCGCCGTCCGGCCCGCTACGCAGACCCGAGACCCCCAGCACGATCCGGCCCGCGATGCGCCGGGCGGTCTCCTCGTCGGTCCCGCTCAGCAGCACGGCGAACTCGTCACCGCCCAGCCGGGCCACCACGTCGCCGTCGCGCACCAGGCCACGCAACAGCACCGCCACCCGCATCAGCAGGTCGTCCCCGGCGGCGTGCCCCAGGTTGTCGTTCACGTTCTTGAAGTCGTCCAGGTCGATGAACATCACGGTGAACAGGCCGGGCTCGGCCAGCAGCCGGCCGGTGGCCTCGGTGAAGCCCTGCCGGTTGGCCAGGCCGGTCAGCGGGTCGGTGAGTGCCTGACTGAGCAACTCGGCATGGGCCACGCTGTTGCGGTGGGCCAGCAGCACCTGGTTCAGGATGCTGGCGGCGGTGGCCACCACGTCGGGCGGCACCCGGCGCGGATGACCGAGGGCGAAGGCCACCCCCGGAAGTTCGTCGTACACCAGCAGTTCCCACACACAGCCGTCCTCCAGCACCGCGGTGAGAAGCCCGCGCATCTGCGGCGACCCGAGCCCGACGTCATCCGTCACCGACACGAAAGCCGGTGGAAGGGACATGAATCCGGACGCCCGGCCGAACTCCAGGCCGTTCGCGGTGCGGGCCACCCGCACCGCGCGCAGCCCTGGGGTGTCCGCGGCCAGCGTGTCGATCGCCCGCCAGCCGGTCTGCCGGATCCGGGCCTCGTCGGTGGCCCCGAGCAGGAGCCCGCCGGTCTCCGAGATCAGCCGCTCGCGGCGGGAACTGGCTTCCCGGGCGATCAGCGAGTCGGCCAGCTGCCACCCCAGGAAGGTGACCGAAAAGGTGCTTAGCACACCCGCCACCACGTACGCCTGCACCAGCTCCGGATCCGGTCGCACCTGTACGGCGGCCCACAGCAGAGCCCCCGCGGCGAAGGCAGCGGCGTAGAGCACGGCGCGCAGCAGGGCGCGTCGTCCACCGGTGAAAAGACATCGGTACCAGATGTTCTGGAACCCGATGCCGAAGGCGACCATGGGGATGTCGACGAACACCAGCACGACGACGAAACAGAGGACGTCGAAGACCTCCATGGCGATCGGCAGACGCCCCAGCCGGTACCCCGTCACCAGCGAGACCGCGATCCCGGCGAGGGTCGCGACCAGCAGCAGTTTCCGGTCCGCCGTCGACACCAGAACCGGCGCGCAGCCCAGCACCGTGGTCAGCACCACGGCCATGGCGATCCAGCGCATCCGGGTGAGCACGGCCTCGTGCGGCGGCAGGCGCCACGAGGCCCGGTCCGATGCCTGCACGGTCGCCCCCATCCGCCCCGTGAGCTGGAGCGCACCTCAGATGTCGGCGGATCCGGCGGCCGGCTTGAGCCGTCGTGGACCGGACGGTGCCGACGACCTGGCGGACGACGGCCTGGCGGGTCAGGCCGTGCCGGTGAGGTTCAGCCGGTAGCCGCCACCGGTGGAGAACTGCACCGCCACCGCGAACCGGTCGCCCCGCACCAGGGTGCGCCGGTACTCGGCCGGGCCGTTCGGGCCCTGTGCCCGCCGTTCGATCGCGAAAGCGGGCACGGAGGCGCCGGTTCCGAGCAGCTCGCGTTCCGCGGCGGAGGGCAGCACGGCGTGGATGGTCTCTTCTCCCCCGCCGAGCCGCACCCCACAGCGCCGTTCCAGCTCGCGGTAGACCGCGGTGTGGCTGAAATCGACGTCCATCAAGGGTTTCGCCAGTTCGGCCGGCAGCCAGACCCGGTCGAGGGCCAGTGGTTCGTCACCGGCCAGCCGGATCCGTTCCAGGTAGAACAGCTCACTGCCGGCGCCGAGCGAGAGCCGGGCCGCCACCTCGGGATCGGTGCGCAGCTCCAGAGCCCGCACGATGCTGCGCTGTTCGAGCCCTTCCGCCTCGACCGAGGCGAACAGGCTGTACAGCGCGCCGAGTGGCTGGGTGATGCGGCGGGTGCCGGTGGCGATGCGCGGGCGGCGGCCGCGCCCGGCGATGACCACACCCTCGTCGCGCAGCCGGCGCAGCGCCTCGCGCACCGTGTGGCGACTGACGTCGTAGGCCTCGACCAGGGCCAGTTCGCCGGGGAAGTCGGAGGTGAACTGCTCCTCGTTCAGCCGGCGGCGCAGGTCGGCGTGCACCTGCGCCCACAGCGGCAGCGGGCCGGAGCGGTCGATGCAGCCCGCCCAGGCACCATGACCGGACGACGTGCCGGGCGACGTGCCGGTGACCTGCTCGTGCGTGAAGTTCACCGTCACTTCCTACCGCTCTCCGTTGCCCCCGCCGTCCACCGGGTTTAATGTACGGACATTCGGATGTACCAGCAATACGTGGGAGAGTGCCGGTCGTGATCCAGGTTGACGTCATCGAGACCAGTGAGCTGGGCGATCGCAGCTACGTCGCCCACGACGGCACCAGCGCCGTCGTGGTGGATCCGCAGCGCGACATCGACCGGGTGCTCGACCTGCTCGGCGCCAAGGGCCTGACCTGCGTCCTGGTGCTCGAGACGCACATCCACAACGACTACGTCACAGGCGGTCTCGAACTGGCCCGGCGCACCGGCGCGCCCTACGGCGTGAACGCCGCCGACCCGGTCTCGTTCGAGCGGCAGCCGCTGAACGACGGTGACGAGCTGACCGCGGGCTCGCTGCGGGTGCGGGTCATCGCGACGCCCGGCCACACCGACACGCATCTGGCCTACGTGGTGGAGACCGACTCCGACGCGGTCGCGTTCACCGGCGGCTCGCTGCTGTTCGGCAGCGTGGGCCGCACCGACCTGGTCGACCCGGCGCGCACCGAGGAACTCACCCACGCCCAGTACCGCTCGGCCCACCGGCTGGCCCACGAACTGGCCGACGAGGTGCGGGTGATGCCGACGCACGGGTTCGGCAGCTTCTGCTCGGCCAGTTCCTCGGTCGGCGGCACCGCCAGCACGATCGGCGAGCAGAAGAAGCAGAACGACGCCCTGCTGGAGCCGGACGAGGAGGCGTTCGTGACCCGGCTGGTGGCCGGGCTGACCGCCTACCCGGCGTACTACGCGCACATGGGCGTGCGGAACCGGCAGGGCCCGGGCCCGGTCGACCTGACCGTGCCGGAGCCGGTGGACGTGGCCGAGCTGCGCCGTCGCATCGCGGACGGCGAGTGGGTGGTCGACCTGCGCGACCGCACCGCCTACGCCGCCGGGCACCTGGCCGGCACCGTCAGCATCGACCTGGGCGGCCAGTTCACCACCTACCTCGGCTGGCTGATGCCCTGGGGCGCCGAACTCACCCTGATCGGCGAGAGCCAGGAGCAGATAGCGCTGGCCCAGCGCCAGCTGGTGCGCATCGGGATCGACCGGCCCGACGCCACGGCCGTCGGCGTGCCCGGCGAAGAGTCGTACCGCAAGGCGGATTTCGCCGATCTGGCCGCAGCGCTGAAGAGCGGCGCGGGCATCGTGGTGCTCGATGTGCGCAGGGACGACGAGAGGGCCGCGAGCCACCTGCCCGGTTCCGCCCACGTGCCACTGCACCGCCTGCTCACCGAGCTCGACTCACTGCCGGCCGGCGAGCTGTGGGTGCACTGCGTGAGCGGCTACCGCTCGGCCATCGCGGCCAGCCTGCTGCGCCGGGCCGGTCGCGAGGTGGTCTGGATCGCGGACGACTACGCGAACGCGGGCTCACTGATCCAGGCGTAGGGCCCGGTCACGGCGTGGAACTGGCGATGCAGATCAGGTTTCCGCAGGTGTCGTCCAGCACCGCCATCACCATCGGGCCCATCTCGGCCGGCTCCTGGGTGAAGTGCACCCCGAGGCCGCTCAGCCGCTCGTACTCGGCCCGGCAGTCGTCCACGGCGAAGCTGGTGAACGGGATGCCGTCGGCCGCCAGCGCCTTCTTGAACGGCGCCACGGCCGGGTGTCCCGAGGGTTCCAGCAGCAGCTCGACCCCGTCGGCGTCACCCGGCGCGGTGACGGTGAGCCAGCGGTCGGCGCCGGCCGGCACGTCGTTCTTCAGCACGAAACCGAGCTTGCCCGTGTAGAAGTCAAGGGCCTTCTGCTGGTCGTCGACGAACACGCTGGTGATGTGGATTCGCATGGCCGTCAGGTTACGGTCTGTGTCACACCGGATCCAGCACGTAGTTGCCGTTGGCGCTGCCCTCCGGGTCGATCCGCTGCATCACCTTCAGGGCCAGCCGCAGCACGTCCGGGTCCTGGGTGGCACCGGTCTGCCGCAGGCCCTCGATCAGGGTGTCGCGGTGCTCCTCCGGCCGGGCGATGTAGTCCTCCAGCGCGGTCTGCGCCTCGGCCTGACCGGCCAGCCGGTCGTGCAGCGCCGAGCGCAGCGAGGTGAAGTCGTCGGCCACCTCGCTCTGCATCGTGCTCGAATCGGCCTTCGACTCCCCCGCCACCACGGCGGTGAGGATCAACGACAACGCTTCCATGATCACCCTTCGACATCCGGTCCGACGCGCCCATTCTTTGGGCTGGACGGCCGGTGCGCACGTCGGCCCGGGATGCCGTGGCACCCCCGGGCCCACATACTGGCGCCCACACATTCGTCACGGGAGGCCGTTGTGATCCAGCCCCGCGTCAAGCTCGACCCGCAGACCTCGCTCGGTCAGGCCGAGAGACTCCGCGAACCGCTGGAGGACCAGCTCACCTCCGCCCTGCGCAACGCGGTGGAGAAGGTCGAGGACGGGTACGACGGGGAGAGCGTGACCGAGGTGGAGGCGCAGTTGCGCGAGGCCACGAAAGTCGGCCTGCACCGCGACATCGCCGAGACCTACCAGCCGGACGGCGGGCAACTGCGCCAGGTGGCGGCGACCATCGTCGAGAACGACTGAGCCGTGCCGGATCGCACCCCGGACGGCCACCACGTGGTCATCGACGGCAGGAAGTGGCGGGCCACCGACCCGGACCTGCCGCCGGAGGTGTCCGAGGTGCTGCGGCACGAGCTGATGGACGCCCGCCGTGCTGTCGGGCGGGCGCTGAAGTCCGCCGACCCGGGGGCCGAACGTGATGCCCGCGACCGGGTGCAGCGGGCCAAGGTGGCGCTCGGCGAGCGCGGCACCCCGTGGTGGGAGCAGTCCGCCGGAGCGCGCCGGGAGCGCTGGGAACCGTTGTACCGGGAGCTGACCGGAAGCCGGGGTTAGCCGCACTTCAAGTTTTTCGATCCCACGCGTCACACCGTTCACGCCCGTGGGATAACCGCACGGGTGACCCAGCACGCCCGGCGCCCGACGGCCGCGCGCCGCGGCGCATTTGCCCAGGCCACGCATTCCGGGCCGGGCCTCACGTCGTCGGAGCCGGTGCATGGATAACCAAAATCCAGGCCATTAATTCGCCGTCAAGTTCCGGATTCGGCCTTCGGCCTCGGCGATTGACGTGACCTCCCCACGGCTGCGAAGTTTCTCCCGCCCCGATCGCGCACGACCCGAAGAGCTTGTTGCATGAAACACCGCAAGGCAACACCGGTTCCCGGTACTGCCGCCGACGGGGGTAGCATCGCCGGTTCCGGCCGGCGCGCACCACGCGCACGGTCGGCGTCCGAGCCGGATCACCTCCGCCGGTCGCCGCTGCGGAACACCCATGATCGCCGGTGGGGGCGTACGCCGATGCCCCGGATTCGTCCCCACCGGCCCCTGAGGTCACCCGGCCTCGGAGACCACCGGCCCCTGATACCCATCAACCCCTGAGATCGCCTGCCCGGAGTCCGGTTCCGGCCGGTCGCTGGTCAGTTCGGGGTGACGAGCCCCTGGAGGCCGACCACCACGGCGATCACCCCGAAGATCGCCAGGATCAGCCCGGCGCCCTGGAGGTCTCCGTTCTCCCGGCGCAGCGGCTGCCGCCCGGTGAGCCGGTCCCAGAGCAGGATGACGCCGACGGCCAGGCCGACCACCTCGAAGTGGAACAGGTGCGGACCCGACACCAGGTGCACGATCAGGTAGTAGCCACTGGTCACCAGGGCGACGACCCCGACGATCCAGGCGTACGGATCGAGCCGCGAGATCCATCCACCGGCCCGGTCACCGTTGGGCAGGGCGAGCAGCAGCGGCAGGGCCAGCAGCAGCCCGCCGAGGATGTTGGACAGGTCGAGAAGTAGCGCGATCACCGTGAGCTCCGATTAGCGGGCAGGCGGACGGATGCTCAGGTCGGTGAGCTCTGAAACCGTAGCAGAGCGTAGTAAAAACGCACTTCCGCGACGGCGGGCTGTGAATGCGCCATGTTCTCGTCCCAACCGGTCGGTAGCCCGATCTTCGGGATTACCATCCATGATCACGTGACGCGAGGGGGAACCATGCACGTGCGAATGTCGGTCTGGGGCCAGCGTGAGGAACAGCTGCTGGCGTCCCTGGAGAACTGGCTGCAACTCGAACCACAGCTGCGCGGGGTGCCGGTGCACCGCGAGCCGTCCGGACCCGGCGACCTGTCCGTCTCGCTGCCCGACGACGGCACGCCGGCCGTGCTGGCCGACGCCCTGAGCACCTGGATCAGCACCAGGATCGGCGACGTCCGGATCAACGTGACCGGACCGGACGGCAGTGTGGAGGTGTCGGTGGCCAACATCGCCGACCACGAGAAACTGCTGCGTGAGGTGCTCGGTCCCTGACCGGTCCGACCGGTCCCGACTCCGGCGGGCTCAGCGGTCGCCGAGCATCACCATCTGCTGGGCAGGCTCGGCCGCACGCACCCGGATCGTGTCCGGCGCGGTGTACACGACGCCGTCCGCGATGCCGGTGACCCCGTCGATCAGCACCGGGATGCCGGTGGTCAGCCAGGTCAGCGCGACGCCGACGAAGTCGCCGGTGCGCCCGTCCAGCCGGTACTGCTCCTGCCAGGCCGGGCGCAGGCAGCCGAAGGCCACGGCATGCGCCCGCAGCACGGCGGCGCCGGCGGCGTCCAGACCGTCGACCGCCCGGTGGGTGCGCCCGCGCAGGCAGTCGCCGTCCAGCACCGCGTCGAGCGCGTGCGTGGTGGCCTGGGCGTTGGGCACCGGGGCGCCGGGCACGCCGCGCATCGTCATGGCGAAGGTGTCGCGGGCGAAGGTGAGAGCAGCGGCCAGGAACCCGGCACCACTGCTGCGGGCCGTCACCGTGCCGCCGGGACTGAGCACGCCGGGATGCAGTTCGAGGGTGGAACCGCCGGTGAGCAGCTGGGTCTCGGTGCCACCCCGGGTGGTGCGCACGGCGCCGAGCCCGGCTGCCAGCTGTGCGCCGTCCACCATTGTTCTGGAGCGCCAGGCCCGGGGCAGGCTGACACTGACCGGATAACCCTGGGTGTTGGTGACCCTTAGCACCGGCCGGCCCTCGTCCAGGCCGTAGCACCAGCGCATCCGGTCGCTGCCGGTCGAGCGCACCCGCACCCCGGTGGCCAGGGCCTCGGACTCGTCCCGGCAGGAGGGTGCCACGGCGGTGGCCGCGAGCGCCTGCCGGTAGGCGCCGGCCACGGCGTTGCGCAGCGCCGCGAAGTCCCAGCCGAACGCGTTCCACCAGGCCAGCTCGTAGACCTCGGCGGTGATCGTGGCGCGGTCCGGGTCGTAGTCGGCCGCAACGGTTTTCCAGCTGCCGGAGACCGGGTCGAAGTGCCCGAGCACGGCCGCCGCGTCGGCGTCGGCGCGGGCCGGAAGGGGTTGCATCAGCACCGGGAAGGTCAGGCGCACGGGCCCGGTCAGGCGGGCTCCCTCGAGCGAGATCTCGTAGGCGTCGAGCACCCCGAGGAACGGCGAGGGCGCGGCCGGCGCCGCGTGGCCCGGTCCCGCCCTGCGCACGGTGAGCCTGCCGTCGCCGCTGACCGAGCCGGCGGGCACGTCGACGGACGGCCCACCCGGCACCAGCACCCGGCCGCCGGCGGCACCGACCATGCCGGTCTGCATCACCTGGGCGGCCGGGCCGACCTGGGCCACCTGTCCCATGGCCGGGCGCACCTGGCCGGTCGCGGCCGGGTCACCACTGCACCCGGCCAGCACCGCGGCACCGGCCACGACGCCCAGCAGCCTCGTCAGCACCGTCGAGTCCCGTTCCATCTGCGGCACCTTCCCTGTACGGCACCCTCCGCGCGCACCTTCTGCGCACGGCTCACACGTGCGACGCCGACCGGGCGGCCCGTTCCCCCGGCGGTCCCCCACCGTAGAACCCGGACCCGGTTCGCAGGGGCCTACCGGCGGGTCTCCGACGAAGGGACGAGATCCGCTCTCGACCCGGCGACGGGCCGAAGGACGGCGGGCCCCGAGGGCGGGCGGGGCGATGTGCGGTTCCGGGAGCCGAACCGTTAGCGTGACCCGGTCCGGAACACCGTGCGTGAGGAGAGCAGGAACGCGTGCCAGTCAGGCAGTCGGCGCAGTCGGCAGGCAGGCACGTGGCCCGAAGGCACTTGCCCGGCCAGGCTTCACGCGCGGAACAGGCCGGGCAGCCGGCCCAGGTTCCCGGCTCCCGCTCGGCCGGTCCCGACCAGCTGAAGGCGATCCTGCTGATCCTCGTGGTGTTCGGCCACACCTATGCCGAGGGCGTGGGCCAGAGCTTCACCAAGTGGCTGATCTACGGGTTCCACATGCCGCCGTTCCTGTTCCTGTCCGGCTACCTGCTGCGGGCCGAACGCCTGCGCCAGCGGGACTATCCGCGGCTGCTGTCCGACTACGCCCGGCGCATGCTCGCCCCCTGGCTGATCGTCAGCGCGCTCTGGGCCGCCACCTTCGGCTCGTTCTCACTGAACCACCCGGTGCGGTCGACGATCGAGTTGCTCACCCTGCCGCAATGGCATCTCTGGTACGTGCCGGTGCTTTTCGCGATGATCAGCCTGGCCTGGCTGGCCGTGCGACTGCCCCGGCCGCACCTGCTGCTGGCCCTGGTGGCGGCGGCCGGCTGGCTGGCCTGGGGCACCCCGCTGGCGAGCCAGATCCCGCATCTTCCCGAAAAGCTGGTGGACGCCCGCTACTTCAGCTACCTGATCTGGTTCGTCGCCGGGTTCGCCGCCCGCAACGTGCACACCCCGCGGGCCCGGCCGTGGCTGCTGGTGCCCGGAGCGCTCGGGGCGATGCTCTACGTGGGCTCGTACCAGGGCGGCGCCTGGCCGGCCGCGATCGGTTTCCTGGTGCTCAATCTCAGCCTGGTGGCGGCCGTTCCGTCGCTGCTGTCGGCGCTCAGCACCCCGGTGCAGGGCTGGCTGGTGTTCATGGGACAACAGTCGCTGTGGGTGTACCTGTTCCACCCGTTCGTCACCAGGCCTCTGCAACAGCTGGCCCTGCCCGGTCTCTGGCAGCGTGCGGCCGGGCTGCTGCTCACGGCCGCGATCTGTGGGGTTGTCGCCGTCCTCCACCGCCGGTCGGTGATCGACCTGCGAGAACCCGCGCACGCACCCGCCGCGGCCACCGTCTCGTCCTAGGCTGCCTGTTCATGGACGACGAAGAGCAGCTGATCCGGCTCGCCACCGCGACAGAGCATGTCCTGCTCGACTTCGACGGACCGGTCTGCGACCTGTTCGCCGTCCTCACGCCCGACGTGATCGCCGCCGCCCTGCTCGACGAGCTGGGCGCGCTGACGGACGGCCCGGTGGACGAGGAGCTCGACGGCATCGACGACCCGCTCGACCTGCTCGACGGGGTGGCGGAGATCTACCCGGGGCTGACCGCCCGGGTGGACGCCTCGCTGCGCGACGCCGAGGTGGACGCGGCGGAGCTGGCACCGCTCACGCCGGGTGCGGTGGATTTCCTGCGGGCCTGCGCGGAGGCCGGGCGGCCGGTCGCGATCGTCAGCAACAACGGCGCCGAGGCGGTGCGAGCCCTGCTGGAGCGGCACGAGCTGACCGGCCTGGTGCGACACGTGGAGGGGCGCGACCCGGACCCGCGGCTGATGAAGCCCGACCCGACGCCGCTGCTGCGAGCCGTCCGGGCGCTGGGCGCCGACCCGGTCACCACCACGATGATCGGTGACTCCTCCAGCGACATGCTGGCCGCCCGGGCCGCCGGCGTGGAGGCCGTGGCCCTGCTGGACACCCCGCCGCCCGCCGCCGGCCCGCACACGGGCCAGGCGTGGGTCGACGGGATGACGACGCTGGCGCGGGTCTTCCGCGCCTGAGCGAGCCTAGTGCTGCTCCGACCCGTAGAAACCGTCGAGCTGGGTGTCGAGGTAGGCCAGGTCGGGGTGCTGGCGCAGGTCCGAGAACAGCTCGTCGGCCCGCAGCCGGGCCGAGAACACCTCGAGCTTGTGGGCACAGGCCTCCAGCGTGCTGGCCATGCGGCTGAGTTCGTCCATGGCTCAATCATGTACGCCACGTAGCCGGTTGTGGTCACCCCGGCCCCCGGACCACCCGGCCGGAGCAGCCGGCCACCCAACGGCGTATCCCGCTCGCATCCTTTCTACGCCGGCCGGGTGAAGGCACCCCTTCCGGCTTCAGCCCGGCTCGTGACGGGCGTCTGGATCCCGATGCCCCACCGCCGGTTCAGGCCCGGATCTCGATCGGTGTGCCGAGCGGAAGGGTCTTCGCCAGCTCGGTGATCACCTCGTTGGACAGCCGCAGGCAGCCGTGGCTCACGTCGGTGCCGATCCGGTCCGGCTCGTTCGTGCCGTGCAGGCCGAGCTGGCCCGGGCCGCCCGCGAACTTCTTCAGCGTCTCCGAGTGCGCCGAGATGCCGAAGGCGTAGGGCCCGTAGGCGCCGTCGGGGTCGGACGGCTGGAGCAGCTCGGTCAGGTAGTACTCGCCCGGCGGGGTCGGGGTGGTCGACTTTCCCACTCCCACTGGATGTTCCGCCAGTTTCTCACCGTTCTTGAGTACCTCCAGCCGGTGTTCCGCCATCGAGACCACCAGACGGTACGGCGTGGTGGTCAGCTTCACCTGGCCGGCGTCGATCCAGCCGGTGGCGCCGTTCGGCCGGGTGGGCAGATGCACCTGGAGCCGGTCCCCCTGCTCACCGATCACCAGAAAGGTCAGCGGGCCACCACTGGCGATCGGATTGGCCAGCGTCCGGGTCACCGGCCCACCCGCCGTGCCGTGCACCTGGATCGTGTCCACCGTCGCGGTCGCCACCAGGCTGCCCGTCGCGGCGGGGTTCTCGGCCTGACTCACCTTCTGCGTCCGATCCGGGCTCTCCTCAGCCATGGACGACGAGGAGCACCCGGAAATCAGCACACCGCAGGCCATCACGGCGGCCGTCAGCATCTGCGGGACACCCCGCCGGGCCGGCGGCCCGGCGGGACGACCACGAAAGATCATGCGCACCAGGATCAGCCGGTGAAGCTCGGGTCGGCGGGAACCGGGCGGGCGGGTGACGCCTCGGCGGTCTCGCGGGGCCGCGGGTCCACGGTGGTCGCCGCGGAGGGCCGGGTCACCGGCGTGGTGGCCACCGAGGTGGTCTCGATGTCGTCTGTGGCGGAACGGGTTCCGGTCGGCTCGGCGGTGGCCGGGGGCGAGGTCGGCACGGCCGTCTCCTCGGCGACGGCGGTGGGCGTGGTGGCCGGGGCCCGGGTGACGCCCGCGCGGACGCTGGTCGTCGCCGGCGTCGGCTCGGCATCCCGCCCGGCGGCCGTGGCCGTGCCCGCGGCGGCGATCAGCAGCCCGCCCGCCATCACGACCGACATCGCCAGTTTGCTCCTGCGCAACATCTTTCCTCCTGAGGAAAACCGGATCAACGCCTGTACGACTCCCGGACCGGACGAAAGGTTGTGCGACAGGGCAAATGCTATTCGCCGCCCGGAGTGGCCTCCACCGTCTCCCGAGCAGTCGTCTCCCGGGCGGTCGTCTCCGGAGTGGCCGACTCCGAGGTCACCCGCGACCGGACGACGGCGTCCGTGCTCTCCGCCGTGGTCGCCGGGTCGGTGGCCGTGGAGGTGCCCTCCGGGCCGGTCGTCGGGTCGGCCGGGTCAGCTGTGGGGTCGGCCGTGAGGGCGGCCGTGGGGGTGGTGGTCGGGGTCGCCGATTCCGGGGCGCTCTCCCGCGTCGGCTCCGGCGTCCGCGTGGTGACCGGGTGCGGGGTGGGTGCCACGGTGGTGCCGACCGGCGGCCCGGCCGGCACCACCGTGGTCTGCTCCTGCCGTCCGAGCAGGGCCGGCACGGTCAGCAGCACGGCCGCGATCACCGCCGCGACCGCCGGCGGAACCAGCACCGGGGCCCGGAACCAGCTGGTGCGCCGGTGTTTCCGCATCCCCTGCCGCAGCCGCTCGCGGGCTCCGGCGCTCGGCTGCACGTCTCGTAGCTCCTCGTCCAGCATGCCGCGAAGCCGCCGGGCGAGCTGTTCGTCGTCCGTCATCGCTGTTCCTCCTTCCCGGCCGGAGCGCCGGTGCCGAGCACCGTGCGCAACTTGGCCAGCCCCCGCGAGGCGTAGCCCTTGACCGATCCCGGCCGCAGCCCGAGCGCGTCGGCGGTCTCCTTCTCGGACAGGTCCAGGTAGTGCCGCAGCAGCACGGCCTCGCGCTCGCGCCGGGGCAGCGCCCGCAGCGCGGCCAGCAGCGGGGCGGGCAGCTGCGTGCCCAGCGCCGCGTCCTCCGCACTGATCTGGTCGTGGTGCCGCAGCCCGGCCAGCCGCAGCACCACCGACCGCCGCCGCAACCGGGACCGCGCCGCGTTCACCACGCTGCGGTGCAGGTAGCCGACGGCCTCGTCCTTGTCGCGGATCCGCCCCCAGCTGCTGTGCACCGCCAGAAACGCGTCCTGGACCACGTCTTCCGCCACCACGGGATCCCCCACCAGCACCGTCGCGACCCGCAGCATGCGTAGCCGGTACCGGTCGAACAAAATCTCCACCGCGGCCTCGGCGCCGACGGAGGACAGAGCGGGCAGCTCCTCCCCGCCGGCGCCGCGCACGGCGTCCGCTGACCTGGACGTGACCATCACCTCGGTACGACGCACGACCCCGGGAAAAGGTTGTGCCCGGTCTCAGCTCAGGGGAGGTCCAGGAGAAAGACCAGGGCCCGGTCCACCTGACGCAGCTCGTCGAAGGTCAGGTCCCCCACCCGCTCCCCGAGCCGGACCTGCGGATCCACCGACTGCATGGCATCGCACAGCACAGCCGTCTCGCCATTCCCCCAGTCGACGACCGGCCGCAGCACTCCCGGCACGACGTTGTCGCTGCTGGAGGTGGGCACGACCAGCCAGCGACTCAGGTGCAGCAGGCGCGTCGCCTGCACCACCACGCCGAAGCGCTGACCTGACTGCTCGTGCCCCAGAGCATCTTTCGGACGCCGCAGCCGGTGAACGCTACCCCTCATCGTCGCCGGCCAGGTCGGCGGCCGCGGCCGCCACCTCGGCCCGGTCGGCGGCGTCGGCAGCCATCTCGTCGGCGTGCCGGGCCGCCGAGCGGCGCCACTCCTGCTCGTCCAGGGCGGCGAGCGCGACGCCCAGCGCACGGTCGGCCGACACCCCCATGCGCGAGGCGACCGCGTTCAGCGCTTCCTGGTTCTTCCGGGTCACCCGCAGGCTGCTGTAGTCGCTCACTCTACGAGTATGCACTGTGCATACGACTTGGCTCAAGGCCGCTCCCCCCGTGATCGTCATGCGACAAAGTGTTACCCAAAGCCGGGATTCGCCCCAAACCGCGAGGTCACTCCCCGGCCAGCACCGCACTCACGAAGGCGTAGACATTCAGCTGCAACGCCTCGATCCGCTGCTGCCGGGCGGCCTCCCGGTCGAAGCCCTCGTAGGCCGGCGGCGGCAGCACCCGCACGTTCGCCGGGCACTCGAAGCCGGAGCACACCAGGGTGCCGAGGGTGTTGCCGTTGCGCCCGGCCTGACCGGCCCGCCTGGCCGAGAAGAAGACCACGTCGTTGGGCAGCAGCACGTCCTCGCACCAGTTGCACTGGGCCCGGCGGCGCACCACGGCGTCGGAGCGGCGCATGATCACGCCGACGAGCCGGTCGTCGATCTCGGCGAACACGTAGCCCTGGTTCGGGAACTTCCGGTCGCGCCAGCCGAGGTAGTCCAGGTTGTCCCAGTCCAGGTCGGCGAAGTCGTCGGGCAGCGTGAGTTCCCTGCGCTCGCGCAGGGTGGAGTTCACGAACGAGGTGCGGATCTGCTTCTCGGTGATCGGATGCATGGCGAAGCCCCTGAAAGTCTCAATGTCTGATGGCCCGGCGGCCGGAAACCGGCGGACGGGTGCGCTGAACGGTGGTGGAGTGACGGCCGGGCACGCGAAAACGCGCACACACCAGCCAGAACGTGAAAGTCACCAAGGGGGGCGGGGCTACCTCGTGCCGGCGCGGTCGGCGCCGAGAACCTCCAGACGCCCAGCGGGCGCAGTGCACGAGAGACCAGACATGCGAGCGAGTGTACGCCTCACATCGAGGTGCTGTGGTCGCCCTTGTCCTTGTCGGTACCGCCGGGCAGGTCGAAGTCCGTCACCGGCAGCCGGGCCGCGTCGAGCACGAACAGCAGCGACTTGTTCATCTTCCGGATCGCCGGCAGCGCGTTGTCGTCGTTCACCGCGACCAGCCGGACCTTCCCGGCGCCGGCCCGGCGCAGGGCCGCGGCATTGCCCGCCGCGTTGCGGGCCAGCGTGCCGACCGCGCTGAGCAGGTAGTCCTCGGCGTCCGCGGTGATCGGTGGCGCCTCGACGTCGGCCAGGGTGGTGCGCAGATCGTTCATCTGCGAGGCCACCCGCTCCAGCACGGCCCGCTGCGGCCCGAGCCGGAGCGCGGTGCCCTGCCGGTTGTGCCGGGTGACCGCGGCTTTCGCCTGCTTCGTCGCCGTCAGATAGTCCCGCTCGGCGGCCAGGAACGTCTCCCGCGACCCGAGCAGGTCTTCCAGCGCGGGCAGCACCCGCTCCTGCACCTTCTCGATCGCGGCGGCGTCCCGCTCCTCCTCGGCGTTCCCCCCGAACAGCCGCATCGCGCCCACCACCAGCGCCAGCACGACCACGGCGATCCCGGCCGTCAGCAGCAGCCGGCGACGGCGCACCGGGTCGCGCAGCGGCGCCTCCTCGGCGATGTCGTGCAGCAGCCGGGTGGTGGGAGTGGGCGGCGTCTCGGGTGCGCCGGGCTCCGGCGGCGCAGGCGCCACGACGCCGGCCGGGCCGGTCGCCGGGCCAGTCGCCGCGTCGGTCGCCGTGCCACCCGGGGCACCGTCCGTGGTGGTGCTCATCGGCTCGTCATCGGCTCCGCCGGGCCACGGGTTGAGCCGGATCGCCCCTCAGGATCGCTGCCGGGCCCGGAAGGCGGCGACCTTGGCCACGTTTCCGCACTCGGCCATCCCGCACCAGCGCCGGCTGGAGGCCCGGGACACGTCGACGTACAGCCGGGTGCAGCGCGCGTTGGAGCAGTCCTTGACCCGGGCCAGGTCGGGGCCCGCCAGCAGGTCGAGCGCGTCGCGCACCAGGGCCCCGAGCAACTGCTCGACGCTGCTCGTGCGCGACACCGTGCCGTCGGCCCGCAACTGGAGCCGGGGCCCGGGCCCGGCCGCCAGCCGGTTGAGCAGCGCCACGTCGGGCGCGACCGGGGCCTGCCCGGCCCGCACGGCCGACACCACCCGGTACAGCGCCTCCCGCGCCTGCCGCACCTGGTCGAGCTCCGCCGGGCCGGCGGTCACCTCGATGCCGAGCGACGACCCCGCACTCCACGTGCTCAGGTCGCCCGGCACGTGCAGCTGCTCCTCCG
This sequence comes from Kineosporia corallincola, assembly GCF_018499875.1. Lineage (GTDB taxonomy): Bacteria > Actinomycetota > Actinomycetes > Actinomycetales > Kineosporiaceae > Kineosporia > Kineosporia corallincola. Next base: position 105,148 of record NZ_JAHBAY010000004.1, on the reverse strand, counting down.
GGACGTCACGCCGCCACTTCAGCGTGCCGAGCAGATCGAGGCTGGGTCTGTTGCTGACGTACACGAACATGTAACCATCTTAGCCGGTTACCACGACCGCTGAGAGAGGACGCATGAGCGATCTGCGAGTACCCGACGACGACTACATCTATTTCGTCGGCCGGGCCCTGGACGGCATCCGCACGGTGGTCGGGCAGCTCGGCGACGAGCACGTCAACCGTCGCCCCCGGCCCACCGCCAACAGCCCGTTCGGCCTGGTCACGCACTGCCTGGGGGTGATGGACTACTGGTGCGGCACACTGATCGCCGGGCGCCGCACCGACCGCGACCGGGACGCCGAGTTCACCGCCACCGGCTCCGCCGCCCAGTTGCTCACCGCGATCGACGACGCCCGCACCCGGTTCCTCGCCGACCTCACCCACCTGCGCAGCGACGACCCGCCGGCGGTTCCGCCCGACCCGGCGTTCCAGGGGCCGGAGCGACCGCTCACGCAGGGCGGGGTGCTGCTGCACGTCTACGAGGAGCTGGCGCAGCACCACGGCCAGCTGGAGGGACTGCGGGACGAGTTGACGGCCCACGCCGTCCCTGATTTTGAGCCGTCCCTGACCTGGCTGCGGGCCCGCCGGAGCGTGAAATGGCATCGCCCGGGGCCGGATCTGCTGCCCACGTGGGTGGCCGACATGGACTTCCCGGTGGCGCCGGTGGTGCGCCGCGCCGTGCTGGAGGTGCTCGACCGCGGGGATCTGGGCTACCCCGACCACCCGGACGGGCTCGACCCGCTGGCCGAGACCTTCGCGCACCGCATGCACCGGCGCTTCGGCTGGCACGCCGAGCCCGAAAAGGTGCGCGGAATCACGGATCTGCTGGCCGGGCTCCAGATCCTGCTCGATCTGACCACCCGGCCGGGTGACGGGGTGATTCTCCAGGAGCCGAACTACCCGCCGTTCCGGGCGACCGTGCCGACCATGCGACGCCGGGCCCTGAACCTGCCCCTGGTGCTCGACGGCGGCACCTGGCGGCACGACTTCGAGCGTCTGCCCAGGGATTTCAGCGCCAGGGTGCTTCTTCTGGTGAACCCGCACAACCCCACCGGCACCGCCTTCGAACTCGACGAGCTGCACCGGCTGGCGAATTTCGCCCTGCGCCACGACCTGCTGGTGATCAGCGACGAGATCCACGCCGACCTGGTGCACGACCCGCACCGGCACATCCCGTTCGCCACCCTCGGACCCGAGATTGCCTCCCGCACCGTCACTCTCACATCGGCCACCAAGGCGTTCAACATCGCCGGCCTGCGCACGGCACTCGCCCACATCGGGCCCGACCGGGTGCGTCAACGGTGGGACGGCGAACCCCCGGACATCCACGGCGTCGCCAACGTGCTGGGTGTGGAGGCCACCCGGGCGGCCTGGGAGCACGGGGACGGATGGCTCGACGGGGTGCGGGCACACCTGCTGGAGCGCCGCGACCAGCTGGCCACGGCGGTGAAAACCATGCCGGGCGTGCGGCTACGGGTGCCCGACGCCACCTACCTGGCCTGGCTGGACTGCTCCGGTGCGCTGCCGGGGCAAGACGCCGCGGCCTTCCTGGAACGCCGGGCCCGGGTGTTCGCCGGCCCGGGACCGGACTACGGCGGCGCGCCGGAGTGGACCCGGCTGAACTTCGCCACCAGCACCGAGGTGCTCGGCCGGATCACCCGGCAGATCGGTGCGGCGCTCGAGAACCCCTAGACCGCGCGGAAATGCGTGACCAGTCGGGCTTCGTCGTCGAGCACGTGCAGGGCATAGCCGGGCGGGGCGTCCGGGCTGACCACGTTCTGCGCGCCGGGCTCGGCCGGGTGCAGAGTGGTGGACACGCAGCCGGGCCCGACCACCAGGGGCCGGCCGGCGAACAGCGTGGTGGCGGCGGTGTGGGCGTGCCCGCAGAGCACCGCCGCCACCTCCGGGCGGGCCTTCAGCAGACCGGCCAGACGCTGCTCACCGTGCTGCCGGATGCGGTCGATGGTGGGGATGTGCAGCACCGCCGGCGGATGGTGGAAGGCCACCATCACCGGGCCGTCCCCCTCCCGTCCGTCCAGGGCGGCCTTCATCCAGTTCAGCGTGGCGTCGCTCAGCTCGCCGTCGCTGCGGCGGGGAATCACACTGTCGCACAGCAGAAAATCCACCCCGGCCACGGTGACGGCCTGGTTGATCTCGCGGCCGGACGACGGCAGGCCGAGCAGCCCCGGGCCGAAAGTCTCGCGCACGTCATGGTTCCCGGGCAGCACCAGCACCGGCACCCGCAGCGGTTCGAGCAGCTCGCGCACCAGGTCGTACTCCGGCGCCGTGCCGTGGTCGGCGATGTCACCGGTGACCAGCACGGCGTCCAGGTCGTGCATCGGCCGCAACGCCGCCACCAGCCGCCGGGCCCGTTCCGTGGCCCGCTCCCGCAGGTCGATGTGCAGGTCGCTGATGTGCGCGAAGGTGATCACGACACCGATGGTGACGCGTCCCCGGCACCTGCCCAAGAGCCGGTTCCGGCTCACTGGCCTGGTGCTCCACCTTGATGACGGTGCCCGGGCCAGGCTAGTTTGACCCTCCAACTGAATACGCCGTCGACGCGCGACGGGAGAGCCCTGCTCCGGATCACCGGAAAAGGCGCCGTAGGAGCAATCCCTCCCCAGGAATCTCTCAGGCCCGACACCGTCGCGACGAGGCAACTCTGGAGAAATCCGGCCGGATGCCGGTTTACCGAAGGTGAAAAGCTCTCAGGTCCCAGGACAGAGCGGGGAGGAACGGCTCCCCCGTGGCACCGGTGTGCCCGGGCCCGGCTCCCGGAAGGTCGCTCATGTCGTCGCCAGACCTGCCTGCGCGTCACACCCCGCTGCACGAAGTACACCAGGCCCTCGGCGCCCGGCTGACCGACTTCGCCGGCTGGCGCATGCCGCTGAAATACAGCAGCGAGCTCGCCGAGCACCAGGCCGTGCGCACCAGCGCGGGCCTGTTCGACCTCAGCCACATGGGCGAGATCCGGGTGCGCGGCCCGCAGGCCGGGGCCCTGCTCGACCACGCGCTGGTGGGCAAGCTGTCGGCGATCTCGCCCGGTCGGGCGAAGTATTCGCTGATCTGCGACGAGAACGGCGGCATCCTCGACGATCTGGTGACCTACCGGCTGGCCGAGGACGAGTTCCTGGTCATCGCCAACGCCTCCAACGTGGCGGTGGTGCTGGCGGCGCTGACCGAGCGCGCGGCCGGCTTCGAGGCCACGGTCACCGACGAGACCGAGCAGACCGCCCTGATCGCGGTGCAGGGGCCCGCCTCGTCGTCCATCATCGAAGCCCTCCTGGGCACGGACGACGATCGCGCCGCCCTGTCCGGCCTGCGTTACTACGGCTGCCGGCCGGCCCGGGTCGCCGGGCTCGACGTGCTGCTGGCCCGCACCGGCTACACCGGTGAGGACGGGTTCGAGCTGTACGTGACCGCCGACGACGCGGTGAAACTGTGGCAGGCGCTGGAGACCGGCGTGCAGGCCGCGGGCGGTCGCCCGGCCGGCCTGGCCTGCCGCGACACGCTCCGGCTCGAAGCCGGAATGCCGCTGTACGGCAACGAACTCAGCATCGACACCGACCCCTACGCGGCGGGTCTGGGCCGGGTCGTGCAGCTCGGCAAGGACTTCGTCGGGCAGGACGCCCTGGCCCTGGCCGCCCAGGACCAGCCCGCCCGGGTGCTGACCGGCCTGACCGGGGAGGGACGCCGCGCGGCCCGCGCGGGCAACGTCGTCCTCAATTCGGCCGGAACCCCGGTGGGCGTGATCACCTCGGGCGCCCTGTCGCCCACCCTGGGCCGCCCGATCGCCCTGGCCTACGTGGACCGGGAGGAGGCCGGCGAGGGCACCGCCCTGCACGTGGACGTGCGCGGAACCCTGTTGCCCTTCGCCGTCACCCCGTTCCCGTTCTACCGCCGCGCCCGCTAGGAGATCCGCCATGAGCAACCCTTCCGACCGCCTGTACACGCCCGAGCACGAATGGGTGCTGCTGACACCGGGTTCCGAGCTCCCCGACGAGCCGGTGCGGGTGGGCCTGACCACCTTCGCCCTGGACGCCCTCGGTGACGTGGTCTACGTCGACCTGCCCGAGGCCGGCACCCACGTCACCGCCGGCGACGCCTGCGGCGAGGTGGAGTCCACCAAGTCGGTCTCCGACCTGTACTCCCCCGCGACCGGCGTGGTGGCCGAGGTGAACCAGGCGATCATCGACGACCCGGCCCTGATCGCCGCCGACCCGTACGGCGAGGGCTGGCTGTTCACCGTGCGCCCGGAGTCCACGGCGAAGCTGCTCACGGCCGACGAGTACGAGCCGCTGACCGCCTGAGCTGCCTGACCCGCCTGACCCGCTTGACCTGCTGCAACCGTCACCGATCCGGTCGGGACTCCCGGCCCGGGTGAGGGGCCGGCGTCGCGACCGGATCGGCTTGACGGGGTAGACCTGGTTTAGCGCATGCGCAGCGCTCGCGGCAGCGGAACGCGCAGGTAGCAGCGGGGCACCTGGTCGGCTCAGGCGTCGATCCGCCGGGCCACCAGGTAGGTGCCGGTGCCGAACACCAGCACCAGGAGCCAGGGATAGCCGGCGAACAGCGCCGCCGTGGACTGGCCGGCGAACCAGTCGGCCAGGGCGGTCCATGCCTCGGCGTAGGTCACATTGAGGACGACGAGGAGCACCACAACGCCCGCCGCAGCAGAACATGCAGGTCAGCCATCGCACCCGCCCGAGGATCGGCGGCGCGCGACGTCGGCCGGAACACCATCGGCTGCCGTACGGGCTCTTGGCCGGTCCGATCAGCCCGGCCGGCTCGGTCAGTCCGGCCGGCTGGATCAGCCGGCCCGCTCGATCAGCCGGCCCGCTCGATCAGCCGGCCGGCTCGGTCAGTCCGGTTGCCGGTCCTCGTCCGCCAGCACGGCGAGCTTGCGCAGCAGCCGGTTCAGGGTGGCCAGCTCACGGGGGGACAGCGCCCCGAACAACCGTTCCTCGGCCTCACCCCGCAGTCGCATGGCGCGGCGCCACACCTCCACGCCGGACGCGGTGGCCTCGATCGTGACGCTGCGCCGGTCGGTGCGGCTGGGGATGCGTTTGACGTGACCGGCCTTCTCCAGGGCGTCGAGCCGGCCGGTCATCCCGGCCGGCGAGACGTCGAGCGTCTGGGCCAGTTCGCGGGGCGACGCGATGCCGGGGGTGTCGCGGATCATCAGCGCGTGCAGGGTCTCGTACTCGTACGTCTGGAGCCCCACCCCCGCCGCGGCCTCACGCAGAGACTGCTTGGTGTAGCGGGAGATTCGTGACAGCCGCACGGTGGCGGTCTCGATCGCGTCGTCGAAGGAGATGTCGATCCAGTGGTCGCGCCAGCGCGCCACGTGCCGTTCGGCGAAGTCCTCTCCCACCGGTTCACGGTAGCAGCCCTCGTCGTCATCAATTTTGTTGACGAATATTTCGCTGGCGAACTACTTTGCCGGGATGCGAACGGGGAGCACGACGACCACGGCGTTCCGGCTGCTGCTGGCCGGGCGCACCGTGACGAGCCTGGGATCGGCCGTGGCACCGGTGGCGCTCGCCCTGGCGGTGCTGCACCTGGGCGGTCAGGCCACCGAACTCGGCCTGGTGGTGGCCACCTACGCACTGGTCGAGGTGCTGACCACGCTGGTCGCCGGGGTGGTGGGCGACCGGCTGCCGCGCACGCTGCTGATGCGCGGCTCGGCCTGGCTGGCCTGCGTGGCCCAGGGCGTGGTGGCGGTCAGCCTGATCGCGGGCTGGGCCACCGTTCCGCTGCTGGCCGTGATGGGCGGGGTGAACGGGGCACTGGCCGCCCTGGGCGGGCCGAGCTCCCGGGCCGTGCTCCCACAGACCGTGCCGCCCGAGGCGCTGCCGAATGCCGTCTCGGCCGTGCGCCTGGCCCAGAACACCGCCATGGTATTGGGTTTCAGCCTGGCCGGGGTGCTGGTCGGTTTCTTCGGGGCGGGCTGGGCGATCGCCGTCGACGCGGCCACCTACGCGGTGGCCGCGCTCTGCTACACCGCGATGCGGGTCGGGCCGCACGCCACCGGGGAGCCCGGCTCGCTGCTCGGCGACCTGGGTGCCGGAGCCCGGGAAGTGCTGCGGCACACCTGGTTGTGGGTGCTCATCGCGCAGGCCCTGGTGTACCACCTGTTCTACGGCGGGGTGCAGGGCGTGGTCGGCCCGGTCGTGGTCACCCGGGACTTCGGCGAGCAGGCCTGGGGCCTGGCCCTGGCCGCGCTGATGACCGGCTTCATGGTCGGCGGGCTGATCACGCTCCGGTACCGGCCCACGCGACTCCTGTTCTCCGGCACCGTGTTTCTCGGGCTCACCGCCTGCTTCCCGCTGGCCATGGCGCTGCGGCCCGGGCTGCCGGTGATCCTGCTCGGGGCCTTCCTGCATGGCCTCGGCCTGGAGATCTTCAGCGTCAACTGGGATCTCGCGATCCAGCAGCAGATCCCGCCGGACAAACTGGCCCGGGTGTTCGCCTTCGACCACATCGGCTCGTTCGTGATGCGTCCGCTCGGCCTGGCCGTGACCGGGCCGGTCGCCGAGGCACTCGGGCAGAGCACCTGGCTGCTGGTCACGGCCGGCGTGATGGCCGGCTCGACGGCGCTGGCACTGCTGCCCCCGTCGGTGCGCACACTGCGGCGCGCACCGGCCGGACATCAGGCTCCCGGCAGCTCCGCGGCGGGATAGCGCCGTGGGGTCCAGACCGTCTGTGTGCCGTCGGGTTTCGTGCTCACCCGGGTCTGCGACGAGCCGATGATCAGCAGCGTGCGCATGTCGACGAGCTGCGGGTCGAGCTCACCCAGCGGCACCACGGTCAGCTGCTCGGCGTCGGAGCCGATCGCCCGGCCGACGATCACCGGGGTGGCCGGGTCGCGGTGGCGCAGCACGATGTCGCGGGCCAGGCCCACCTGGTGGCGACGCTCCCTGGAGGCCGGGTTGTAGATGGCGATGACCAGGTCGGCGGCGGCCACCGCGTTTAGCCGCGATTCCACCACGGGCCAGGGCTTCAGCCGGTCGGAGAGCGAGATGGTGCAGAAGTCGTGGCCGAGCGGCGCACCGGCCCGGGCCGCCACCGCCTGCGCGGCGCTCACCCCGGGCAGCACCCGCACCGGAACGTCTTTGTACGCGGGCTCGTCGGCCACCTCCAGCACGGCCGAGGCCATCGCGAAGACGCCCGGGTCACCGGAACTCACCACCACCACACGGCGCCCGCGCAGGGCCAGGTCGAGGGCGAAGGCGGACCGCTCGGACTCCACCTTGTTGTCTGAAGGGTGGCGCCGCTGGCGGGGATTCACCGGCACCCGGTTGAGATAGGTGACGTAACCCACCAGGTCGTCGGCCTGCGACAGCGCCTGCTGCACCTCGGGGGTGGTCCACTCCCGAGGCCCGGGGCCGAGACCGACCACCACCACCTCACCGGCGTGCGCGGTCTCGGTGAACTCCGCCTCGGGCAGGGCGCCGGTCTCGTTCAGCGGGCCGGGCATCAGCGCGATCGACATGTACGGCACGTGCCCCGCATCCACCTCGGCCAGCACCGAGGTGCGCTCGGTGTCGGTGCTCGCCCGCTCCACGTAGAAGGCCCGGTCGAGCTTGCCCGCGTCGGCGAACCCCTGCCGCACCCCCTCGAAGGTGCGGCCGAGCTTCATCACCACGGCGGCGTCGGTGTCGGCCAGCCGTCGGGTCAGCTCGTCGGGCGGCAGGGTGCCGGGCAGCACGGTGAGCACCTCGTCACGCTCCACCAGCGGGCGGCCCAGCGCCGCGGCCGCCGCGCTGAAAGCCGTGATTCCGGGCACCACCTCGGCCGGGAAGCGATGGGCGAGCCGCTTGTGCATGTGCATGTACGACCCGTAGAACAGCGGGTCGCCCTCGGCCAGCACCACCACGTCGCGGCCTGCCTCCAGGTGCGCGGCCAGGCGCTCCGCGGCCTCGGTGTAGAACTCGTCCATCGCCCCCTGGTAGCCACCCGGATGATCGGTGGTCTCCGTGGTGACGGGGTAGATCAGCTGTTCCTCGATCTGGCCCTCGCGCAGGTAGGGCTCGGCGATGCCCCGGGCGATGCTGCGGCCGTGACGCGCGCTGTGGTAGGCGATCACGTCGGCGGCGCCGATCAGCCGGACCGCCTTGACGCTGACCAGTTCCGGGTCGCCCGGGCCCAGCCCGATGCCGTAGAGGGTGCCGCTCATTCCTTCTCACTCGCGATCGCGTTGACGGCCCCGACGGCCATGGCACTGCCCCCACGCCGGCCGTGCACCACGACATAGTCCAGACCGAGCGGGTTCTCGCTCAACGCTACCTTGGACTCGGCGGCACCGATGAAACCCACCGGGATGCCGAGGATCGCGGCCGGGCGCGGCGCCCCGTCGCGGATCAGCTCCAGCAGCCGGAACAGGGCGGTCGGCGCGTTGCCGATCGCGACCACGCCACCCTCCAGCCGGTCCAGCCAATGGTCGATCGCGGCAGCGCTTCTCGTGGTGCTCAGGCTCCGCGCCAGGTCGGGCACACCGGGGGCGTTCAGGGTGCAGACGATCTCGTTGTCGTGCGGCAGCCGGGCGCGGGTGATGCCGCTGGCCACCATCTGGGCGTCACAGAACACCGGCGCACCGTCGAGCAGGGCCTGCCGCGCGGCCTTCACCGCGTTCGGGCTGTATGCGAAGTCGCGCGCCAGATCGGTCATCCCGGACGAATGGATCATCCGGACCAGCACCCGGGCCACGTCCTCGGGCATCCCGGCGAGATCGGCGGCCGCCTCGGACCGGATCGTCGCGAACGACTCCCGGTAGATCTGCGCGCCGTCGGCCTCGTACGGGCCCGGCCAGCCGGTGCTTTCCGTCACTGGGGTGTTGTCTCCTCGAGAAGAACCACATTCATGGACGCCGCTGCGTCCCGATCCGCGTCACCGAGCTCACCGGTCACCCGGTAGCCGCCCACCTCCGCCAGCAGGGCCACCCCGCTGTGCGGGATCCCGCAGGCGCGCTCGCATCCGGCCCAGTGTACGAGGGGCCCGGACCCACCACAGACCCCGGCAAAGGCACGGGCGTCGGCCTGCACGTCGGTGAGGGACTTCGCGCAGCCCGGCCGCCCCGCGCAGGCGGTGACCCGGGCCCACGGCGCGTCCGGTTCCAGCACCAGCCCGGCCCTGGCCATCAGGTCCCTGGCCACCAGCGCCGAGGGCAGGTCGAGGTCCCGCACCAGCAACCGGCGCCACGGGGTGATGCGCAACGGGGTGGCGCTGCCGTCGAGCACCGCGCCGTTCAGCACGGCGCCGTTCAGCACCGCATCGTTCGACGCAGCGTCGTCCGGCACCGCACCGCCGTCCGGCCCGGCCCCGCTCAGCAGGGCCAGGTCGCAGCTGTCCGCGACGGCGTCCATCTGCTCGCCGCCGAGGATCGACAACGGCACCACCGCACAGACCGCGTAGCGCCCGTCCCGCTGCCCGATCAACCCCGGCGCCGGAACCGATCCACCCGGCATCGGCACCTCGGCCCACTCGTACCCGGCCTCCACCAGGGCGTCCACGATCGCGTCAGCGCCACCGGGCAGTTCACCCACGCGCCAGGCCTTGCTCCCCTGCCGCTCCCGTTCGGCCAGGAACGCGGTGGCCGCGACCAGCACGGCGTCCACCACCCGGCCACGGGCCACGGCGACACCGCCGGCCGCTCCGGCCGGCCGGAGCACGAAACGCCCCGGGCCCACGGCCAGCACCAGCACGTCCGGCTCCTCACCGGCGATGTCGCCGGTGCCGTCGTCGAGGCCGATCATGAACCGGCCCGGCAGCGCGACCAGATCGCCCCGGGCGCAGAGCGCGGCGTCGAGGCGGGGCACGAGCTCATCGACGTCATCAATTGAACCCACCACCCGGCCGGACAACGGTGAGGCGATGATGTTGCGCACCCGCTCGTGGGTGGGGTGGGGCAGCAGGCCGAGCGCGCCCAGACGGGTCTCGGCGAGCCCGAGATCGCTCTCCGCAACTCCTCTGACCTGCATGTTTCCTCGCGAGGTCAGGCCCAGATCGCCGTCGGCGAGCTCCGCCGCGACGGCCCGCAGCCCGCGGAGCAACGACACCGGCACCGCTCCTCCCGGAACCCGCATCCGCACCAGGGCGCCGTCCGCCGCGATGTGCGGACGCAACACCCCCGGGCAGGAATCGGCAACCACTCGTTCCACCGGCTTCAACGCCACGCGACCAACCACTCCGGGATCGTACGTACCCGCTTCCCCTGCCCGGCCAGGGCACATCGGCCCCGGGCGGAGGAGGATTCGGGTCCTGTGGCGCCGATCGTGCCACCTGTCGGCCCGTGCGTCACGGCTCCGGCCGGCGGTCGGGACCCCGGGGACGCCGCGCCGGTGGAACCTTCGGTTCCTCCCGCAGGTCGATGGTGAGGGACGCCGTGCGCTCGGGTACCGGGGTGGACCAGAGGTCCTGCGCCTCCTCGATCCGGGCCAGCTCGGTGACCTCGTCGCCGGCCACCTTCTCCAGCCGGGCGGCGCGATGGGCATCGTTCATCGCGTGGGTGAGCACGGCCAGCTCGTGCTCCCGGGCGGACCGCTGGTCGCCGAGCAGCAGACTCACGCGTTCCAGCTCGGAACGGCGGCAGTCGGCCTGGTCGGCGTACCTCAGTTCGGCCGCCACGTACTGGTGGGCCAGCCAGGTGCGCCAGGCCTCCAGGGCGGCGCCGGTCAGCCCGAGCCCGCCGGTGATCAGCCAGCCCGTGGTGGTCGGGCTGTGCCAGGCGATCCCGGCGCCGGCCAGGGCCAGCCCACCCGGGGTGAACCGGGTGCGCAGCAGCTGGGCGCGATATCGCTCGTCCGCCACCCGTGCTCGCCTGCCGGACCCACGGCGATCCGGTTCGGCCAGGCCCGGCGGCCCGGGCACGTCCACGTGAACAGACATCGCGGCCCCCGGTGGTGTCTTACAGCCCCGACCTCGATTTCATTCTGTCACGTAACAACACTGAGCGTTAAGTCAGATGGTCGGGTGAATTTCCCCACCCCGTCATGGTCGGCGTAATGGTCGGCGCGGGACGGGAAGGTCCTTTTTGTTTTTGACACCACCGTGAAGCCGAAGCCGGTGTCAAAAACAAAGGACACCTCCCCGTCCTCAGAGCAGCACTGCCGGACGGGCCGTCCAGCTACGCCCACCCACGCTGCCGGGGGTCGGGTGGGAGCCGGGGGTTGAGCAGGTGCGCCACCAGCGCCGTCCATCCGGTCTGGTGGGTGGCGCCGAGCCCTTCGCCGGTGTCACCGTCGAAGAACTCGCTGAACGTGGGGTGCTCGGCCCACAGCGGGTCGTCGGACGCCTCGATCCGGTCGCCGTCGGCCGGGCGCCTGCCGTTCACCGGCTGAAACAGGGCGATGAGGCCGCGGTCGATCATGTCGGCCGCCTCGATCAGGGTGCGGTGATTGCCCGATCCGGTGGGGATCTCGATGGTGAAGGTGTCGCCGAAGTGCCGGCCGTAGGTGCGCAGTTTGTCGGCCAGCAGCACGTTCACCGGGAACCAGACCGGACCGCGCCAGTTCGAGTTGCCGCCGAACAGGCCGGTGCGTGACTCCCCCGGCTCGTACTCGATCGAGGTGCTGCGGCCGTCGATGACCGTGCTCACACCGGAGCGGACGGCCTGCGACATCGAGCGGATCCCGTACGGGGACAGGAACTGCTCGGTGTCGAACATCCGCTCCAGGATGCGGCGCAGGCGTTCGGGATCGAGCAGGGACAGCAGCATCTTCCGCTCGCCCGGGCCCTTGGCGAACAGCAGCGGGCCGACCAGTTCCGGCCGCCTGCGCTGGAGCCATCGCAGGCGGGCGGTGACGTCGGGGCACTCCTCGTTGATCCAGCTCGGTACCTCGGTGGCGCCGAGGATCGGCAGCAGCCCGACCATCGAGGGCACCCGCATCGGCTGGGCCGTACCGTCCGGCCCGACCAGCACGTCGTAGAAGAAGCCGTCCTCCTCGTGCCAGAGCGAGATGTCGTGCGACCCGAAACTGGTCATGCTGCGGGCGATCGCGAGGAAGTGCTCGAGGAACTTGGTGGCCGTGTCGTCCCATGCCTTGTCGTAACGGCTCAGTTCCAGGGCGATCTTGAACATCTGCTGGCAGTAGAACGCCATCCAGCTGGTGGCGTCGGACTGCTCCAGCCGGAAACCCGGTGGCAGCGGGGCGGACCGGTCGAACAGGCCGATGTTGTCCATGCCGAGGAAGCCGCCCTCGAAGATGTTCGAGCCGGTCGAGTCCTTGCGGTTCACCCACCAGGAGAAATTCAGCAGCAGCTTGGTGAACACCCGGATCAGGAACTCGCGATCACGGTAGCCGTCGATGCGGTACACGTGCCAGGTGGCCCAGGCGTGCACCGGCGGGTTGACGTCACCGAACTCCCACTCGTAGGCCGGCAGCTGGCCGTTGGGGTGCATCGCCCATTCCCGGCACATCAGCACGAGCTGTTCCTTGGCGAAGTCCGGATCCACATGGGCCAGGGGTATCGCGTGAAAAGCGGTGTCCCAGGCGGCGAACCAGGGATACTCCCACTCGTCCGGCATCGAGATCACGTCGGCCAGCGAGACCTGTGGCCAGGTGGTGTTGCGCCCGCCCCGGGCCCGGCGGGAATCCGGTGCCGGGCTTCCCGGATCGCCCACCAGCCACTGCTCCACGTCGTAACGGTAGAGCTGCTTGCCCCAGAGCAGGCCGGCGTAGGCCCGGCGGGCCAGGTGCCGGTCGGAATCGCACAGGCCGGGATGGATGACGCGGCCGTAGAAGTCGTCCGCCTCACGGCGCCGCGAACGCATCACCGCCTCGAAACCCGACTGGAAGGTGTTGCTCGCGGGCATCTGGCGGCTGAGCCTCAGCTTGACGGTGACCGACTGGCCGGGCCCCACCGCATCGAACGAGTACCAGATGGCGGCCTTGGTGCCCTCGTCGAACGGGTTGATGCTCTGCGCGTCACCGTGCACGATGCGCTGGTTGACACCGTCTTTCGGGTACTGGGAGTTGTTGCGCTCAGCCCCGTACAACGACACCGCGTTGGTCTCGTTGTCGCAGAACAGCACCACCGGCGACCCTTCGGCGGCGAGGTAGTAGGTGCCGAGCATGCCGTGCGTGGCCTCCACCGCCTCCATCCCGCCCACCGCGAGGGTCGGGGGCAGCAGCTGACTCATGTGGCCGCGCCGCGGATCCCGGCCCCAGGCCCAGGTGTTGCGCAGCCAGATCTGCGGAATCAGTTCCAGCGGAGCGGCTTCCGGACCGTGGTTGGTGGCCCGCAGCTGGATGCAGATGTCTTCGGGCGAGGCCTTGGCATAGGTCACCATGACGTCGAAGAAGCGGTTCCCGTCGAGCACCCCGGTGTCACCCAGCTCGTACTCACGCTCGTCGCGGCCCCGGCGCGCGTTCTCCTCCCTCAGCTTCTGATAAGGGAATTCGGCCTGCGGATACCGGTAGAGCCACTGCATCCAGCTGTGGGTGGGCGTGCCGTCGATGGCCCACCAGTACTCCTTGGCGTCCTCACCGTGGTTGCCCTGGCCGTTCGTCAGGCCGTAGAGACGCTCCTTGAGGATCGGGTCCTTCCGGTTCCACAGCGCGACCCCGAAGTTGAGAAAGCCGAAGCGGTCGCAGATTCCGCCCAGTCCGTCCTCTCCCCAGCGGTATGCTCGGGCGTGAGAGTGCTCGAACGGGAAGGCCGACCAGGCGTCGCCGTCGGCGCTGTAGTCCTCGCGCACCGTGCCCCACTGGCGCCCGGCCAGATACGGCCCCCACTGCCGCCACGGGCTGCCCGGGCCGGGCGACTCCGCCAGCCGGGCGTGCTCGGCCGTCGGCTCGGCGGGCAGACCCCAGCTGACTCCGCCGTCACCCCAGCGCTTTTCCTCGCTCTCCTGTGGGGACGACGAGTCGTCCGGCAGCGTCTCGTGCGACCAGTACGCCGTCATGGCTTCGATCAGGCCGGGCTGGAGGTCGGGCCGCTCGGGGTGGGGCGGGACGGTGGACCTGGTCGGCACAGGCCGGCCGGTCGGGGAGGTGACCTCGGTCGGAGAGGTAGGCCCGGCCGGAGAAGTGGGCCCGACCGGAGAAGTGGGCCCGACCGGAGAGGTAGGCCCGGCCGGAGAGGTAGGCCCGGTCGGGGAGGTGACCTCGGCCGGAGAGGTAGGCCTGGTCAGGGAAGTGGGCTCAGCAGGGGTGGAGTCCCCGGTCTGCGAGGCAGCTCCGGTCTGCGAGGCGACCCGGGCCTGAGTGGTGATTCCGGCCTGAGTGGTGTCCCCGGCCTGAGTGGCAGAGGCCGCCGGGAGGACGCCCGCGTCGGCCGACTGGGTGGCGCCGGTCGGGGCGGGGGCCGAAATCAGGGACGCCTGCGCACCTCCCACGGAGGCGGAAACCTGGGTGATTGGCTGGTTTCCGGAGTCTTCCCGGTCCGGCGCGGAAGTCCGATCGCTCGTGGAAACCGCAGGAGCCGACCCGGCCCGGTCGGGCGTCACCGCGGGAGTCTCGCTGGAGGCCGAGAACAGCGTGGTCGCCGAACCCGGGACGAGTGCCCCTGGAGCCCGCGAGGACGACTCGGGGCCGGGATCCGCCGTCATGGATTCGGTCGCGCCCGGCTCGATCGGGCTCGGCTCGATCGGGCTCGGCTCGATCGCGCCCGGCTCGATCAGGTTCGGCTCGATCGCGCCCGGCTCGATCGGGTTCGGCTCGATCGAGTTCGGCGCGATCGGGTTCGGCGCGGACTCGGTGCGTTTGCGTTCACGAGAAGCGGCGCCGCGACGTCCCTTGCTCTTGCGCCCGCGTCCCGCCTGCCCGGACTTCGACGCACCGGCCCCAGTCGCCTTCGAAGCCTCTGCACCCGACGTGCCTGAACCCGATGCACCCGAACCCGACGCGCCTGAACCACCCGAATCCGGCACCCTCGAACCCGGGCCCGCAGGCGCGACCGTGCCAGGTTCGTCCTCCGTTGCTGCTCCCACCCTGGTGTCCTCGGCAGCCGGAGGGCCCTCCTGCACAGCGTCCGCGGCAGCGTCCGGCCCGTTCTGGCGGGGCTGGGGCACGACGGGGCGTGGGCGGGCGGGCTTGTCCTCGGAGGTCACGGGTCAAGACTGCCGCGACCGGCCCCCGGAATCATGCCTTGCGACGCCGTGCCGGACGACTTCGTTCTACTCCACCGTGCCCATGCCGGACGAAGCCGGTCAATCCCCCTCGGCCAGTTCACCATACAGCTCCCGCAGATCGCCGATCAGCCCGGCGCCACCCAGCGCCGGGCCCGGCGTGGGCAACTGCCGCAGCAGCAGATCGGGCGGGAGCTCGGCGTGGCTGGGCAGCGGCAGCAAGGGGCCCGCGGTCCAGAATGCCACCGCATCACCGCCCGGAGGGCCGGGTTTCGCCCGTTTGCGAACGGAAACCACCGGCTCGGCAACGGCTTCGCGCAGAGCGAGCGCCGCACTCAGCCGGCCGGGGGCGGGCGGGTCTGCGGGCTCCTCGTCGTCCGTCATTGACGGACCAGGCAGATCGGCGTCACCGCGCAGCGCCCGCAGCCGGTCGAGCAGGGCCTCCCGGGCTCGCCCGCGCCAGCGCAGCAACAGGAACGGATCGTCATCGAAACGCTCTGCCAGCAAATAGAAGACGGCCGCGATGTGCTTGCACGGCACGGCCTGGTCCGGGCAGGTGCACCGCAGGTCGAGGTCGGCCAGGCGTCCCGGGAACAGCGGCGCCCCGATCCCCGCCAGCACCGGCTCCAGCTCGCGCGGGAACTCCCCCGCCAGCAGCTGGGCGCTGAACAGCGCCTGCTCGGCCAGCGCCACCTCCACCTTGGCCCAGACCAGCTCGCTGAACTTCTTCAGCCCTATCCGCACCCGGTACGGCGTGACCCGCGAGCCCTGAACCTCGGCCGACACCGTGCCGGCCTCGACCTCGATCGAGATCACCTGCCCCTTGCGCGCATAGGCCCGGCCACGGGTGAGACGCGTTCCCAGGACGAATGATTCGAGCACGCCGATGAACCGGCGTGACCACCACTGCTCACCGATCCCGCCCCGGGTGCTGCGGGCGCTCAGCCCGTTCTCCACCGGGAGCGGACGGCCGTACCGGCTGAAGTCGGCCATCAGCCCACCGCCGCGTCGTCGAGCGTCAGCAGTTCGCGCAACTGTGACGTGGACAGTTCGGTCAGCCAGTTCTCACCGGTACCGACGATGGACGCCGCCAGCCCGCGTTTGTCGCGGATCATCGTGGCGATGCGTTCCTCCAGCGTTCCGGCACAGACGAACTTGCGCACCTGCACCGTGCGGGACTGGCCGATCCGGAAGGCCCGGTCGGTGGCCTGGTCCTCGACCGCAGGGTTCCACCAGCGGTCCACATGGATGACGTGATTCGCCTCGGTCAGCGTGAGTCCGGTGCCGCCGGCCTTGAGCGACAGCACGAACACCGGTGGGCCGTCCGGCGTCTGGAACCGGGAGACCATCTCGTCACGCAATGACTTGCGCACCCCGCCGTGCAGAAACAGCACCTCCCGGCCGAATCTCGCGGTCAGGTGAGTGCGCAGCATCTCGCCGAACTCGGCGTACTGGGTGAACAGCAGCACCTTCTCGCCCGAGGCCAGGATCTCGTCGAGCGTCTCCTCCAGCCGGGCCAGCTTGCCCGACCGGCCCGCCACCCGGCTGCCGTCACGCTGGAACTGCGCCGGATGGTTGCAGACCTGCTTGAGCTTGGTCATCGTGGCCAGCACCAGGCCGCGCCGCTCCATCCCCTCGCTCTGCTCGATGCGGGCCAGCATGTCGGTGACCACGTTCTGGTAGAGCGCGGCCTGTTCCGCCGTGAGTGTGCAGACCACCTCCATCTCCAGCTTCTCCGGAAGGTCGCTGATGATGCTCTTGTCGGTCTTCACCCGGCGCAGGATGAACGGCTGGGTCACCGCGCGCAGCTTCTCCCGGGCCTCGTCCGAGCCGATCCGCTCGATCGGCAGGGCGTAGCGCTTCTTGAAGTCGGCCGGATCTCCCAGCACCCGCGGGTTGGCGAACTCCATCAGGCTCCACAGGTCGGCCAGCCGGTTCTCCACCGGGGTGCCGGTGACCGCGATCCGATGGTCGGCCGTGAGCGACCGGGCAGCCGTTGCCGCCTGCGTCGCAGCGTTTTTCACCGCCTGAGCCTCGTCCAGCACGATCCTGCGCCAGCCGAACTTCCGCAGCGTCACGGCATCGCGGGCCAGCAGCGAGTAGGTGGTGATCACCAGGTCGGCGCCGGCCACCGCCTCGGCGAACGCCTCACCCGAGGGCCGGTCGGCGCCGTGCTGCACATGCACCCGCAGCGACGGCGTGAACCTCGCGGCCTCCCGCTGCCAGTTTCCGACCAGCGACATCGGGCAGACCAGCAGGGTCGGGCCGGGCACCAGGCGGTCACCCCGCCCACGATCAGCAGGCGGGTCGGCGGCGATCAGCGCCAGCAGCTGAACCGTCTTGCCCAGTCCCATGTCGTCGGCGAGAACCGCTCCCAGACCGACCGATTCGAGGAACGTCAGCCACGAAACACCCCGCTCCTGGTACGGCCTCAGCGCGCCGGTGAACCCCTCCGGCACCCGGAAGTCCGGCAGCGACCGGTCCTCGGCGGAGGCCAGGAAGTCGGCGAGCCAGCCGGAGGCGTCCACCCCCGTGACCTCCAGACCGGCGGGTCCCTCCGAGCCCGCGCCGATCACCGACAGCACATCGGCGATCGACATCGTCTCCGGGCCGGTCTTGCGCTGCCTGCGCAGGAAAGCCCGTGCTCTGCGCAACTTTTCCGGGTCCACCTGGATCCACTCGCCGCGCAGCCGGACCAGCGGCTCCTGCGACTCGATCAGGGCGGTGACCTCGTCGTCACTGAGCAGCTGGTCGCCGATCGACAGCCGCCAGTCGTACTCCACGATGTCGTTCTGCCGGAAGACCGGTGTTCCCTCGACCCTTCCGGGCTGCGCCGGGGTGCCCGCGCGCAGACGTGCGCCCAGCCGTTGCGGTTTCGACCACCAGCCGGGCAGCTGCACCCCGAAACCCGCTCCGAGCAACAGCCCGGCGGCCTCGGTCAGGAAGGCGTGCGCCCCGGCCGTGTCGAGGAGCAGCTCCACCGGCTGCGGCCGCAGCAGTGCCTCCCGCAGCGCCGGGTACAGCCTCAGCGCCCGGCCGAGCTCGGCCAGCAGGGTCTCCTGCGGGCGCGGGGCGTTGCGCCGCAGCCGGGTGAGGGTGAGCTCGGCGTCCCAGATCTCCTGGGCGGGGATGAACAGGCCGGGCTGATCGGCGTCTTGCAGGCCGAAATCCAGCCGCCAGAGCGCCGCCTCGTCGGCCGGGCGCAGCTCCTCGGTGGCCGGTCGCAGCACGCTGGTCAGGTCGTCGTCCGTGGGCTCCACCAGCCGGAACCCCGCGCGCACCAGGCCACCGGCGATCGCCTCGGCCTGCCACTCGCCGAGACCGGCCAGCAGATCCCGCATCTGGCGCCGGTTCGCGGGAAACACCGGGTCGTCACCGTGCAGCGCCTGCCGCCAGCCCGCGAGCCCGAGCGCCCCGGTGCCGGCGGACCCCAGCCGGGCACGCACACCGGCGTCGGTCAGCGCGTCCACCGCCGCAGCGGCGCTGCTCGCCGCCGGCACCTCGGCGTTCCACGACGGTGGCAGCGCCGCCACCGCGTGCCGGAACCATTCCGCGTCCGCCCCGGTGATCACCGGGCGCCACCGCGCCACGCCGTGCCCCTCGGACGCCTCCAGGGCCACCGGCAGCACCCGGCCACGACCGATGAGGTCGCTCGTGAACGCGTGCAACGCGAGAAGGTGACGGACGTCGGAACCGGCCACAGCGGCGTCCCCGAACGAACTGCCGAGACCGCCCAGCACCGCGTGGGCCTGCGCCGCGGGCACCGCGACCGTCACCACCCGCCATCTGACCTCCGGAAACAGCCTCGCCGACTCGCCCCCCACCCGGTCGGTGGCCCAGCCCGCCCGCAGGTCGAGCAACTCGGGCGAACCGGCCGGGGCATGCTGGAACGAGGGCAGCACCAGGTCGGCGGTGCCCTCCGTCCAGCCCTCCGGCAGCACCCCGGTGATCCCGGCCAGCACCTCGGTGAGCTGCTCGGCGTCGATGTCGAACGGATGCTCGCGCACCTTGGACCGGCGCCCGGTGCGGTCCGCGGGCACCGCGCGCACCTGGGGGTCCTCGGCCCAGAGGACGAGGGATCCGTCGTCCGCGGGATCGCTCGGGGCGGGCGACCACCAGGCATGTACGACGAACACCTCGTGATCGTAGGCCAGGGGTTGGGTGGGTCGCGCCCGGCTGGCATTGTTGAGCCGTAAGCAACCGCCCCAAGATGACGGCGTGGTGGACAGGAAGCCGGTGGGATTCCGGCGCGGTCGCGCCACTGTGAGCGCTGAGTGACGTTTCAGCACCGATGGTCACGGCCCACGTGGGCTGGAAGGCCGGGACGTCACGAGGACGCCGAGCCAGGAAACTGTGCCACGCCGCAGCAACCCGCCGCGCGGACGGCGAGGAAGAGGACCACGTGACTCCGGAGTCGACGCAGCGGCAGACCGTCCTGCTGATTTCCACCTCCGACACCGATCTGCTCAGCGCCCGCGCGAGCACGGTGCCGTACCGCCTGGCGAACCCGAACCGGGTTTCCGTGGACGACCTGGACGGTCTTCTGGACGGGGTGGCCGTCGCCGTGGTGCGCCTGCTGGGTGGCACCCGGGCCTGGGAGGACGGCCTCAACGCCCTGCTCACCAAGGGTGTGCCGGTGGTGGTGCTGTCGGGTGAGGCGCTGCCCGACGCCGACCTGATGCAGCGCTCGACCGTGCCGGTCGGGGTGGCCACGCAGGCCCACGGCTACCTCGCCGAGGGCGGCCCGGACAACCTCGCCGAGCTGCACGCCTTCCTCACCGACACCCTGCTGCTGACCGGGTTCGGGTTCGAGCCCCCGCGCAGCACGCCGGTGTGGGGTGTGCTCGAACGGCCCACAACGGTGGACGACGAGAAGACCCGGCCCACCATCGCCGTCCTCTATTACCGCGCCCACCACGTGGCGGGGAACACCGCGTTCGTCGAGGCGCTCTGCACCGCCGTGGAAGACGCCGGTGGCCGCGCCCTGCCGATCTTCTGCGCCTCGCTGCGGGCGGCCGACGACGAGCTGCTGGCGGAACTCGGCAAGGCCGACGCCCTGCTCGTGACGGTGCTCGCGGCCGGCGGCAACCGGCCCGCCAACGCCTCGGCCGGCGGCGACGACTCCACCTGGGACATCGGCGCGCTGGCCGCGCTCGACGTGCCGATCCTCCAGGCCATCAGCACGCTGACCTCGCGGGAGCGGTGGCTGGAGAACTCCGAGGGCCTGATCCCGCTCGACGCGGCCAACCAGGTGGCGATCCCGGAGTTCGACGGCCGGCTGATCACCGTGCCGTTCTCGTTCAAGGAGGTCGACTCCGACGGTCTCACGCAGTACGTCGCCGACCCCGAAAGGGCATCCCGCGCAGCCGGTATCGCCGTGGCGCACGCCCGGCTGCGGTCGCTCGCGCAGGGCGACAAGCGGATCGCGCTGATGCTCACCGCCTACCCGACCAAGCACGCGCGCATCGGCAACGCGGTGGGCCTGGACACGCCCGCGTCGGCCCTCGCGCTGCTGGCGGCGATGCGGGACGCCGGTTACGACGTCGGTCCCTCCGAGGGCGAGGGCGCGTTCCCGGGTTTCGCGACGATGGACGGCGACGCCCTGGTGCACGGCCTGATCGAGGCGGGCGGCCAGGACCTGGACTGGCTGTCGGAAGAAGACCTGGCGCGCAACCCGGTCCGGATCCCGGCCGCGGTGTACCGGCGGTTCTTCTCGTCCCTGCCCGAGGATCTCCGGGCCGCGGTGGTCGAGTCCTGGGGCGAGGCGCCGGGCGAGATGTTCGTCGACCCGCCGGGCGGCGAGAACTCCAGCGGCGACCCGGACGGCGACATCGTGCTGGCCGCGATCGTCGCCGGCAACGTGGTGCTGCTGCTCCAGCCGCCGCGCGGTTTCGGCGACAACCCGGTCGCCATCTACCACGACCCGGAGATGCCGCCGTCGCACCACTACCTGGCGGCCTACCACTGGCTGAATCTGGCCGTGGCGGAAGGCGGTTTCGGCGCCGACGCGGTGGTGCACCTGGGCAAGCACGGCACCCTGGAATGGACGCCGGGCAAGACGCTCGCGCTGTCGGCGTCCTGTGCCCCCGACGCCGCGCTGGGCAACCTGCCGCTGATCTACCCGTTCCTGGTGAACGACCCGGGCGAGGGCACGCAGGCCAAGCGCCGGGCCCACGCCACCCTGGTGGACCATCTGGTGCCGCCGATGGCCCGGGCCGACTCCTACGGCGACATTGCCCGGCTGGAGCAGCTTCTCGACGAGTACGCGGCCGTCACCGCACTCGACCCGGCCAAGGCCCCGGCGATCCAGACGCAGATCTGGACGCTGATGCACGCGGCCAAGCTGGACCACGACCTGGGTCTGGCCGAGCGGCCGCACGAGGCCGAGTTCGACGACATGATCCTGCACCTGGACGGCTGGCTGTGCCAGGTCAAGGACGCCCAGATCCGGGACGGTCTGCACGTTCTCGGCCAGGCACCGACCGGTTCGGTGCTGGTGCACCTGGTCACCTCGATGCTGCGCGCGCGTCAGCTGTGGGCCGGCGCGCAGTCGCTGCCGGGCCTGCGGGAGGCGCTGGGTTTGGACGAGGCGTCCGTCGGTTCCGGTGAGGCCGAGTCCGACGGGCTGGAGGAGGTGGACGCGGCTCAGGCCACGGCCGTCGCTCTGGTGCAGGGCCTTTCGGACGCGTCGTGGTCCGTCGAGGCCGTTCCCGCGGTGATCGAGTCGGTGCTGTCCACCGCGGAGGTGGACGTCTCGAAGGTGGACCGCCTGGCCGTGCAGGCCGTGCTGGAGTTCGCCGCCACCGAGGTGGTGCCGCGGTTGCTGCGCACGACCGACGAGCTGACCGCCGTGCTGCACGCGCTGGACGGCGGTTTCGTCAGTCCGGGCCCGAGCGGCTCGCCGCTGCGCGGCCTGGTGAACGTGCTGCCGACCGGGCGCAACTTCTACTCCGTCGACCCGCGCGCGGTGCCCAGCCGCCTGGCCTGGGAGACCGGCCGGTCGATGGCCGAGTCACTGCTGGAGCGTTACCGCACCGACGAGGGGGACTGGCCGAAGTCGGTCGGGCTCTCGATCTGGGGCACGTCGGCGATGCGCACGTCCGGCGACGACGTGGCGGAAGTGCTGGCGCTGCTGGGCATCCGGCCGGTCTGGGACGACGCCTCCCGGCGGATCACCTCGCTGGAGGCGCTGTCGCTGGACGAGCTCGGGCACCCGCGGATCGACGTGACGGTGCGCATCTCCGGATTCTTCCGCGACGCGTTCCCGCACGTGGTGCAGATGATGGACGACGCGGTGCAGCTGGCCGCCGCCCAGGACGAGCCGGCGGAGCAGAACTTCGTCCGTGCCCACGTGCAGGCCGACCTCGCCGCCCACGGCGACGACCGGCGGGCGACGACCCGGATCTTCGGTTCCAAACCCGGAACGTACGGGGCGGGCGTCCTCCCGCTCATCGACACCCGCACCTGGCGCGACGACGCGGATCTGGCCGAGGTGTACGCCGTCTGGGGTGGTTACGCCTACGGGCGGGGCCTGGACGGGCGGCCGGCCCGGGAGGACATGGAGTCCTCGTACAAGCGGATTGCCGTGGCCGCCAAGAACTATGACAGCGTCGAGCACGACATCGCCGACAGCGACGACTACTTCCAGTACCACGGTGGCATGGTGTCGATGGTGCGCGCGCTCACCGGCTCCGCGCCGAAGGCGTACATCGGCGACAGCACCCAGCCCTCCGCCGTGCGCACCCGCACCCTGCACGAGGAGGTCTCCCGGGTGTTCCGCTCCCGGGTGGTCAACCCGCGCTGGGTCGCGGCCATGCAGAGGCACGGCTACAAGGGCGCTTTCGAGATGGCGGCCACGGTCGACTACCTGTTCGGCTACGACGCCACCACCGGCGTGGTCGCGGACTGGATGTACGGCAAGCTGGCCGAGACCTACGTGCTCGACGAGACCCAGCAGAAGTTCATGACCGACTCCAACCCGTGGGCGCTGCACGGCATCACCGAGCGCCTGCTGGAGGCGGCCGAGCGCGGGCTGTGGGCCGAGCCCTCGCCCGAGATGCTGGACGCGCTGCGTGAGGTCTTCCTGCGCACGGAGGGCGATCTGGAGGGCAAGTAGGACGCCCTCAGCCGGCCTGGGCGCCGGCGTAGGCGGCCGGGGTGCTCCCGATCGCCGCACTGAAATCCCGCACCAGATGGGCCTGGTCGCTGTAACCGAGTTCGGTGGCGACCAGGGCCCATCGCACCCGCTCACCGTGCCGCACCGCCTCGGCAGCGTCGAGAAGGCGGTAACGGCGCAGCACCCAGGTCGGCGACACCCCGGCGTACTCGGCGAACATCCGTTGCAGGGTGCGCGCGCTCACCCCGGCCCGTCGCGCCAGCTGCTCCACCCGGCGCAGGTCGCGGTCCGTCTCCGCGTGCCGCGCGACGGCCGCGACCTGCCGGGCCGTCTCGGCCCGTTCCGGCCTCACGGCGTTCTCCAGGGCGGAACGGAGGACGGCGACCTTGCCGGGCTCGTCACCCTCCTGCTGGATGCCCGCCACCAGACGGGCGTCGTCGGTGTTCAGGGCCGTTCCGAGCGGGACCACGCGGTCGTTGTACTCGCCCGCCGGGCCCGGAAGGAACGCGCCGAGCCCACCCGGTGTGGTCATCGCGGCCACACAGACGCCCTCGCCGGCCATCCGGCGGCTCGACCGGTTCAGCACGACACCTTCGAGCTCGGCCACGGGAGGGGCGGGGTGTGCGTCGTCCACCGTTGGCTCGGGCGGACTGACGTAGAGATTGGCGCAGGGGTGCGTCAGGAGTTCCTGGGTGTGCGTGACGCCGGGCGGCAGCGACCAGGTGACCACCCAGAACCAGCTGATCAGGCCGTCGAGCGCGGGGCCGGCCGGGTAACGGTTGAGGCGGTGGCGACGCAGGAAGGCAGCCGGTTCGATGATGCCCCGGCTGTCCTGTGCGACCTGGCGTGTTTCTTCAATCAAACTGTCGCACCCCGCCTCTAGGTTGTCGGTATGACTACTCCTGGCGAACATCTCACCACCGTGCTCGACCAGCTTGCCGACCTGATCGCCCAGGTGCAGCCGGAACAGTACGACGCGCCCACGCCGTGCCCCGAATTCGACGTGGCCGACCTGCGCAACCACATCCTGGGCTGGGCCGACTTCTTCGCCACCGCGCTGGCCGACCCGCAGGGCACCGAGCGCCCGGCCGCCGACGCCTACCTGGCGGCCGAGGCGCCGGGCCAGGCGGCAGACGATCTGCGGGCGGTGTCGCGGCAGGTGGCGGCGGCCGTGCGGGGCGGGGTGGCGCAGCAGCAGGTGACGCTGTTCGGCGCCCCGATGCCCGGGTCGGCCACGCTGGGCATGTGCCTGGGCGAGTACCTGGTGCACGGGCACGACCTGGCCCAGGCCACCGGCCTGCCGTGGAACCCGCCGGCCGAGGCGGTCTCCGTCACCCTGGCGTTCATGCCGAGCATGCTCACCGACGAATTCCGCGGGCCGGACAAGAGTTTCGGCCATCCGGTCGAGGTGCCCGCATCGGCTTCCGACCTGGACCGGCTCGTGGCGTTCACCGGGCGCGACCCGGGCTGGAAGGCCGGCTCCGCCTCATAGGTCACGGACGCCCGCCTCCGCGTCACGTCGTCGTGGGCTCC
Organism: Kineosporia corallincola; assembly: GCF_018499875.1. Lineage (GTDB taxonomy): Bacteria > Actinomycetota > Actinomycetes > Actinomycetales > Kineosporiaceae > Kineosporia > Kineosporia corallincola. The sequence goes on along the minus strand of NZ_JAHBAY010000004.1, from coordinate 80,391 downwards.
TGGGGCCGCCGGTTCACCACGTCGCCGATCACGATGATCGCGGGCGGGCGGATGTTCTCCCGCACGGCCACGTCCCCGATCTCAGCGAGGCTGGACACGGTGACCCGCTCGGCGGGCATCGACCCGTCCTGGATCACCGCCACGCCGGTCTTCGGGTCGCGCCCGTGGGCCACCAGGGTCTGCGCGATCGCCGGCAGGTTGGCCACCCCCATCAGCACCACGATCGTGCCGTGCAGCCGGGCCAGGGCCGTCCAGTCGATCAGCGAGTCCGGGTTGTCGGGCGGCAGGTGACCCGACACGATCACCGCCTCGTGCGCGACCCCGCGATGGGTCAGCGGGATGCCGGCCAGGCCGGGCACCGAGACAGCGCTGCTCAGGCCGGGAACCACCTGCACCGGCACACCGGCGGCCAGGCAGGCCTCCAGCTCTTCGGAGCCACGGCCGAACACGTACGGGTCGCCGCCCTTGAGCCGCACCACGAACTTCCCGGCCAGGGCGTGCTCCACCAGCGTGGCGTTGATCGTCTCCTGGGCCATGAAGCGGCCGCGCGGCAGCTTGGTCGCGTCGATCAGCTCGACGTCGGGGCTGAGCTCGGGCAGCAGGCTGCGCGGGCCGAGCCGGTCGACCACCACCACGTCGGCCTGGCCGAGCAGGCGGCGGCCGCGCACCGTGATCAGGTCCGGGTCGCCCGGGCCGCCACCCACCAGAGCCACACCCGGCAGCTTCTGCGGCGCCATGTCGGCGCGGGTCTGCTCACCGCGGGCCTGCTTGCGCTCGGCGAGGATCTCGTCGCCGGCGCCGGAACGCAGCCATTCGAGCAGAGAATCACGGACGACGGCGGCCCGGATCGGGTCGGCCCCGTGCTCGGATCCCGGCCCGATCGACTCGCTGGCCACGGCGATGCGCAGACCGCGCCACTCGCCGCTGGCCGGCGTGGACGCGCTGCCCGCGGCGCCCCGGTCTGCGCGCACGCAGAACACGTGACGTTCGTCGGCCTCCGCGGCGACCCGGGCGTTGATCTCGGGCCGGTCGGTCAGGGCCATGACGTACCAGGCGCCGGTCAGGTCGCCGGTCTCGTAGGGCCTGGCCTGCCAGGTGATCTCACCGGCGCCGGCCATGCCCTCGATCGCCGGGGTGACCTCGGGGGCCACCAGGTCGATGACCGCGCCGACGTCGAGCAGGGCCGGAAGCCTGCGCTGAGCCACGGTGCCGCCCCCGACCACGACGACGCGGCGTCCGGTCAGGTCGAGGCCGGCGAGATAGGGCCTGTCCACCTGCGACATGGTGTCAGGAACTCTTCTCGGTGACGCCGGCTGTGTCGAACGTCGCCATCTCGCTCAGCACGGCGACAGCCGATCGGACCAGCGGCAGGGCCAGCACGGCACCGCTGCCCTCGCCCAGGCGCAGTTCGAGGTCGACCAGCGGGGTGAGACCCAGGTGGTTCAGGGCCACCGCGTGGCCCGGCTCGGCCGAGCGGTGACCGGCCAGGCAGGCGTCCACGACGGCGGGGCTCAGGGCGGCCGCGACCAGGGCGGAGGCGCCCGCGATCACACCGTCGAGCACGATCGGCACCCGGTGGGCGGCCGCGCCGAGCACGAAGCCGGCGATCTGCGCGTGCTCCAGACCGCCGATCGAGGCCAGGATGTCGATCGGGTCCTGCGGGTGGGTGTCGTTCTCGGCGGTGCGACGGGCCAGGGCCACCCGCACCACGCCGACCTTGTGCCGGTGCGCCTCGTCGTCGATGCCGGTGCCCCGGCCGGTGACCTCGGCCGGGTCGGTGCCGGTGAAGGCGGCGATCAGGGCCGCCGAGGCGGTGGTGTTGGCGATGCCCATGTCACCGGCCACCAGACAGCGGTAGCCGGAAGCAGCCAGCTGCCCGGCGATCTCGATGCCGTTGAGCAGTCCCCGCACGGCCTGTTCGCGGGTCATCGCCGGGCGCACCGAGATGTCGTCGCTGCCCCGGCGCACGACCCTGTCGATCAGCCGCGGCCGGTCGGGCTCGACGGTGGACGCGTCGGGCACCCGGGCGCCCTCGGGCACCATCGCGTCGAGCGGGGTGACGACCCCCGCGTCCACCACCACGACGGCGGAGCCGGTCTGCCGGGCGAGCACGTTGACCGCCGCACCGCCGGCCAGGAAGTTGGCGACCATCTGCGCCGTGACCTCCTGCGGCCACGGGCTGACCCCCTGCGCGTGCACGCCGTGGTCGGCGGCGAACACCGCGACCGCGGCGGGCGAGGGATCCGGCGGCGGGCAGGTGCCGGCCAGGCCGGACAGCCGCACCGAGACCTCCTCCAGCACCCCCAGCGCGCCGAGCGGTTTGGTGAGACGGGCCTGCCGGTCCCGGGCCGCGTCCAGGGCGGCCTGGTCAGCGGGACGGATCGCGTCGAGCGTGGCGGCGAGCCGGTCGTCGGTCATTGGTGCTCCTGATGTCGGGGCGTCGCGAGGGCTTCCGTGTTTTTTCGTGACGCCGGTGGTGCGACTTCGGGACGTGCTGGTCCCGAAGTGGTTCTCCTGCCTGGGCCGCCTACTGCCCGTGCGCGGACTGGACGGCCTGGACGGCCTGGTGCAGCGCCGCGGCGAACTGGTCGCTCGTGTCGCGGTCGCGCACGGCCACCCGCAGCCAGCCCGATCCGAGGCCGGGGAAGGTGTCGGCCCGCCGCACCGCCCAACCGGCCGCGCGCAGGCGCTGGTGCACCCCGGCGGGGTCGGGCCCGCCGGCTCGCAGCAGCACGAAGGGAGCGGCTGCCGGTCCCTGCACCTCGACGTCCGGGACCCGCGCCAGGGTGGCCACCAGGTGCTCGCGGTCGGCGGCCTGCTGCGCCGCGTAGCTCTCCGCCTCGGCAAGCCCCTGCGGAGTGCTGATGACCCGGGCCGCCTCCAGCGCCAGCGAGTTCACCGACCAGAGCGACTGGGTGGCAGCGCAGGCCCGGAGCAGTTCGGGAGCGCCGAGCAGATATCCGATGCGCAACCCCGCCAGTCCCCACGCCTTGGTGAGACTACGGACGACGACGAGGCCGGGAACGTCCGGCGCCGGCCGCCCGGGGCTGCCGGCCAGCGACTGGGGCTCACCGGGAACGGCGTCCATGAACGCCTCGTCCACCACCAGCACCCGCCCGGGCCGGGACAGCGCGATCAGCGTCTCGGCCCGGTGCAGCACCGAGGTCGGGTTGGTCGGGTTGCCGACCATCACCAGGTCGGCGTCGTCGGGCACCATGCCCGGGTCGATCTGGAACGGCGGGGCCAGGACCACCCGCTGCACCTCGTGCCCGGCTGCCAGCAGGGCAGCTTCCGGCTCGGTGAACTGCGGGTGGACGACCACCGCGCGGTGCGGTGCCAGCGCCCGGGCGAGCAGCACGAACGCCTCGGCACCACCTGCCGTGAGCAGCACCTGGTCGGCCGGGCGGCCGTGCCGGGCGGCGACGGCCTCGGTGGCGGCTCGCGGATCGGGGTAGGCGGCCAGGTCGCCGACCGCGTCGCGCAGACGCTGCCGCAACCACTCCGGAGCGGCGCCCCGCACGTTGACGGCGAGATCGACGAGGCCCGGTGTCGCCTCGGCGTCGCCGTGGTGGCCGAGGTCCTCGGCCACGTAGGCCTCGTCGTAGTTGTAGTTGTAGACGTGGGCCTCGGTGGACGTTCCGTACCCACCGTGCGGGTGCTGCCCGCCGTGGGCCGACGGCAGGTTCAGCAGCCGTCCGACGGCGACCGTGACCCCGCGGTAGGTGTGTTTGGGGCCGATCAGCTGGGCGTCGGAGGCGAGCACCGCGGCCTCGGCCACCGAGGGCACGCCGACGAGCCGCTCGGTGGTCGCCGACGGGTTCGGGACCTGCTGCCCGGCCAGGACGTCGGCGGGCAGCAGCTTCAGCGGGACACCCAGCACGTCGGCCAGTTCGAGGAGGGCCTCCTCGCTCTGTTTGGCGTCGACGGTGGCGATCGCGATCACGTCGCGGGCGCGCACACCGGCCACGGAGAGCGCCTGGCCCATCGCCATCCGGACGTCCCGGATACCGACGCCCCGACGCGAACCGATGCCGACGATGATCTGGTCGCCCGTGCCCTGGAGGTCCAGGTGCAGGCTGCCGGTGATCGGACCGATCTCGGTGTAGCGGTCGCGGATCTCCTCGGGGCTGCGGCCGTCGGTCGCCCCGGTGTCGGAGGCTGCTGTGGTCGACATCAGGCTTTGACCTCTCTTCCGCTACCGGCTGCGCCGGCGGGGGTACGGACGATGCCGCGGGTGACGGCGTTGGCTCGGGCCGCCTCGGTGAACCGGAGCGCGGCGCCCGGCATCGAGGCCCAGTGCAGGTGCAGGTAGGAGGCGTGGACGTTCCCCATGACGAAGCCCTCCTGGTGTCGTGTGCCGTCAGGGGCGGCCCACTCCCAGGCAGGGGACGTGCCGGTGCCGGGGCTGCACGCCGTCCGGTGGAACTCGTGGCCGCGCACGGTCGAACCGGCGTCAGCGAGCACGGAGTCACTCATCGCGGTCGCCTCTCTGTATCCCAGGGTGAGCCGGCCGGTCATCCTCGCGTCCGTGGCCAGCACACCGCACATCTGCCGATCATCGAGAGAGCGTGCCAGGTAGAGCAAACCCGCGCACTCCGCCACGATGGCGGCACCCGCCCGGACCTGAGCCGCGACCGCATTGCGTAACGGTTCGTTGGCGGACAGTTCCTCTGCGTAGACCTCGGGAAACCCGCCACCGACGACCAGCCCGGTGGTGCCCTCGGGGAGCGCCTCGTCGACGCGAGGGTCGAACCGCACCACTTCGGCCCCGGCCGCCGTCAGCAGCTCGGCGGTCTCGGCGTAGGAGAAGGTGAACGCGGCTCCGCCGGCCATCGCGATCACCGGACGGAAACCGGTTCGTCCGGCCCGCCCTGCCTGATCGTGCGCGGGAGAGGACGTCGCCGGCCGGACACCGGTCGTGTGCGGCCCTGTCTCTGCCTGGTCCACCGTGGACAGGCCTGCCGCCCGCAGCCGGGCCGCGGTGATCTCGTCGTCGGGGTTCCAGGCGGCACCGGACAATGCCGGCGCCGAGCGTGCCAGAGCAAGCACCGCGTCCAGGTCCACGGCCTCCGCCACCACCGCGCCCAGACCGCGCACCACGTCCACCGCGTCCTGCGAGCGCTCGGCCGCGGGCACCAGCCCGAGGTGCCGGGAGGGCGTCGCCAGGGCATCGTGCCGCCGGATCGCCCCGAGCACCGGGATGCCCAGCTCACCCAAGGCCTCGCGCAGGATCATCTCGTGCCGGTCCGAGCCGACCCGGTTGAGGATCACGCCACCCACCCGGATGCGCGGGTCGAACCCGGCGAAGCCCTTCACCAGAGCAGCCACCGACCGGCCCATCGCGGTGCTGTCGACGACGAGCAGCACCGGGGCGTCGAGCACCCGGGCGACGTGAGCGGTCGAGGCGAACTCGCCACGGCCGGCCGCACCGTCGTAAAGCCCCATGACGCCCTCGATCACGGCCAGGTCGGCCGGGACCGGGGTGGACACGGCGTGCTCGAACAGCGGCACGAGCCGTTCCTCGCCGACCAGCCAGGGGTCGAGCGTGCGGCCGGGCCGGCCGGCGGCGAGCGCGTGGTAGCCGGGGTCGATGTAGTCCGGGCCGACCTTGTGCGGGCTCACCACCAGGCCGCGCGCGGCGAACGCCGCGAGCAGACCGGTGGCCACACTGGTCTTGCCGTGGCCGCTGGCCGGGGCCGCGACCACGATCCGGGCGGTCATCTGGCAGTCACCATTCGATACCCCGCTGGCCCTTCTGACCGGCGTCCATCGGATGCTTGATCTTGGTCGTCTCCATCACCAGGTCGGCCGCACCGATCAGGTCGGGGTGCGCGTCCCGGCCGGTGATCACGACGTGCTGGTGCCCGGGACGGTTGTTCAGCGTCTCGACCACCTCGGCGACGTCGACCCAGCCCCACTTCATCGGGTAGGTGAACTCGTCCAGCACGTAGAGGCCGTGTTCCTCGGCGGACAGACGGCGCTGGATCTCGCGCCAGCCCTCCAGCGCGGCCACGGCGTGGTCCTCGTCCGACCCGGGTTTACGCGACCAGGACCAGCCCTCACCCATCTTCTGCCAGCTGACGGCACCGCCCTCGCCGGTCTCCTCGTGCAGGCGGCCGAGGGCGCGGAACGCGTTCTCCTCGCCCACCTTCCACTTCGCGGACTTCACGAACTGGAACACGCCGATCGACCAGCCCTGGGTCCAGCCGCGCAGGGCCAGCCCGAAGGCGGCCGTGGACTTCCCCTTCATCGTGCCGGTGTGCACGATGACGAGAGGGCGGTTGCGGCGCTGACGTGTGGTGAGCCCGTCGACGGGCACACTCACTGGCTTTCCCTGGGGCATCAGGCAACCCTCCGCTCGCTGATCTGGCTGACCTGACCGCGCACCATCCCGGCGAGCGACTCGGCCCGCAGGTCGTCCAGGGTGATGAGTTCTCCGCCCAGGCCGGCGGCCAGCTTGCCCGCCATCCCGAGTCGCACCGGGCCGCGCTCGCAGTCGACCACCACGCTGCGGACGCCGCGGCGGGCGAACTCCGCCGCGATCCGCGTCGGGTCCTCCCCCGCCGTGTGCCGGCCGTCGGTGACCAGAACCAGCAGAGGACGACGATGGGGGTCCCGCAGCCGCTCGTTCCCGATCACGGCCCAGGCCCGGCGCAGCCCGGCCGAGAGTGGCGTGCGGCCGCCGGTCGGGAGCCGGTCCAGGCGCATGCGGGCGGCCTCGACCGCACCCGTGGGCGGCAGGGCCAGGTCGGCCTCCTGCCCCCGGAAGGTGATCAGCCCGACCCGGTCCCGGCGCTGGTAGGCGTCGAGCAACAGCGACAGTACGGCTCCCTTGACCGCCGCCATCCGTTTCTTCGCCGCCATCGAGCCGGAGGCGTCCACGCAGAACAGGATCAGGTTGCCCTCCCGACCCTCGCGGACACCGAGCCGAATGTCGTCGCTGCGCAACAACACCGGACCACCGGGTTCCCGGCCCCGGGCGTGCTGCTGGGCGGCGGCCGCGGTCAGCGTGGCCGGAAGGTGCACCCGCCCGGACCTCCCACCCCGGGTCTGCCCGGAGCCCAGCGGCATCGTGGCGATGGTGCGCCCGGACTCCGTCAGCGCCCTGGAACGCCTTCCGGCAGTGCCCTTCCCGAGCCCGGGGACCTTGAACGACTTCACCTTGAACGGGTTCGTGGCCGAGACCGCGTCCTGCGTCGGGGCCGGCGCCCGCAGTTCGTCGTCCCTGCTTGATTCTTGCTCCTGAGGACGGCTTTTGGCCTGCGCCGCGTCACGGGGCACGGAAGGCTGCGGAGCTGCCTGCCCGGGCGCCTCCGCCCGGTCGGGGCCTCCGGACCGGTCGGCCGCCTCACCACCCGGCTCACCCCCCGGCTTATCGCCCTGGTCCGGCCCGTTCTGCGGGTCCTGGCCACCGGGACCGCCTTCGGGACCGCCCTCCGGACCCTCGTCCGGACCGCCGTCCGGATCGGTCTCCGGCGGTTCGGTCTCGTCCGGCGCGTTGTCGCGCAGGGCCTCGTCGAGCAGGTTCTCGTCCATGCCCGGGGCGTCGAACGGATCGCGACGACGCCGGTGCGGCAACGCGAACATCGCGGCCACACGCACGTCTTCGCTCGTCACCGTGCCGCGCCCGGACCAGGCCGCGTGCGCCCGGGCGGTGCGGGCCACCACCAGGTCGGCGCGCATGCCGTCCACGTCGAAGGCCGCGCAGACGGCAGCGATCTGCCGCAGCACGCCGTCCGAGAGCTCCACCGAGCCCAGGTGCTCACGCGCGGAGGTGATCCGTGCGGCCAGCTCGCGCTCGGCCTCCTGCCACTCCTTGACGAAACCCTCGGGGTCGGCGTCGAAGGCGAGCCGGCGGCGCACCACCTCGGCCCGGACGTCCGGGTCACGACTCGCGCGGACCTCGACGGTCAGGCCGAAACGGTCGAGCAGCTGCGGACGGAGCTCACCCTCCTCCGGGTTCATCGTGCCGACGAGCACGAATCGCGCGGCGTGGGTGATCGAGATGCTCTCCCGCTCGATGTGTACCCGGCCCATCGCGGCCGCGTCGAGCAGAACGTCGACCAGATGGTCGTGCAGCAGGTTGACCTCGTCGACGTACAGGATCCCCCGGTGCGCGGCGGCCAGCAGACCGGGCTCGTAGGCCCGCACCCCGGAGGACAGCGCCCGGTCCAGGTCGAGCGACCCGAGCAGACGGTCCTCGGTGGCGCCGACCGGCAGTTCCACCAGGCGGGCCGGGCGGGGGTGGTGTTCGTGACCGTGCGGCTGATCGGGGCACTGCGGGTCGGGGGCGTGCGGATCACAACCGAAACGACAGCCGGAGATCACGTCGACCGAGGGCAGCAGGTTGGCCAGGGCACGCACCGCGGTGGACTTGGCCGTGCCCTTCTCACCGCGCACGAGCACGCCGCCGATGTCCGGGGCCACCGACGAGAGGAGTAGCGACAGGACCAGATCGTCCATGCCGACAACGGCTGTCAACGGGTAGGGGGGCACGGGTACTTCCTCCACTCCCGGCGGGTCTCCACGCCCGCCGCTCGCGCGCACCGCACCCAGGTGGGCACGGGGACCTGGTCGAAGTACCTGGCTTCCGGATCATGTCCGGTCACAGTGGCGGGACCGCCCCGGACTCGAAGGCCGGACCCGGGCGGGCCTGACCTCCTGCACCGGTGTTCCTCCGCGCGGGTCGCCTCGGATACTGCCATATTCGGGTGAGCGGGCCCTCCTCCACACGGAGTGACCACTCCCACCCCGGCCGTGATCATGGACGCCCCGGCGGGACGAACGGGAGCCCGGCAGGCGGGCCACCCGCGATCAGCCCGCGCACCGCGGCGACGTCGAGGTGGTCGGCCACCATGTCGGCGAGCGAGTCGAGACGGGTCTCCCTCAGTGCCGAGAACGAGGTGTCCGGTGCGACCACGAACCCGTGTCGTCCGGCCAGCCCGGCGATCTCGGTGAGGAACGCCCGGCGGAAGTCGTCGTTCTCCAGCGCCCCGTGCCAGGTGGTGCCCCAGACCGGGCCGCAGCGCCAGCCGTCCAGGAACACCTCCACCCCCTGCCGGTCGGCAGCCGGCGCCTCGGGATCGAGGGTGACGACTCCGTGGTGGATCTCATACCCCTCGACCGGCGACCCGAGCGCCGTTCCCCGGGGCCGGGCCAGCACCTTGGCGGCGCCGAAGTCGGTGCGGGTGGGCAGGAGCCCGAGGCCCGGCACACTCCCTTGCCGCGACTCGACCTCGTCGCTGACCAGCCGGCCGAGCATCTGGTGACCGCCGCAGATGCCGAGCACAGGCCGGCCCGCCGCGGCGTGCGCGACGATCGCGTCGGCCAGCCCGGTCGAGCGCAACCAGGCCAGGTCATTCACGGTGGCCCGGGTTCCGGGCAGCACCACCAGGTCGGAACCGGCGATCTCGGCGCCGTGGTGCACCAGCCTCACGGCCACGCCGGGTTCGGCGGCGAGGGCGTCGATGTCCGTGACGTTGGACAGGCGCGGCAGTCGCGGCACGGCCACCCGGAGCACGTCGCCGCCCAGCGGCGCTCGCATCGGCCCACGGTCCTTCTCCAGGTCGAGCGAGTCCTCGACGTCGAGCCACAGACCGGTCAGGTAGGGCAGCACCCCGAGGACCGGGCGCCCGGTGATCTGGTGGATCATGCTCAGCCCGGAGTCCAGCAGCGCCGGGTCACCCCGGAACTTGTTGATGACGAAACCGCTGATGTGCCGCTGGTCCTCGGCGTCGAGCAGGGCCAGCGTGCCGTGCAACGCGGCGAACACCCCACCGCGGTCGATGTCACCGACCACCAGCACGGGCAGCCCCGCGGGCCGGGCCAGGCCGAGATTGGTGATGTCCCGGTGCCGCAGGTTGATCTCGGCCGGGCTTCCCGCCCCTTCGCAGATCACCACGTCGAACCGGGACCGCAGACCGGCCAGTGCGTCGAGGACCACCGGCAGCAGCTTCGGTGTGAGATCCCCGTAGTCCATCGCCCCGGCCTCGGCGAAAGGCTTACCCATCACCACGACCTGGGACGTCCGGTCGCTGCCCGGTTTCAGCAGCACCGGGTTCATCGCCGCCTCCGGCTCGATCCCGGCTGCCCGGGCCTGCATGGCCTGGGCCCGCCCGATCTCCGCACCGTCACGGGTGACGAACGAGTTCAGCGACATGTTCTGCGCCTTGAACGGCGCCACCCGCACCCCCTGCCGCGCCAGCCACCGGCAGAGCCCGGCCACCAGCACGCTCTTACCCGCGTCCGAGGTGGTGCCGGCCACCATCAGGGCGCCACGCAGCGAACTGGCTGCCGTCTCCGGCTCACCCATCACGTCGTCCTCCCACTCGCTCGACCCGACCACCCACGCCTGCCCGGGGCGAACCAGGCAAACCCCAGGACCGCAACCACCGATACCCCGGCCGACAACAGCCCGACGCACCGCCCGAGCGTCACCGCCCGGCGTACGTCCGAGACCTCCGGCAGCCGATTCCCCTCCCCCATGACCGGTCGCGAATCCACCTGTCCCTGGTACACATTCGTCCCACCGAGCCGCACCCCCAGGGCACCTGCCGCCGATGCCTCGCACTGCCCCGCGTTCGGGCTCGGATGCCGATTCCGGTCGCGCCGCCACACCTTCCAGGCCTGCCCGACCGAACCGTGCACCATCGGGGCCGACGCCATCGTCAGCAGGGCGGTCAGCCGGGACGGCAGGAGATTCACCACGTCGTCCGCCCGCGCCGCCGCCCACCCGAACCGTTCGTAGCGCTCGGAGCGGTACCCCACCATCGCGTCCAGCGTGTTGATGGCCCGGTACCCGATCACCCCGGCCGGCCCAGCGACCGCGGCCCAGAACAACGGCGCGACGACGGCGTCCGATGCGTTCTCGGCCAGCGACTCCACGGTGGCCCGCGCCAGCTCGGGCGGTTCCAGCCGGGACGGGTCGCGAGCGCACAGGTGGGTCAGCAGCTCACGGGCCCGCGGCAGCTGTCCCGACTCCAGCGCGACGGCCATCATGGCCCCCTCCCTGGCCAGGCTGGTGCCCCCCAGTGCGGTCCAGGTGGCCAGGGCTGTCAGCCCCGCGCTCAGCACAGGCCGTCGCCTGACCAGGCGGTCCAGCCCGGCCGTCACCACCACGGGCACTCCGGCCGCGACCACGGTGTAAAGCACCCCGCGCTGCCGGGTCGGCCGGTAGATCCGCTGCTCCAGCCGCCCGGCCCAGGACCCGAACACCGCGACCGGGTGGCCTCTCCGGGGATCGCCGAACGCGGCGTCGGCGAGCACGCCGAGTGCGATGCCCACGGCCCGGGCCGTGGTCTGTGGGGAGCTCATGACAGGAATCCTGCCGCACCGCTCCTACCCTCCCCTCGCCCGGACCCACCACCGGGCCTGATACCTGGACCTGTCTCGCGACCACGCTCAGCGGGCCCGTGACACGGAGATCCCGCCCCCGACGGCGTCCTCCGGGTCGTCCTCGAGCACATGGAACCCGGACACGTCGGCGACCGGCGCCTCGATCTCCCGCACCGCCTCGTACACCGCCGCCGCGTTCGCGTCGGAGGGCTCGATCGGCTGCCCGTCCCGGATCACGGTCTCCTGACCGGCGTGCCGGCGGGTGAACCGGGTGAACGCGGAGACCCCGAAGGTCAGATCGTGGCCGACCGTCTCGGCCTCCACCTCGAGGGTGCGGCCGGATCGTTCCTCCTTGGCCCACGACCGTTCCCACAACCTGCCGGTGATCACCACCGGGTGTCCCTTGTGCAGGCTCTGGAGCGCGCTGGTGGCCAGGGCCCTGCGGCAGTTCACGCTGACGAAGGTGGTGCGCCGGTCGACCCAGGTGTTGTGCTCCCGGTCGAACCACGAGGACGTGGAGGCCAGACGGAAGCTGGTCACGCAGTTGCCGTCATCGAACCGGACGAACCGCGGGTCACTGGCGATGTTCCCGCGCAGGACCACCTGGATGTCGTTCATGGAAGACCCCTTTCGCTCGCCGGCCGGATGCCGGGGACCGCCGGGCCGAATGCCCGGGCAGGGATCCAGGTTCCGCCGCGACGGACAACGACAGAAGCGACAACGGGTGGTCTGTGGACAACCTGCGGTTCATGCCTGCCGCGTCAGGTACGACGGGAGAGTTGTCCACAGACTGACGGCGACGGTGGATCCGCCGGATGAGGCCGATTCACCATCGCCGTCATGAACACATCTACCGCGCCGACGTTCTCAGCGGGAAAGAGCCGCCACCGGTTCCGGGTCGCTCTGCTCCGTCTCGTCCGCCCCTGGAGTCGGCTCGGCCGCCCCCGACGTCGGGGACCGCTCGCCCAGCAGCACCTGCCGGGTTTCCCGGTGCCGCGCCAGTACCGAGCGGATGGGCGCCACCACGCGCTCGGCAGCCACCTCGGCGACGGCCTCGCGCAGCCGTCCGTCGAGCTCGGCCCGGCGGTTCCGCGCACCCGCCGTCAGCCACCAGCGGGAGAGCAACCGCAGCAACAGCCCGGCGACCAGGCCGCCGACGACGAGAGAGACAGCCAGGGGCAACGACCCGAGAGCGCCCGACGGCTCCTGGCCGGCCAGCCGCCCCAGCACCAGCACCGCGAGCCAGAGCACCCCGATCACCGAGCCCAGCGCGAGAAGTTGCTGGACGAACTGTGTCAGGTGCCACCACAGCGGCGTCGAGAACCGGAGATCGACTGCCGCGAGCCGGCTGTCGAGCACCCGGGCGAGTCCGTCCGGGTCGGAGGGAACCCCGGTGGTGGGAGTGATCTTCGGCAGGCCGTAAGCGGGAGTGTGCCGGCCACGCCCCGCCAACGCCGCTCCGGCCGCACCGCCCGACGAACCCTGGACACCGGACGGCAGCAGAACGTCTTCCGGCGAGACGGCCGGGTCCCCGGCCCGGGCCACCAGCGTCCGGGCCTCCTTGGCCCAGCGCTCGGGCAGCGGGCCGGCGTTGTCCGCGAGCATCGCCTCGACCGCGAGCCGGACGGCCGGGCGTTGCGAGGGCGACGCGAGTGCCTTCAGCGAGGCCGTCTCGGCCTGCAACCGGGCCTCGGCGGGCCCGGTACTCTTGCGCCGGGCCGCGATCCGGGCCACCCAGGCAGCCGGTGCCCAGGCGAGCTTCTGCCTGCCCCGCCGACGGTACTCGGCGGCGAGCGCGTCCAGCAGGGCCGAGGTACCCGAGGCCGCGGCCAGGTCGTTGACCAACTTGTCCTGCGAAACCGGCTGTCCGGCACCGGGTTCCGAGGCAGCGAGTCCGGCGGCGATCTCCTCGGCGGCGATGTCCAGGTCGCTCTCGATCCGCTCGATCACGGCGAACCGGTCCTGCACCACGTCGGCCAGCAGCGCACGCAGCTCGTCCACGCCGTCACCACGGGTGGCGGAGACCGGCACGATGCCGACCCGGGCCAGCCCGTCCCCGTCGAGCAGACGCCGCAGGTCGGTCACGCAGGTCTCGGTCTCTTCAGGACTGAGCTTGTCCACCTGGTTCAGCACCACGAGCATCACGCCGTCATGGCTGGTGAGCTTCTGGAGATAGCCGGCGTGCAGCACGTTGTCCGCGTACTTCTGCGGGTCGACCACCCAGATCATCAGGTCGACCATGCGCACCAGCCGATCCACCTCGACCCGGTGAACGGCTTCGGTCGAGTCGTGGTCCGGCAGGTCGAGCAGCACCAGACCGTGCAGAACGGCCTGGTCGTCGGCGTCGAGCACGGACTCCCTGGTCATCCGGCGGTCGGCCGGGACCTGGAGCCAGTCGAGGAGTTTCTCCGAGCCGAGCTCGCCCCACACGCACGCCATCGGGGAGGTGGTGAACGGACGGCGGGCACCGACCGCGGCGATGTCCATCCGCGCAATCGCGTTGAACAGGCTGGACTTCCCGCCTCCGGTCGCCCCGACGAGGGCCACCACGGTGCGGTCGGTGCCGAGGTCGAGCCGGTGGCCCACGTGCTCCATCCGGTCCCGCGTCTTCTGAACGGCTTCCGGCGGCAGCCAGGGCGCTCCGCAGTCGAGGGCCGCGGACAGTGCGGCAACCCGCCCCATCACGTCGGTCACCTGGCCTCGCCGTTCCTTCGGGTCATCGCTCCTGCCGATCCTGTCGCTGTAGCAAGGGGGTTTCGCGCCGTCCGGGTGGTTCCCGGCGCGTCAGTGCTCACGTCTTCCCAGAGTAGGGCTCACTCGGCGATGTTCACCGCGGAGGCGGCGTCCAGCAGGGCGCCCACCCGCAGGCCGAGGTCTTCGGGGTTCTCCAGCATCCGCTCCAGCCGACGGCGCTCGTCGTCGATCACGGCTCCGGCCCGGTTCGCCAGGTCGGTGCGGGCCTCCTCGATGATGGACCGCACGGTCTCCTCTCCTAGCAACTCCACCACCGCGAGATGAGCGCCCAGCGTCGAGCCCGAAGCGACCGGCTCCGCACCGTCGGCGGCCTTGCCGCCCGTGTGACTGTCCGGCGCGAAGAACGCCTCGCCGAGCCGACTTCCGCTGTGATCGGGGTCCTCAAGGCTGGAGTCCTCGGACACCGTCAGCATGAACACCACGTCCACGAGGGTCTGCTCGTCCACGGTCAGGCCGTCGGGGGCGGCCTCGACCGCCTTCGCCAGCGCCTGCTTCACCTGCCCGGCCACCTGTTCACGCCACTCGCCGACCGGCTTGGCCAGCAGCTTGTCCTGCTCCAGGGGCGCCACCTGATGGCCGCGCGCCGTCAGCAGGGCCGCGCCGTAGACGTGTCCACGCCAGGTGCTGACCACCTGTTCCAGGCCGGACCGCGCGGCCTGGTGCACCGTCGCGGAGACCGCCTCGCAGATGGTGGTGGTGAGCGACTGCTCGGTCGTCTCCTGCTGGGTGATGGCAGCACCGATCCGCTGGGCTCGGCCCGACGACGTCCCACCCAGTCGCGCCGCCAGGTCACCGCGGGCGATGAACTCCTGCCAGTGCGACAGCACCTGCCCGCTCACCAGCGAGCCGTCGGCGAGCCCATCAAGCAGGGTCACCCGGGCCGGGATCATCACGGCGTCGGTGTCCTCGTACAGCTGCGACCAGCCATCGGCTTGTGCCGCAGCGGCTTTCGCGAGGATCCGGGCACGAGAGGGAAGACTGCGCATCGCTCCGGCCAGGGTGCGCTCCACCACGACCGACCGGGAACGCTCGTCCCCGGCGATCCGGCGCAACCAGTCGCGCAGCGGCCGCACCGCCTGCACCGGCAGATAGCCGTCCTCGAGCGGGCTCTCCGGCACGGTGAACAGCGCCGCGCCACCCAGGCCCTGGTCGCGAAGCTTCGTGGCCAGATGGATGCGCAGTTCCTGAAGTGCCTCCGGCGGCACCCGGTCCAGCACCACGGCGATGGCCGCACCGCGATCCGCGGCCTGCTTCAGCATCTTCCACGGCGTCGCATCGGCGTACCGGGCTGCCGTGGTGACGAAGATCCACAGGTCCGCCGCCTGGAGCAGCTGCACCGCCAGGTCACGGTTGGTCTCGACCAGGCTGTCGATGTCGGGGGCGTCGATGATCGCCAGGCCGGGCGCCAGACCGTCGTACGGCACCAGCCGCAGGCCGGTGATCCGCGGGGCGTTCGGGTCGATCGGCTGCACCGGCTCCGGGGCCTCGGAGGTCACCCGGGTCAGGCGCGGGAGGATGCGCTGCGAGAGGAAAGCACCCGAGTCGTGCGGATGATGGACCAGAACAGGCGACCGGGTGGTCGGACGCAGCACGCCGGACCGGCTCACCTCGCGGCCGACGATGGAGTTGGTCAGGGTGGACTTGCCCGCACCGGTGGAACCACCGATGACCGCGAGCGCGGGAGCGTCGGGGCGGTGCAGCCGGGGCAGGATGTAGTCGTCGAGCTGACTGAGCAGGTCCTCACGCTCGCGCCGGACGTCGGCGATGCCCTCCACGTCCAGCGTCAGTGGAAGCGTGGCCACCTGGGTGCGCAAACGGGCGACCGCGGCGAGCCGCTCGGGCAGCGGGGCGCTGCCCACGGCGCCGGGGGTTCCGGCGTCGCCACCTGCCCCGCGGCCGGCGGCCGAAGCGGCCCGGCCGGGCCCCGTCGCGGCGGACGCACCGGCGGAGACCCCGCTCCTGGCACCGGTTCCCGTCCTCACAGCGGGACGGCCCGCTCCGGCACGAACGGCCCCGGCGGACGCGCCGACGGCAGGTCTCGCCTCGGCCGCCGGCCCGGCACCCACCGTCGGCACCGGAACTTCATGTTCGTCCTGATCCACGCCATCAGTCTGCCCGGCGCCGGCGGGTGCGCTGTCCGCCCGGCCGATCCGGGGAGCGAACCACGGCCCGGCCGCAACCTCCTCAGACTCGGCGCCGGTGACGGAAGGAACGGCCGGCTCCTCCACGGGAACGCCGACGGCCACGGATGCGCTCTCCCGAACACCGGCGGCAACCATCCGGGCCTCCGCCGACCGCATGTCACGCGGCCGGGGTTCGGGAGCGACGTCCGCGGCGACAGGTGCTGGAGAAGCGAAGCGGGCCCGAGCGGGCCCCCCGGTCGGCGTGCTGGACTGGATCGGAGGGGCGAACCTGGCCCGTCCGGCCTGATCGGTGGCTTCCGGATCTTCACCGGGCACCGGCTCGCCGACAACCGGCTCGGTCTGATCGGTGGAGAACACCGACCGCGCCCCGGCCACGATCTGACCCGCGCGAGCGGCGACAGCACCGGCGCCGGCACGCACCACCCCACCGGTGTCGGCCGGCTTCCCGGTCCTGTCCATGTCCACGACCTGGGCGGGCGGTCCGGCCGACCGGGAACCGTCGGCGATTCCGCCGGCCTCGGGCCAGGCCGGGGCGCCCGCGGGCCGATCGGCGCCGGTGCCTTCTGTACGGCGGCCATCTCGTGCCGGGCTCACAGCGCCGTCCACCTCCCTGTAGTCCGCCAGGCCGCCATCATGACGACCGAATGCAATACGTTCCGTCGATCAAAGATAACTAATTGTTCATTGCGCGAGGAAGAGCCGCAACGACCCGGTCTCCGCCCCTATGTTTACTGCCTCGCCGGGCGGAACACGCCACATCCACGCCGAAACGTTCGAATGGCCGTACTCCAGGAGCCGGCGAGACCAGAGTCACGGCGATTCCGCATGAATAGGCACTTCGGCGCATCAGATAAACTCTTTGCATTCATTCAAATACTCTTGGTCACGAGTTCGCTATTGCGCGGGCCAATCTCCCACAGGGCCGCGACTAGGCAAAAGTACGGTTCGCACCTTTTTCCCGGCGCCCATCCATGCAGTGATTCCATATTCCCTTCACCAGACCCGACGCGCCGGTATCATCGCGGACGGGGGTCAGCCAGCAGGGCGTCGAGAGCAACGGCGTCCTGCCCAGCCAGCCCTCGAGCGCTCGTAGCTCAGCGGATAGAGCAACAGACTTCTAATCTGTCGGTCGCAGGTTCAAATCCTGCCGGGCGCACCAGTTCCACCTCCATCGAACCCCCGGGCGGCCATCGCCCACACGGGTCATCGCATCGCCTACTCAGAGCATCCACTCGCGCGCGCTGGGCAACCTTTTGCCCGGCGCGGACGACTCTCCATTGCCTGCTCGGCCGTGGAGGGCGCCCGACGCGAAAGATCCACCAGTTACTGACCGGCGACTCAAGGTCAGCAGGCACTGAATGATGACATCATCACCTCCTGTGCCGAACTCGGGGCGAATCACCCCGCCGATCACGACGGACACGACCGTGCCATCACGATCCGAGGAAGCAATCGCCAGGTCAGACGAGGCGACCGCGAGGATCCAGAGCCTCGCCGCGGTCGCGCGCGCCCTCGGGCTGTCCGTACGCCTCGACCAGATGCTGGAGCTTGCCGCCGAGTCCGCCCTCGACGCCCTGGGAGCGAGCAGCATCTCGATCAGCCGCCTCCAGCCCGGCACGAGCACCCTCCAGACCCTGATCAACGTCGGTGACCTGGCCCCCGACGAGGTGCGCTGGCCGACCGACGAGACCTACCACTTCGACGACTACCCCCAGGCCCGGCAGGTGCTGTCCGAGCTCCAGACCCTGGTCACCGAGGTGGAAGACCCGCTGAGCGACCCGCACGAGGTGGCCCTGCTGCGCCGCCTCGACAAACGCACGGCCCTCGCGGCCCCGCTGATCGTCGACGGACAGCTGTGGGGCGAGTTCTACGCCACCCGCGACTACCGGCTCGACCGGTTCGCGGTGCTCGACCTCGCCTACACCGAGGCGCTCTGCGCGATCCTGGCGGGCGCGCTGTCCCGGGCCATCCATTTCGAGGCCCTCGAACAGCTCGCCTTCCGTGACCCGCTCACCGGCCTGGCGAACCGGCGGGCTCTCGACGACGCGGCGTCGGTGGCTCTCCAGTACCGCTCACCGCGCCCCGACGTGGCGGGTCATCTCGCCGAGGTCCTCCCCGACCAGGACGGGCGGGCGCGTCACCGGTCGGTGATCGAGGCCGCGTCGAGGCGGGTCTCCGCGGTGGCCGTCGACGTCAACGGCCTGAAACGGGTCAACGACACGACCGGGCACGCGGCGGGCGACCAGTTGCTCACTTCGGTGGCACGCCTACTCGTGCAGCACTTCTCACCGCTGATCGGCAGCCTGATCGCGCGGGTCGGAGGCGACGAGTTCGTGGTGCTGGTGCCGAATCACTCGGTGCCCGCGGTGCTCGCCTGCTCCGACGCGTTCTGCGCCGCCGCGTCCGGGTTGCCGGCCGGCGCCGGTGTGTCGTGCGGGGTGGCCAGCACCACCCAGGCCTGGCCCCACCTGGACGCTACGGACCTGTTCCGCGCCGCCGACCAGGCTCAGTACGAGGCCAAACGGCTCAGGAGCCGCACCGCCGTACTCTCCACGTCGCCGATCGAGAGCTGAGACTCAGGCGACGGGCAGTGCGGCGGGCCGCCCGCAGATGAACCCCTGCCCGAACCCGACCCCGAGCGACCGCAGGGTCTGGAGCTCGCTGTCGGTCTCGATGCCCTCGGCCACCAGCGACACCTTGGCCTCGGCGGCGAACGCCACCAGGCTGCGGGTCAGCGCGAGCCGCATCGGGTCCTGATCGATGCCGCGGACCAGCTCGATGTCGAGCTTGATCACGGAGGGCCGCAGCTTGAGCAGGTGCGCGAAGTTGGCGAACCCGGCCCCGGCGTCGTCGACGACGATCTCGACCCCGGCGCGGCGCAGGTGCGCCAGCGGTTCGGTGAGTAGGCCGTAGTCACGCACCTGGGTGTGCTCGGTGATCTCCACGCTGAGCGGGTAGTGCGCGTGGTGCAGCAGCAGTTCGACCACGCTCGGCGTCATCAGGGCCTCGGCCGAGAGGTTGACGCTGAGCCGCCCCCCGGCCGGCATCACGGGCAGTTGCTCGAGGGCCGAGCGCATCGTGAGCAGTTCCAGCTGGACCCCCAGCCCGGCCCGGGTTGCCGCCTCGAAAGCATGTGCGGGAGTGGGAAATCCGGGGTCGTCGAACCTCGCCAGCGCCTCGTAACCGACCACGGCGCCGTGGGCCAGGTCGACGATCGGCTGGTAGACCATGCGGAACCGGCCGCCGTCGAGCGCCTCGTGGATGCGCCCCTGCTCGCCGATGTGGGCGCGGCGCATCTGCTCCCCCACCACCTCGGCCAGCAGGGCGAGGAACTGGGGGGCCCGCTCGTCGAGCCCGGGCGTGCTGCTGCCGCTGGCACAGACCAGCAGCGCGCCCGTTCCGATCGGGGCGGCGGCGTAGGAACCCACACCGTTGCGCCGGGTCGAGAGCAGGTCACGGCTGACCGGGTGCCAGAGCGTGTCGGCCAGGTGCTCGGGCAGGGTGCCCGCCAGGATGTGCTGGGCGTAGGTGCCCTCCAGCGGGACACGCCGGTCGAGCAGGAAACTCAGTGTGGTCTGCCCGCAGTCGACCGCCCGCAGAGCAACGTGATCTTCGAGAACCTCCACCAGGGCCGCGAACTCCATGCCCAGATGCACCCGGGCCAGCCGTAGCAGACGCCGGATATCGAGGTCTTCACCGGAAACTCGCGGCCGCGGAAACGACGGCGCGGATGCCGTCTCGGTGCTTTCCACAGTTTCGCCCCATCCCGGCACATCGGCGCGCTGATCGTCGACCCAGCATGATTTTACGGGAGCAAACATGACCGACCCAGGCGAAGCTTTTCAGCCGTGCTCGGTCAATCGGATTGCGCGCCGGACCCGTGACAGGATTTCTCGCCGAATCCTGCCATAAAGCACCAACCACCCCACCTGTAACAAGTGTGATTTATACCACTGAACGAACCCCAGAACCAACCGTCGTCACTCCTGGTTCACCGGGTATAGACCCTTCGCACAATTCTCAGGTGCGTAGTAGGCCTCCAGCGCCTCAAGGCTCTGGCCGGTGTTGCTCGCCCGGTGGTTGAGCTGCGCCCGCGAGGGCAGGGCCTCCGGGTCCCAGGTGTTCGGCTTCCACAGGTCCGAGCGCATGAACGCCTTGGCGCAGTGGAAGAAGACCTCGTCGATCGAGACCACCAGCGCCAGCACCGGCCGGTGCCCCTTCACCACCATCTCCTCGAAGAACGGCGCGTCGCTGACGATCCGGGCGTGCCCGTTGACGCGCAGCGTGTCGGTGCGGCCGGGAATCACGAACAGCATGCCGACCTGGGGGTTGCGCAGAATGTTGAGATAGCCGTCGACACGCCGGTTCCCGGCCCGTTCGGGCATCGCGATCGTGGTGTCGTCGAGCACATGGACGAACCCCGCGGGGTCCCCCTTCGGCGAGACGTCGCACGACCCGTCGTCGGCAGCGGTCCCGAGCAGCAGAAAGGGCGAGGCCGCGAGCCAGTCACGATGCGTCTGGTCCAGCCGCGCACGCACCTTGTTCGCCGCCAGGGGCATCGGTTCCCCGACGAGTGCCCGCAGCTCGGCCTCCGTGGTGATCTCGGCCATCGTCTCCGCCGGCATCCGGCACACCTCCGCATCGGCCCGGTTCCGGGCCGCCGGGTCGGCCGGGCGGTCAAGCCCCACCGCGAACCCTGCCGGGTGCGGGCGCGGCTGGCAATGGTGTTTCGGGTGTGGGGGCAGTGCCGGTCGGGTGGGTGGTTCCCCTCAAATTTTGGACGACGAGGAGCTCCGGCCCGCCACACCTGCCCTCGTCTCCGGAAGATTGTCGGTGGCCACCCCTACGCTTGCGAACAGATCGGCACCGTGATCGTTGACCGAGGGGATCGTCAGCATGAGCGAGGTCAGGACCGCGAGAGACACTCTCGCGGTGGAGGGGCACGAGGCACACGAACTGGAGCAGTTCCGCACCGAACTCACGGCCTACGCCTACCGGATGCTGGGCTCCGCGTTCGAGGCCGAAGACGCCGTTCAGGAGGCGATGATCCGGGCCTGGCGCGGACTCGACCGGTTCGAGGGCCGCTCGGCTCTGCGCTCCTGGATGTACCGCATCACCACCAACGTCTGCCTCGACATGCTGAAAGGCCGCGAGCGCCGGGCTCTTCCGATGGACCTCGGGCCCTCCCAGAAGACCGCCGAGGTGGTGCTGGGCGAACCGCTCGGCGAGGCCACCTGGATCCAGCCGATCCCGGACGGCCGGGTCCTCGAGGGCACCACCGATCCGGCCGAGGCCGCGGTCCGGCGGGAGACCGTCCAGCTGGCCTTCATCGCGTTGCTCCAGAATCTGCCTCCCCGTCAGCGGGTGGTGCTCATCCTGCGTGAGGTGCTCCAGTGGCGCGCCTCCGAGGTCGCCGAACTGCTCGACACCTCCGTGGCCTCGGTCAACAGCGCCCTGCAACGGGCCCGAGCCACCCTCGCCACCGACGGCAGCACGCCGGAGGAGGCGATGGCCAGGGCCACCGCGGGCGCCCGGGCGGGTTCCCTCGCCGACGGGTCCGCCGAGGGCGAGTCGGCCGCCCTCTTGCAGCGCTATCTGGAGGTTTTCGAGAACTACGACATGGAGGGCCTGGTCGCGCTGCTGCACGAAGACGCGACCATGTCGATGCCGCCGCTCGACCTCTGGCTGAGCGGTCCGCAAGAGATCGTCGCCTGGATGACCGGTCCCGGCCACGAGTGCAGGGGTTCCCGGCTGGTGCCCACCTCCGCCAACGGCATGCCGGCCTTCGGGCAGTACCGGGTCGCTGCCGACGGGGGCTGGTCGCCGTGGAGCCTCCAGGTGCTCCAGGTGGTTCATGGCCAGATCACCGAGATGACAACCTTTCTCAGCACACCCATGTTGTTCCCCTACTTCGGTCTTCCGGATCGGCTGCACGAGTGAGCTCTTCGCTCGACGGGGCCGCGAGTGAGCTCTACGCGGTCGAACCGGGCCGGTTCACCGCCGAGCGCACCCGCCTCGCGGGTGACGCCCGCGCGGCCGGTGACGCCGACGCAGCCCGAGCCATCGGCGAGCTGCGACGGCCCACCACCTCGGCCTGGCTGGTCAACCAGCTGGCCCGGGGTGAACAGGGCTCCGCGGGCGAGATGGAGCGGCTCGAGCAACTGGGCGGGCAGCTCCGTCAGGCGCAGGCCGTGCTCGACGCGCCTCGTATGCGTGAGCTCACCCGGCAGCGGCATCAGCTCGTCACGGCACTGGTTGGCCGGGCCGACGAAGTGGCTGCCGCAGCCGGGCAGAGGGTGAGCGCGGCCGTCCGTCGCGAGCTGGAAGACACGCTCGGGGCGGCTGTCGCCGACGAGCAGGCGTCGATGGCGGTGATGTCCGGTCGTCTCACCCGGGCGCTCACCTACGCGGGGTTCGGCGAGGTCGACATCACCGAGGCCACGGCCACCCCGCTGCGACCCCGGCGCACCACCAAACTCGCCGACGTGAAGCTCGACGAGTCAGGCGCCGACGGGCCGAAGGAAGCGGCGAGGCCAGCGAGAAGGTCATCAGCCAGGTCATTGGCACGGCCGGCGAAAGATCAGGCGGCACAGCCGGTGCGGAGGTCAGCAGCACGGCTGGTGGAAAGGCCGTCGGCACAGCCGACAGCGAGCTCGGCAGCCGATCACCGGACCCAGACACAGGCCGACCAGGAACAACAGGCCGACGAGAAACAGCGAGCCGGGCAACTGGTCGAGCAGAAGCGCGCCGAGCTGACCGAGGCGGAGCACGAGCTCCGGCAGAAGCGGCAGAAGCACGACGACGCCCGGTCGGAACAGGCGCAGCTCCAGGCCCGGCTGGACGAGCTCCAGGCAGAGGTGGTGTCGGTCCGGCGCCGACTCGACACGGGTGATCGGCAGGTCGCGCAGGCCGAACGTGAGCTCCGCCGGCACGAGAGACACCTGAAAGACACGTCCAAGGAACTGAAACGGGCCGAGGCGACGCTGGCCCGCCTCGACCCGGCCTGAATCCCGACCTGAATCCCGACCTGAGGCCCGACCTGAGGCCCGGCCGCCCGAAGATGCGCCGACCCTGCTCAGGAGCAGAGTGGCCACCGAACGGAAGAGAACACGGAGCAGCAAGGGAGCAGCCGACATGTCCGTCACGGCATTCCAGGACCTTCCTCTGGCCGATCGCGACCGGGAGTGGAACGGTTCCGCCGCCGAGAAGCGCGTGCGCCAGTGGGCCGACGCCACCGACGAACCGAACGAGAAATACCGCAACACCCACGTCTGGTACGACAGCGAGAAGAAGCAGAACTTCACGGCCTACAAGCTGCTCATCGCCGACGTGGTCGACGGCAAGCTGGTCGCCGTGCCGCGCGGCGTCATGGCAGCGGGGGCCATCATGCAGGGCAGCCACGGCGGAATCGACATGCCCGCCCACGACATCGACCGGGCGAAGAGCCATCTCGCCAAGTACTACGCCAAGATGGACGACACGCCGCCGTGGGAACGCTGACCGTCTCAGGCCGTCAGCAGCACACCGGCCACCACCAGGGCCACCGCGACCAGGGTGAGGCGGAAGGCCACCGGACCGCCGGGCCGTCCGAGGCGGCGACGACCCCGTCCGCCGCCCGGGACCCCGACGCGCCCGACGGCTCCCACCAGTCCCAGAAGCGCCCCCGCGACCAGCAGAACCACGGCGAGAATCGTTCGGAAGAAACCGATTCCGTCCGTGGCCGCCACTCCCGTCAGCAACCAGGCGGCGCCCAGCGCGATCAGCACCGCCATGACCGTCAGCGAGCGGGTGGGCCCGATCCTCTGGGGCAGCCCTCTCACGCCGGTGAGCGCGTCGGCCTCGGTGTCGCCCACCGTGTTGGCGAAATGCGCTCCCGCTCCGAGCAGGGCAGCAGCCCCGACGGTCGACGTCGCGGGCCACTCGCCGGTCACCGCCAGCGAGGCGATGACCGGCACCAGACCGAAGGAGAGCAGGTACGGAACTGGGCTGAGCCGCGTGCTTTTCAGCCCGGCGTTGTATCCGACGGCACCGAGGACGGCGATGAGGTGGTACAGCCCTGCGTCGTCCTCAAGCCGGGTCGAGAGCACCACCGCCGCGGCTGCCGCGAGACAGGCAGCCGCGGCAACGGTTCCGGCCCCCACCCGTCCGGCGCTGATCGGCTTCTCCTCGCGCTGCGCGGCCAGGTCTCGATCGGCGTCGAGAGCGTCGTTGGACCACCCCACACACAACTGTCCCGCGAACACCGCCGCCCCGACCGGCAGGGCGGGCCCGAAAGCGTCCATGATCAGACCGTTCTGGACGGCGACCGCATACGCCGTGGCGAACACCGTCACCGCGACCGCCGGCACCGGATGACTGGCCTGGATCAGCCCCAGCACCGCACGTCCCACCAGATCACCGCTTCCGCGAGAAGGTTCACCGACTCCTCCCGATTCAACCTGATCCGGCCGCCTCACGTACTGTCGGCGTCGTGCCCGTCAAGCTGCTGATCATCTCCGACACCCACCTGCCCAAGCGTGGTCACGACCTGCCCGCCGAGGTGTGGGCCGCGGTGGCGGAGGCCGACGTCGTGTTCCATGCCGGCGACTGGGTGGCCGAGTCCCTGCTCGACCGGCTGGAGAGCCGGGCGAAGCGGGTGGTCGGGGTGTGGGGCAACAACGACGGTCCGGGGCTGCGCAGGCGGCTGCCTGAGATCGCGCGGGTGGAGCTGGAGGGGGTCCGGTTCGCCATGACCCACGAGACCGGGTCCAGGGACGGTCGCGAGAAGCGCTGCGACAAGGCCTACCCCGACACCGATGTGCTGGTGTTCGGGCACAGCCACATCCCGTGGGACACCACCACACCGAATGGCATGCGGCTGCTGAACCCCGGTTCCCCCACCGACAGGCGCAAGCAGCCCGACCACACCTACCTGACCGCGACGGCGCACGACGGCGAGCTGCACGACGTGGTGCTTCGCCGGATGCCGCCCCGGCAGTAGGGCCTTAGCCTCACGGGCATGGCTGACCTGCGGATCGGCATCTCCGGCTGGCGGTACCCGCCGTGGCGGGGCACCTTCTACCCGAAGGGCCTGCCCCAGACCCGGGAGCTGGAACACGCCGCCTCCCGGCTGAACTCGATCGAGATCAACGGATCCTTCTACTCGCTCCAGCGCCCCTCGAGCTACCGGCAGTGGGCCGCGCAGACGCCGGACGACTTCGTGTTCTCGGTCAAGGGCTCCCGCTTCATCACGCACATGAAGCGCCTGAACGACATCGACACCCCGCTGGCCACCTTCTTCGCCAGCGGCCTGCTCGCCCTGGGCCCGAAGCTCGGCCCGGTGCTCTGGCAGCTCCCGCCCACCATGCCCTACGACGGCGCGTTGATCGAGCGGTTTCTGAACAGCCTGCCCACCTCCACCCAGCAGGCTGCCGATCTGGCCGGCAGGCATGACGAGCGGCTGGCGGCCGACCGCGTGCTCACCGAGACGGACGCCGACCGGCCGGTCCGCCACGCCTTCGAGGTGCGCCACCCCAGCTTCGCCGACCCGGCCTTCGTGCAACAGCTGCGAGAGCACGACGCGGCCCTGGTGGTGGCCGACTCGGCCGGGAAGTTCCCGGTGCTGGAAGACGTCACAGCCGGCTTCGTCTACGTGCGGCTGCACGGCGACCAGGAGCTCTACGTGAGCGGGTACGACGCGGCCGGCCTGGACCGCTGGGCCGAGCGCGTGCGCCGGTGGCGTTCGGGAGAGATCCGCAGGACACCGGACACCATCGCCACCCTGCCCACCAGCCGGGCCGGACGGGACGTGTTCGTCTACTTCGACAACGACGCCAAGGTGCATGCGCCGTACGACGCCATGGCCCTGGCGGAGCGGCTGGGTCAGGGCTGAGCGGGCGGCCTCGACCGCAGGGCCGCGCTCGCGTGGACCGAATCCGCGTGTTCCGGTGGGACTCATGAAGAACCACTGACCAAAGCAGAACAGGCCAGGTCCGAAGACCTGGCCTGCGCCTGAGGTGGGCCATCAGGGACTTGAACCCCGAACCCGCTGATTAAGAGTCAGCTGCTCTGCCAATTGAGCTAATGACCCTCGGCTGCTCGGTGCCTTGCGGCCCCTCGCTGCGTTGAAAACATTACCAGGCACCAACCCGAACTACGAAACCGGTAACCCCGCCCGCCGCGTGACAGCTGGCACACTGCGCCGAAACCGCCATGCGGACAGGCAAAGGCACCGGATCAGGACGGGGGCAGCACGTACTTCTTGGCGGCGGCGCGAGCGGTCTCGCTGTCCGGGCCCGGGTGCGGCACGAAGAGCACCTCCCGGTAGTACTTCAGCTCCTCGATGCTCTCCCGGATGTCCGCGAGGGCCCGGTGACCGCCGTTCTTGGACGGCGAGGCGAAATACACCCGGGGGTACCAGCGCCGGGCGAGCTCCTTGATCGAGGAGACGTCGACGATCCGGTAGTGCAGGTGCTGCTCGAGCTCGACCATGTCGCGGGCCAGGAACGCCCGGTCGGTCCCGACCGAGTTGCCGGCCAGCGGCGCCTTGCGTGGGTCGGGCACCCAGGTCTTGATGTACTCGAGCACGCGCTCCTGGGCCTCCTGGAGCGTGATGCCCTTGTCGAGCTCCTCCAGCAGGCCCGATGTGGTGTGCATGGTGCGCACCACGTCGACCATGGTGTCCACCACGCCGTCCGGGGGCCGGATGACGACGTCGACGCCTTCACCGAGCACGTTGAGCTGGGAGTCGGTGACCAGCGCCGCGACCTCGATGAGGGCGTCCTTCCCCAGATCGAGGCCGGTCATCTCGCAGTCGATCCAGACGATGCGGTCCTGCGAACGTTCGCTGTTCTCCGATGTCACGGCCGGTACTCTACGCTTCGAGCCGTTCGGCGGGTGAAGGATGAACCGCCGGGTACGTCGCGCCGCTAATCTCGGTGCCGTGAGCGCGCCGTTCCCCATGCCTGCCGACCAGCCACTGACGGCGCCCCGTCGTCCCCGGATGCGCACGACGCTGCTCTGGGTCGCGGTGATCATCGTCCTCGTCGCCTCCGGCCTGCTCACCGTTCTCGCCATCACCCGCGAGACCGGTGTGATGGGCCTGGTGACCGGCTCGGTGCTGGCCGCCGTCCCGGTCTTCCCGGTGATCGCGACCTTCCTCTGGCTGGACCGCTACGAGGCCGAGCCCCCGTCCCTGCTGGCCCTCACCTTCGCCTGGGGCGCCGGCGTGTCCACGTTCGGCGCTCTGGTGATCAACACCGCCTCGCTGATCGCGATCCACAACGCGGGCCGGGACATGACCTACACCGCCGTGTTCGTGGCACCGTTCGTCGAGGAGGCGTTCAAGGGCCTGGCCGTGGTGCTCATCCTGCTGATGCGCCGCCGGGAGTTCGACGGCGTGGTCGACGGCATCGTCTACGCGGGCATGGCCGGCATCGGCTTCGCCTACGTGGAGAACGTGCTCTACCTGGGCCGCACCCTGGCCGACACCGGCGGCGGCGGAACGGTCTTCGTGTTCCTGCTGCGCTGCGTGGTATCGCCGTTCGCGCACCCGCTGTTCACCGCCGCGATCGGCGTCGGCATCGGGGTGGCGGTGCGGGCCCGCAACCCGCTGCTGAAGGTCGGGGCCCCGGTCCTCGGCTACCTGGTGGCCGTTGCGCTGCACGGCATCTGGAACTGGTCGGCCTCGTCCGGCATGGCCGGTTTCGCCGCCGCCTACGTGGCGCTCCAGCTGCCCGTGTTCATCGCCTTCATCTCGCTGGCCCTGCTCGCCCGGGGCCGGGAGGGCAAGCTGGTGGCCCAGCATCTCGACATCTACGGACGCACCGGCTGGCTCACCCAGGCCGAGGTGGCGATGCTGGCCTCCCTGCCCGCCCGGCGGGAGGCCCGGGACTGGGCCCAGCGCACCGGCGGGGCGGAAGCCCGCCGGGCCATGCGCGAGTTCCAGGAGCTGGGCAGCGAACTGGCCTTCCTGCGCGAGCGAATGGCCCGGGGCACCGCGTCCGCGGATGCCCCCACCACGGAGTACGCGATGCTCGCCACGCTCTCCAGGCTGCGGGCCCGGTTCCTGCCGGGCTTCACCCAGGCCTGACCCGGGCCCTGCGAGGCACCTCCGGGCTCAGCCCAGAAGGTGGTCGAAGTCCCCGTCCTTGGCCCCGAGGATCATCGCCTCGATCTCGGGACGCGTGTACACCAGGGCCGGGCCGCCGGGGAACCGCGAGTTCCGCACGGCCACCTGGCCGTCTTCGAGCGCCGCCATCTCGACGCACTGGCCCTGCGAGTTGCTGCGGGCGGACTTCTTCCACTCCGCCGTGATCAGCTCTGCCGGCATCCCGTTGTGAAAGTGCGACATCTCGACCTCCGAATGTGGGCAGACGGCATCCATGTCAGGTCGCTGAGACCTTGGGCTGTCCTTCTGCACGTTCTACTGCGCGTGCATTTGCGCGGGCAGCGGGGCAGTTCAGGACTATACGGGCAGGTCGGCGCACCTGACCAGAGGGATTTACACGCTCCGCTCACGTCTCGCCACAGCGAGTCAGTGCGGGTTGTGCACGCAAGAGTGTTTCCACCCGGAATCGGACCCAAGTAGGGTCTACCGACGCCTTTCAGCGCGGATTGATTAGGCCTGCGCCAGAATCTTCTGAAGAGTGCGCCGGGTCATGTCCGGCGGTTGGCTGTCGACCGTGAGCCGTTCCATGGTCTGCGCGTAGCGCTCCACGTGATCCGGCTTGTCCAGGTAGTGCGCGCTGGTCAGGTGCTCGACATAGACCGTGTCGGGCAGCTCCGGCTCGGGGAAGCGCAGGATGGTGAAGGCGCCGGCCTCGCCGACGTGCCCGCCGAACCGGAACGGCATCACCTGCAAGGTCACGTTCGGCAACGTCATCAGGTCGAGCAGGTGCTCGATCTGCTCGCGCATCACCTTGGCCCCACCGATCGGCCGGTGCAGCGTGGCCTCGTCGATGACGGCCCAGAAATGCGGCGGATCGTCGCGCCGCAGGATGCCCTGGCGCTTCACCCGGAAGTTCACCCGGCGCTCCACCTCGGCCACCGCGGCGGTCGGCGCACCGGCACTGACCACGGCCCGCGCGTACGCCTCCGTCTGGAGAAGGCCCGGCAGCAGCTGGATCTCGTAACTGCGGATCAGGCTGGCGGCTTCCTCGAGGCCGACGAACGTCTCGAACCAGTTCGGGAGAACGTCGTCATAGCTGTGCCACCAGCCGGGGGCGTTGGCCTCGCGCGCCAGGGCCACCAGGGCCTCACGCTGCGCCTCGTCCTCGACGCCGTAGTACTCCAGCAGATCGGCGATGTCGCGGTCCTTGAATCCGACGCGGCCGAGCTCCAGACGGCTTATCTTGGATTCGGACGCGCGGATGCGGTAGCCCGCTGCCTCACGGGTCAGGTTCTTCGACTCCCGCAGACGTCGCAGCTGGGCGCCCACCAGAATGCGCCGGACCGTCGGTCCACCCGGCGTCGTCACAGTGTGTGCACCTCACATGATGTCAAAGAGGATCCGATCGCCGATGAGCGTGGCTCTTCGTATCCATTGCCGCGACCCCGTGCCAGTGTGCCATCTCTCCGAGCTCAAGTCCTAGCGGAAGCCACTTTCAGTCAATTTCGGGCGACTCGCATATTTGCTCTTGATGCACGTGCATCCGCACGAACCAATCGGATACTCTCGAGATGCACGTGCATTTGGCGGTAGCGTTTGCACCGGCACAACGCGTGGCTCAGGGAGACCGGTCCGGCGAACGGCCGAGCCTCCCCGGGGTCGGGAACGAGGTATGGGGCCTGTCGTGGTGATTGCACAGCCGCAGTCCGTGGACGTCTCGCCGTCCACCAAACAGGGTGCTGCCGAGAACGACGTCGTGCTCGAGGCCGGGTCGGCGACCTGCCTCCTGCCTTCGACACCGCACGCCGTCCCGCTCGGCCGGGCCATGGTCAGGCGTGGCCTCACCCACCTCGGCGCCGAGTCGATGGCCGATGACATCGCCTTGGTCGCCACCGAGCTCCTGGCCAACGCACTGGCGCACGGCGTACGTGACGCCGCCTCCCGGGAGTCCGCGTCGGACGAGCTGCACCGCCGTCGCACCGACGGTGTGCGGATCAGCCTGAAGAGCAGCGGTGCCCACGTCGTCCTCTCGGTGACCGACCCCAGCCCCACACCCCCGGTGCGCCGCCCCCGTGACCTGGCCGCCGGCGGCGGCCGCGGACTGCAACTGGTCGAGTCGCTGAGCCTTTGCTGGGGCTGGACGCTGCTCGACGAGCAGGACGGGCAGCGGCAGCCGGGCAAGTCGGTGTGGGCCATGTTCTCCAAGGTGGCCGCCGAGAAGCCGGCCCCACAGATCAGCATCCAGGGCGCGGCCTGAGCCGCACCACGCTCAGCCCCCCAACGCCCACCCCCACGACACGCGACCGCGCGGCACTCAGCCGATGCGGGCGACCCCACCGAGAATGCGGATCGGCAGCGGCCCCTGGTCGCTGCGCCAGCGGGTGACGTCGGTCAGGCCCGGCTCGATCAGCTGCTTGCCGTCGAACAACTGCTCCACCTGCGCACCGGTGCGGGCCACGAACGGCGTGGCCGAGGCCTCGTAGACCTGTTCCAGACGCTCGACCAGAGCCGGCTGCATCCCGTCGGAGCAGACCACGGAGATCGCGATGTAGCTGCCGGCGGGCAGCAGCCTGGCGTACTGCTCGACCACCTTCACCGCCATCTCACGGCGCACGAAGTGCAGCACCGCGACGAGCAACAGCGCCACCGGGCGGTCCAGGTCGAGATGGGCGCGCAGCCGCGGGTCGTCGAGGATCGCATGCGGCCGCCGCATGTCGTGATCCAGCGAGAGCACGCCCGGCTGCGGCTCTCGCAGCGCCCGGTTGTAGGTCATCACGATCGGGTCGTTGTCGACGTAGACCACCTTCGCCGACGGCTGCGCCTTCTGCGCCACCTCGTGCACGTTCGGCGAGGTCGGGATTCCGGAGCCGAGATCGATGAACTGGTCCACGCCCAGTGTGGCCAGGGCCTCGACAGCCCGTACCAGAAAGCCCCGGTTGGCATGGGCGCAGGCCTGGAAGTCGGGCAGGATCTGGCCCACCTCGTGCACGGCCCGGCGGTCGACCTCGTAGTTGTCCTTGCCGCCGATCGCGTAGTCGTACATCCGCGCGGCACTGGGCCGGGAGGTGTCGATCTCCGGGGGGATCCAGTCCTCGTCGGAGTCCGTCCACGACCAGTCGACCTCGATCGAGTCGGCCTGCGGGTCGTGCGGCTGGGTCGTCATCGTCGGCGTGCTCCCGTTCGATCCGCCAGGACCCGACAAACCTAATAGCCGGTACACACGCACATGAATGGTGGAAACCCCTGAGTACCTACTCTAAAGCCGCGGTTCGGTCCCGCCGCGCGGGTGCGAGCGGGCCGGTACTAGGCTGACGGCGTGATCACCGCGATCGTGATGCTCCAAGCCAGGCCGGACCGGATTCCCGAGGTCGCGACGACGGTCGCCGCCATCGAGGGGGTGCGCGAGGTGTACTCGGTGACCGGTGACGTCGACCTGGTCGCCATCGTGCGCGTCGAGCAGCAGGACGCCCTGGCCGACATCATCGCCGACCATCTGGGCAAGGTCGAGGGTGTCGTGTCCACGCGCACCTACCTGGCTTTCCGCACCTATGCGCCCGACGCCGTGGACGACGCTCTGACCTCGGGCTTCGAGAGCTGAACCGGCCGCTGCGCCCAGCGGCAGCAATTCCGGCATACCGGACACGCTCGCTCGCCTTAGCCTGGCCGGGTGGGTGAGGTGTCGGCGTTGCGGGACCGGGTCGAGGGCATCGTGCGGTCCTGGCACGCCTATGAGCTCAGCCGTGGCGCGCAGGCGGTGATCGACTACGACTGCGCCCCCGACCGTCGGCCGGTGCCGGCGGCGCGCAGTCGCCTGGACGTGTATCAGCAGCTCACCCGGTGCGCCGGAAAGGCGGCCGAGATCGGCGCCGGGGCGCGGGACATCAGGGATGCGGTGCGCGCGCACCGGGCCTACGCGGGCGCTCTGCTCGGGCGGCGCGATCCGCTGCACACCTATCTGCGTGACACCCAGGGCTGCGACGCCACGGACCGGCCCGAGGAGCACATCCAGAGCGTGCGGGACCGGGCCGTGCGGGCCGTGGAGGAGCTCGGGATCGGCTGGGGCCCGGACCTGAACCGGCAGCTGCTGAAGTCTGAGGAACCACTCACCCCGGAGGAGGCGGCCGAGCAGATCCCGGTGATCGCCCGGGAGCTGGAGCCGAGGACCCGTGCGCTGGTGGGCACCCGCGCCCCCTGCACGGTGCGGGTCGAGATGGTGGACGTCGAGGACTACTGGGGCTACTGGCTGGACGGCGCCGGGAGCCAGGCCCGGCTGCGCTTCAACCGGCGGCACTCCTCGTTCACCGTCGTGCAGGTGCGCCAGTTCGCGATGCACGAGCTGCTCGGCCATGCCTTGCAGTCGGCCTCGTACGCCCAGGTGTGCGCGGACGACCCGGACGTGCCCTGGCTGCGGCTGCTGTCGGTGAACCTGCCCTACCAGATGATGCTGGAAGGGCTGGCCCAGACCCTGCCCTTGTTTCTGGCCCCCGACGACGCCCCGCTGATCGCCCGGCTGCGACTGACCCACTACCTGCAACTGGTGCGCGCGGAGCTGCATCTGGCCGTGAACTCCGGAATTCCGTTGATGGAGTGCGCGAATCACGCCCGGGCCCGGGTGCCCTGGTGGACGAACGCCACGATCAGCGACGTGCTGTCGGAACGCGGCGCCGATCCGCTGCTGCGTTCGTACCTGTGGGCCTACCCGGCCGGCGTGGACTGGTGGGTGGCACTGGCCGACACCGCCGACGACGAAACCCGGAACCGCGTGCTGCGCAAGGCCTACCAGCGGCCGCTCACCCCGGCCCAGCTGGACGAGCTGGTCACGCGTCCGGATTGAAGAACCGGACCGAGTACCGATGGGTGACCTTCTTCTTGGTCAGCGCGGTGTCGGTGGCGTTCCAGACCCGGATGCCCGAGACCGTGACGTCGATGCGGCGGCCCTTCGCCCCCGTGGGGAGAGCGAGATCACCGATCTCCCAGACCAGTCCGGGTGAACCGTAGTCGGGTGCGCCG
This sequence comes from Kineosporia corallincola, assembly GCF_018499875.1. Classification (GTDB taxonomy): domain Bacteria; phylum Actinomycetota; class Actinomycetes; order Actinomycetales; family Kineosporiaceae; genus Kineosporia; species Kineosporia corallincola. The sequence continues at coordinate 47,061 of NZ_JAHBAY010000004.1, read as the reverse complement.
TGCTCGACCGGCCGGTGCAGCACGACCTTGAGCCGGGTGCCCTTCGCCGTGCGGACCGCGACCCTGGCCGCGGAGAAGTCGGCGTGGTCGTTGGACGAACTCAGCGACCAGCGGCCGCCGGGCTCCAGCTCGTTGGGGAAATAGCCTGGCGTGGGCCAGGAAACCCATTTCGGGGCCTTGACCTGGACCCGGGCGCTCGGGATGACCCGCAGGGCACTGGCACCGCTGGTGACGCCACTGCCCATGGTCTTCACGTAGGGGTACAGCAGCCACCGCCGATGGCCGGCCGCCTTGTTGCCGGGCCCGGGATCGTCCATGTATTCGAGGATCGACTCCGCACCGGTGCAGCCCAGACAGAGGTTGGAACGGCCCGCCGCCTCGGCCCCGGCCTTGCTCCAGCAGTTCCACGAGCGCGGCGGGAAGTGGCTGAGCGAGCTCTCGGCGTCCATGATCAGCGCCGCTTTCTGCGCCCCGGCCGACAGTTTCGCGTCGAACGTGATCGGGGCCAGCCCGCTCATCGCCCGGAAGAAGTTGACCGCCTTCAGGGTGGCGCGCTGTGTGGCGACCGACGGTCTGCCGGACCGGCAGTGCGCGACCGACCCGTCCCACTTCACCTTCACCGCCAGCGCGGGGCGCAGCCGTTTGAGCACAGCACGGCGCACGGCCGCCCGGTCACCGGTGTCGATCGGCTGGTACGCCGCACTTCGAACCGTGGACGACGACGATCCCGTGACCTGCCCGGCGCGGGCCGGAACCCCCACGGCCATCAGCACAACGGCGAGAGCCATGGCCCAGCACGCCTGACGCTTCATCAGATTCCCCCGAAACCCTGAGTGCGTTCGGGGCACACTCTAACCGCGCGGTCCGACAGTCTTGGCGTTTCAGCCCTCCGCGGCCAGGCGTTCCGCCACCCGGTGGTCGGTGATCAGCACGTTCACCCAGCCACCGAGCAAGGCTGCCCGGATCGCGTTGTACTTGCGTTCCCCACCGGCCACCCCGACCCGGCGGGGAACACGCCGCAACACGTCGGCGCCGATGCCGACGAGACGGTCCTCGAACGGTGTGGTGATGTGCGCCCCGTGCTCGTCGAAGAAGCGCAGGCACACGTCACCGACCGCGCCGAGACGCCGCAGATGGCCCATTTCGGTCTCGGCGATGGCGTTTCCGCTCTGTCGCAGCAACGGTGAGGGCTCCAGACTGCCGATGCCGGCCAGCAGCAGGGTGAGGTGCCGCCAGGCGCGCAGCACGTCGGCTATGGCCTGGTCGGCGACCAGCCCGTCGCGGGTGAGGGAGGACGCGACCAGCCCGGGGGCCGGCAGGTACACGGCGTTGCCGCCGGTCACCTGCGCCAGCCGGCCGGTCAGCCGGGTGGCCGTGGCCTGGGCCGTGACCACCCCCATGCCTCCCAGCACCTGCACCACCTCGTCGGTGGCCCGTACCGGGCGCGGCTGCATCGCCTCCACCGCGGCCAGCAGGGTGGAGCTCCACGACGAGATGCCCACCCGTTCGCCGCCGGTCAGCGTCGTCTCCAGGTAGACGGCGGCGGCCGAGGCCAGGGCCGGCAGGATGCGCTGCTCGTCGGTCTCGTCACCGGTGTCGGCGACCACCACCTCGCTCACGCCGTACCTACGCTCGACCGCCTCCTCCAGGTCGGCGTAGACGCCGCGCGGCGAGATCACGATGGTGCGCACGATGCCCAGCTCGACGGCACGCTTCAGCAGACGAGACACCCGGGGTTGCGAAATATGGAGACTGGTGGCTATTTCCGGCTGCCGCAGCCCTCGCTCGTGATACATCCGGGCCACCTTGGTGAGGAGCCGGACCTGGCCGGCGGACAGACGTGGCGACGCTTCGGTCATGTCAGGCACATATCCATTCGACATCGGCGAGTTATTCAGCATGACACTGCGTCGAGGTCCGGAACACCCATTGACATCCGGGTTGCCCGGATTCATGATCGGGCTATGTCCAATCAGCGCCGAATGGATATTCACTTTGCTGTGAGCCGACCCGCACGGCGACTTCTGACCGCTGCCACGGTCGTCGCGGTCCTCGTCCTCACCGGTGCCTGCTCGCACGTCCCCGGCATCTACACGATCGAGAGCGGGAGCGACGCACAGGCCGCGGCCGGTCGTGGGACCTTCGACCCGGCCGTCTACGTCGACCAGGTCTGGGACTCGAAAGTGCTTCCGGCGGTTCAGGATCAGGCGGTCGACGCGAACACCCTGCTGGCCGCGATCGACGCCGACCCGGACGCGGCGGGCGAGCAGTACGGCCACCGGGCGGGGGTCGGCGGGGCGTTCTCCTACCTGATCAAGGGATCCGGCACGGTCACCGCGGTCGATGCCGACTCACCCTCGCGACCGCTCACCGTGCGTCTCGAGGGAACCACGGACGACGTGAGCATCGGCACCGGTCAGGTGATCGCCGGCACCGCCCTGCGAGACGCGGTGGGCTTCATCGGTTTCAGCGACTTCGCGAACCAGCTCGACTACGCCGACGTGGCCACCCGGCTGAACGACCGGGTGCGCACGGACGTCCTCGCTCGGCTGCCGGACGACCCGGCCGACCTGGAGGGCGCGGAAGTCAGCTTCAGCGGCGCGTTCTCGTCACTGGTCCCGGGAACGGTGATGATCGTTCCGGTCAGTCTGGAGGTGGGGGCGTGAGCCGCGCGGTGCTCACCGCCGAGTCGGTGAGCAAGAACTACGGCGGGGTGCACGCACTGCGCGAGGTCACCTTCCACGCCTACCGCGGCGCGGTCAACGTGCTGGTGGGCGAGAACGGCGCGGGCAAGTCCACGCTGATGAGGATCCTCTGCGGCGCCGAACGCCCCAGTGCCGGACGCGTTCTGCTGGACGGCGAGCCGGTGGCGATCGACGGCCCGCGCACCGCCATGCGACTCGGGATCGGCATCATCCACCAGGAACTCAGCCTGTTCCCGAACCTCTCGATCGCCGAGAACCTCTTCGCCGGAAGGGAACTGCGCAGCCGTGGCCTCAGCGACCTGAAGGCCCAGCGCGAGCGGGCCCGCGTGGTGCTGGAGCGGCTCGGCCAGGCACGCCTGAACCCGGACCGGCTGGTCGGTGAACTGCCCATCGGTCAGCAGCAACTCGTCGAGATCGCCCGGGTGCTACTGGAGGACGTGCGCATCCTGATCATGGACGAGCCCACCTCCGCGTTGTCCAGTCACGAGGTGGACGTGCTGTTCTCGGTGATGGGTGACCTGCTCGCCGACGACGTGACGATCATCTACATCTCGCACAAGCTCGATGAGTTCCGCCGGATCGGCGACCACGTCACGGTGCTGCGTGACGGCCGGCTGGTGGCCCACGAGACGATGCGCAACACCGACACCGCTTGGATCGTGCGGCAGATGGTGGGCCGCGACCCGGACAGCCTGTTCACCCGCAACGGCTCCGCAACCGGCGAAACCCTGCTGGAGGTGGACCATCTCACCGTGGCCGGTCCCAGCCGACCGCGGGTGGACGACGTGAGCTTCCGGGTGCGGGCGGGTGAGGTGGTCGGCATCTACGGCCTGATGGGGGCAGGACGCACCGAGCTGATGGAGGCGCTGATCGGTCTGCGGCCCACCGCCTCCGGCACCGTGCGGGTGAAGGGGCACCTGGAACCGAAGGGCACGGTGCGCGCCCGGCTGGCCGCCGGTCTCGCCCTGGTGCCGGAGGACCGGCAGCGTGACGGCCTGGTGCAGAGCATGTCGGTGCGCGACAACATCGTGCTCTCCACCCTCGGGCGGCTCACCCGCGGCGGGCTGTTCCGGCGTGGCGCGCAGCGCGACACCGCGCGCGCCAAGGTGGACGAACTGGCCATCAGGTCAGGCGATCTCGGGCTGCCCGTCACCTCGCTGAGCGGTGGCAACCAGCAGAAGGTGGTGCTGGCCCGGGCCATGCTCACCGACCCGGTGGTGCTGCTGCTCGACGAGCCGACCCGGGGTGTGGACGTGGGGGCGAAGAGCCAGATCGCCGAGCTGATGGCGGGTCTGGCCCAGGCCGGGTTCGGCGTGCTGTTCATCTCGTCCGAGCTGGCCGAGGTCACCGCGATCGCCGACCGGGTGCTGGTGATGGCCGCCGGCCGGCTGACCGCCGAGTTCGGCGCCGGTGAACTGACCGAAGAGGCCCTGGTCGCCGCGTCGGCGTCGGAGCAGGCCCTGCACACCGTCCCGGAGGTCCAGTCATGAGCGACACCGAGGTCGCCACCGCCGTCAGCACCCGCCCGCCCAGCCCAAGCAGCCCGCCCGGTTCCGCGGCCCGGGTGGCGCTGCTGCTGTTGCGGGGCCGCACCGTGGTGGTGCTGGTGCTGCTGATGGTCCTCTTCGGGTCGATCTCCGGCGAGTACCTGAGCTCCAGCAACCTGATCCTGATGACCAAGCACGTGGCCATCAACGCGATCCTGGCCATCGGCGTCACCTTCGTGATCCTGACCGGGGGCATCGATCTGTCGGTCGGCTCGATCGCCGGGCTGGCCGGCATGATCTGCGGCGGGCTGCTGTTCACCGGCCTGGCGCTGCCGGGCGACGGCACACTGTTCCTCTCCGTCGGTGCGGTGATCCTGGCCGGCATCGCCCTCGGCGCCCTGGTCGGCTGGGTGAACGGCGTGGTGATCACCCGGTTCAGGGTGGCTCCGTTCATCGCGACGCTCGGCATGCTCTACGTGGCAAGGGGTTTCGCCCAACTGCGGAGCAATGGCGGCACCTACCCGAACCTGGCCGGCACGCCGGAACGGGGCAACACCGGCTTCCACGTGATCGGCGTGGACCGGTGGCTGGGCATCCCGGTCGCGGTCTGGATCATGGTGGCGGTGGCCGTACTGGCCGTCGTCGTCACCACCCGCACCCCGTTCGGCCGCCGGGTGTACGCGGTCGGCGGCAACGAGCGGGCCGCCGAGCTGGCGGGCATCCGCACCGCCCGGATCAAGATCGCGGTGTACGCGATCAGCGGGGCCTGCGCCGCCCTGGCCGGGTTGCTGCTGACCTCGGAACTGGGTGCGGCCTACCCGGACACCGCGACCACCTACGAGCTGAACGCGATCGCCGCGGCGGTGCTCGGCGGCACCGCGCTGTCCGGCGGGCGCGGCACGATCATCGGCACGGTGCTGGGCGCCTTCGTGATCGGGTTCCTGGCCGACGGGCTGGTGCTGGTCGGGGTCTCGACCTTCTGGCAGTCCGTGGTGAAGGGGGCCGTCATCGTGTTCGCCGTGATCACCGAGCACGCCCAGCAGCGCCTACAGACATCTCTGGCCGAACGGGCGCTCTGAGTAGAGCTTTTCGTCGTCCAATATTTGAGAACTCTCGCAACGACGCGAAGGGAACCACCGATGAACCTCAAGCGCGCGCTGCTGCCAGCGACGCTGGCCGCCGTACTCGCCCTGACCGCGGCCTGCGGCTCCGACTCAGACGCCGACCCGGGATCGACCGGGGCGGAGACGAAGTCGAACCTGATCGTGATCATCACCCCCTCCCCCGACAACGTGTTCTTCAAGGCCGAGCAGGACGCGGCGGCCGCCAGAGCCACCGAACTCGGTTACCAGACACTGGTGCTCAGCCACGACGACGACCCGACGAAACAGAGCCAGGAGATCGACACGGCGATCTCCCGCAAGGCCGCCGCGATCATCCTGGACAACGCCGGGGCCGACGCCACCGAGTCCGCGGTGCAGCGGGCGAAGGACGCCGGCATCCCGTCCTTCCTGATCGACCGGGAGATCAACAGCACGGGAATCGCCGTGGCACAGATCGTCTCGAACAATGCCCAGGGCGCGTCGCTCGGCGGGCAGCGGTTCGCCGAGCTGATGGACGGCAAAGGCCAGTACGCCGAGCTGACCGGCAAGGAGACCGACACCAACGCGGGTGTGCGGTCGAAGGGTTACCACGACATCCTGGACCAGTTCCCGGATCTGGAGATGGTGGCCCAGCAGACCGCGAACTGGGACCAGGCCGAGGCGCTGAGCAAGACCCAGACGATCCTTCAGGCGCACCCGGAGATCAAGGGCATCATCGCGGGCAACGACACGATGGCGCTGGGCGCCCAGGCCGCCCTGGAAGCGGCCGGACGCGACGACGTGATCGTCACCGGTTTCGACGGCAGCCCGGACGTGGTCGCCTCGATCGAGAAGGACGGTATCAAGGCCACCGTGCTCCAGCCGGCCAGCCAGATCGCGGAGATGGCGGTGGAACAGGCCGACGGTTACGTCCGGACCGGCCAGGCCACCGAGGCCGAGAAACAGTCCGTGGACTGCGTGCTGGTCACCGACGAGAACGCCTCGGGCGTCGAGAACTTCGCCGTCACCCCGTAGGTCACCGACGAGAAGGAGGCATCTGGAGATGCTGGTCGCCGATCCCACCGGCGCTGCGGCCTGGCGCCGGTTCCGCGAGGAACTGGCCGCCGCCGACCGACCAGGCCGGGCCCGACTGCTGTCCGTTCGGGCGGACCGCCTGCGGGCCAACGACATCCGCATGATCAACCGGGCCGGGCTCGGGCACGTCGGCGGTGACATGTCGGTGCTCGACATCCTCACCACGCTGGTGTTCGGGGTGCTGGCGATCGACCCGGAACGTCCCGATCTGCCCGACCGGGACCGGCTGGTGCTGAGCAAGGGACACAGCGCCGGGGCGCTCTACGCCACTCTGGCCGCCGCCGGATTCTTCGCCGAGGCGGAGCTGGACACCTTCGCCCAGCCGCTGTCGGCCCTGAACGGCCATCCGAACCGGGTGAAAGTCCCTGGGGTGGAGACCAACACGGGTCCGCTCGGGCACGGTCTGCCGGTCGCGGTGGGGATGGCGGTGGCCGGGGTGCTGGCCGGCTCGGCGCGGCGGGTGTTCGTGGTGCTCGGCGACGGGGAGCTCCAGGAGGGCAGCAACTGGGAGGCCGCGATGACGGCCGGGCACCGGAAACTGGGCAACCTGACCGCGATCGTCGACCGCAACCGGTTGCAGCAGGGCGCCCGCACCGAGGACACCGTGACGCTGGAACCACTGGCGGACAAGTGGGCCGCGTTCGGCTGGAACGTGATCGAGCTGGACGGCCACGACCACCTGGCCCTGTACGAGGCGCTCGGCACCCGGTACCCGCTCCCGACCTGTGTGATCGCGAGAACGGTCAAGGGCAAGGGCATCTCGTTCATGGAGGACCGGGTGGAGTGGCACCACAAGGTCCCGAGCGGCGAGCAGGTGGCCACCGCCCTGCACGAGCTGGAGGAGCAGCAGGTATGAGCACCACCGTCAGAACGCCCGAGACGCACGACTGCCGGGTCGCTTTCGCCGACGAGCTGATCGCCCTGGCGGAACGGGACGAGCGGATCGTGGCCGTCTGCAACGACTCGGTGGGCTCCAGCAATCTGGTGGCGTTCCGCGACCGGTTTCCCGACCGGCTGATCAACGTGGGCATCGCCGAGCAGGACATGGTCGGGGTCGGGGCCGGTCTGGCGCTCAGCGGCTACGTGCCGTTCGTCTGCGGGGCCGCCCCTTTCCTCACCGGGCGGGCCCTGGAGCAGATCAAGGCCGACGTGGCCTACGGCCAGGCACCGGTGGTGCTGTGCGGGATGAGCCCGGGCCTGGCCTACGGCGAGCTCGGCCCGACCCACCACTCGATCGAGGACCTGTCCTGGTTGCGGGCCGTGGCCGGGCTGGGGGTGGTGGTGCCGGCCGACCCGGAGCAGACCCGGGAGGCCGTGCGCTGGGCGGCCTCCGCGGCCACGCCGGTGTTTCTGCGGGTGGGCCGGTTCAGGGTGCCGTCGGTGACTCCCCCGGGCACCCGGTTCGAGTTCGGCGTGGCCCAGGAACTGCGGCCGGGTGACGACGTCAGCATCGTCGCGATCGGCTCGACGGTGTCGCGTGCCCTGTCCGCCGCCGAGCTGCTGGCGGTGCGCGGAATCCAGGCCCGGGTGATCAACATGGCCACCGTGGCCCCGCTGGACGAGGAGTGCGTGCGCCGGGCGGCCGGGCAGACCCGCGGCATCGTGACCGTGGAGGAGGCCACGATCACCGGAGGCCTGGGGGCCGCGGTCGGCGAGGTGAACCTGCGGCAGGCCCGGCCGGTGCCGATGCGGATGCTGGGGTCGCGCCGGGAGTTCGCCCCGACCGGTGACACCGCTTATCTGCTGGAGCATTTCGGCCTGACCGCCGGGCACATCGCGGCGGCCGCCGCCGAGCTGGCCTGATGCCGGGCGATCTGGTGCTGGCCGTGGACCAGGGCACCAGCGCCACCAAGTGCCTGCTGCTCGACCGGTCCGGGCGGGTGGTGCGCTCCGCCTCGGCGCCGGTCGGGATCGGTTACCCGCGTCCCGGCTGGGTGGAACAAAGACCTGAGGACGTCGCCGGGAGCGTTCTGGCCGCGACCGCCACCGTTCTGGACGGTCTCGCGGCCGGGGACCTGGCCGGCATCGGGCTCAGCACCCAGCGCGAGTCGGCCCTGCTCTGGGACCGGGCCACGGGCAGGCCGGTCGACGCCTTGCTCGGCTGGCAGGACCAGCGGGCGGCCGGGGTGTGCGAGCGACTCCGGCCGTACCGGAACGAGATCCGGCGGATCACCGGGCTGCCGCTCGACCCGATGTTCAGCGCCGCCAAGCTGACCTGGCTGCTGGACCGGCACGACCCGGACCGGCGGCTGAGCCGGGCCGGGCGGCTGGCGGCCGGCACGGTGGACTCCTGGCTGATGTTCGCCCTGACCGGGCAGCACGTGATGGAGGCCGGGAACGCCTCGCGCACACAGCTTCTCGACCTGTGCACCGGACAGTGGAATGCGGAGCTTTTGCAGATATTTGAGGTTCCGGAAGCCGTTCTGCCCGTTATTGTTTCATCGGAGGGAAAGCTGGGGACGGTGACCGCCGGGCCGTTGGCGGGTGGCCAGGTGCGGGCCGTTCTGGGGGATTCCCATGCGGCGCTGTACGCGCACGGGGCGGGCGAGAAGGGGGTGGGTGATCGTGCGGGGTCACATTCAGCGGCGAAAGTCACCTACGGCACGGGTTCTTCGGTCATGCGGACGGCAGGCCGGGGCACGGGAGACGCCGCGGCGCTCGGCACGGAGGCGGTCTGCCGCACCATCGCCTGGGCCGATCCCGAGCCACAGGTGGCGCTGGAGGGGAACATCCGCTCCAGCGGCGCCACCCTGACCTGGCTGGCCGAGCTCTTCGGCACCACGCCGGAGCAGATCGTCCGGCTGGCAGGGGAAACCGGGAAGAGTGAGGGGGTGCACATCGTGCCCGCCTTCGGTGGGCTGGCCGCGCCCTGGTGGGACGACTCGGCGCAGGGTCTGATCAGCGGGGTCTCCCTGGGCACCCGGTTGCCGCAGCTGGCCCGGGCAGCAGTGGAATCTGTGGCGTTGCAGGTGGACGCCGTGGTCCGCTCGATGCCCAGCGCCGGCGCGATCCTGGCCGACGGCGGAGCCAGTGCCAGCGACCTGCTCATGCAGCTCCAGGCCGACATCAGCGGCGTACCGGTCCGGAGAGCCCGCGAGCGCGACCTCTCGGCGGTCGGTGCGGGGCTGCTGGCCGCGCGGGCGCGGTGGGGGCGGGTCGGTCCGCTGAGCTACGACGATTTCATGCCCCGACAAGACCGGACGGCGCTGCGCGAGGCCTGGCTGAACGCCGTCCATCAATCTCGAAAGGTGCAACGATGAGCGAGTATCCGCGTTTCGGAGCCGGCCTGTGGCACTTCGCCTCCTACCTCGACCGGTACGCCGTGGACGGCTACGGGCCGCCTCGCACCACGCTGGAGGCGATCGGGCTGGCCGGGTCGGTGGGCGAGCTGTCGGTGGTCGACCTGAACTACCCGTTCACGCCGGGGGTGACGCTGGAGGAGGTGAAGGACGCGCTCAAGGCGGCCGGCCTGACGGCCATCGGCATCACCCCGGAGATCTATCTGCGCAGGCATTCTCGCGGGGCGTTCACCAATCCGGACCCGGCGGCGCGGGCTTCCGCACTCGATCTGATGCACGAGGCGGCGGGCGTGGTGCGGGAACTCGGGGCGGACTACGTCAAGATCTGGCCGGGGCAGGACGGCTGGGACTACCCGTTCCAGGTGAACCATCAGCAGCTGTGGGCGCTGGCCGTCGACGGCATGCGCGAGCTGGCCGGCGCGCACCCGGACCTGCGGTTCGCCATCGAGTACAAGCCACGTGAGCCGCGGGTGAAGATGACCTGGGACTCGGCCGCCCGCACCCTGCTCGGCATCGAGCAGATCGGTCTCGACAACGTCGGGGTGCTGCTCGATTTCGGTCACTCGCTGTACGGCGGGGAGTCGCCGGCGGACGCCGCGCAGTTGATCATCGACCACGGCCGCCTGTACGGGATGGACGTGAACGACAACCTGCGGGGCTGGGACGACGACCTGGTGGTCGGGTCGGTGCACCTGATCGAGATCCTGGAGTTCTTCCACGTGCTGCGGCAGAACAACTGGGACGGCGTCTGGCAGCTCGACCAGTTCCCGTTCCGCGAGGACCCGGTCGACGCCGTGAAGACGTCGCTCCGCACGCTCAAGGCCCTGCACCGGGCGCTGGACCGGCTGGACGTGCCTGCCCTGCTGGAGGCCCAGGACCGGCAGGACGCCATGGCGGCGCAACGCATTGTGCAAGACGCGCTGCTCTCCGTCGGCACCGGCGACTGACAGGCCCGCCCGTCCGGGTACACCCCCGTCCGGCTCCGGTAACGCTTCGATCTCACTCCGCGACAACCGGGGCCGGAAGGGGCATTCGAGGCGGAAGCAGTCTCCCGGGGCTGCGATGATCTGATCGATGAGCACCGTCCAGCCCCCACTGACCGGGTATTACCGCGCCCTGCTGCGGTCGTACCAGTCGACGGCGAACCCCGACCTCGCCGGGACGGTCCATGCCTTCGCCACCCCGGTGGAGAAGGGGACCAACTCGCAGGACCGGCTGTGGACGGCCTGGGGCGAGATGATCCGGCAGGCCAGCATCCGCGCGCCCGAGGACCAGACCCGCCTGGTCGATCTGGTGGTGGCGCTGCGCGACCGCGGCATCAAGCCGGACGCCTCCAACCCGCACATCATCTGGGGCCAGGTGCTGTGGACCGGCCTGCCGCTGCTCAACGCGCAGATGCGCGAGGCCTGGAACTGGGCCGCACCGCCGAGCACCTCGGACTACACCTGGCGCAACGTCAACGGTTTCGCCGCCCGGCTGACCCTGGCCGGCATCGACTTCTCCCTGCTCGGGCTGTGGACCATCCGGGCCAGCCTGGAAGAGAAGGAGAAGGTGTCGGCGACCGAGCTGATGGCGGCGGCCGAGTGGTTCAAGTACCTGACCAAGCCGATCATGCAGTGGTCGCAGGACGAACGGCAGTTCGAGGGCCCCGACGACCCGGCGTCCGCACCGGGCAAGCTGCTGATGGAGGAGGGCTTCACCCGCTCCGGCTTCAGCTCGGGCCGGCTCGCCTTCTGGCAGCGACGGATCAGGCAGGGCAGCACCCAGCGATAGATACTGGGACGCATGTCAGCGTCACCAGTGCCTGAGCAGTCCGCCCTGATCGTGCCCGTCCCGGAGACCGAGCCGGTGGTCGGGCCGTACCGCGCCACGATGGACGCGAACGCGGCCAAGGGCGTGCCGGCACACGTGACGGTGCTCTACCCGTTCCTCTCGCCGTCCATGATTGATGACGACGTACGCACCACACTGCGTGACCTTTTCGCCACACACTCGCCGTTCGAGGTCTCCTTCCGCGAGGTGCGCTGGTTCGGCGACGCGGTGACCTGGCTGGCACCCGAACCGAACGACGCGTTCCGCCGGCTCACCGCCGCCGTCTGGGGCCATTTCCCGGACACCCCGCCGTACGCGGGCGAGCACGACGGGGACAACCCCCACCTGACGATCGGGCACGGTCTGCCTGTCGAGGTGCTGCGGCAGGCGGCCGACGAGGTGACCGCGCGGCTGCCGGTCGACGCGACCGTCGGCGCGGTGCACCTGATCGCCGGGTCGGACGCCCCGGACTCCTGGCGCACCCTCGACGTGTTCACCCTGGGCGACCCCGGCTGACCCGTCCGGAGGCTTGAGAAGAGCCGGGGTGCGCACGATGAGAGGACGTGACGACTCCACGCGCTCTCAAGTTCGTGCTGGCAGTGCTGCTGCTGTGCCTCGTCATGGTCACGCCGATGATCGCCTGGAACTTCACCGGCCAGAAGACGGCACTGGGCACCAACTACACGCTGCGTAGCGCGCAGCTCGCCAGCGGCGCCTCCACCACGGCGCGCTGGAACCCGTGCCAGCAGGCCATCACCTGGCAGGTGAACATGTCGGGCTGGCCGGCGTCCAAACGCTCGGCGATGCTCAAGCAGATCACCGCGGCCGTGACCAAGGTGTCCAAGGTGACCGGGATGACCTACCGCTACGCCGGCACCACCACGTTCACGCCCCGGCAGGAGAACCTGGTGTCGGCCCCCGCCGACATCGTGGTGGCCGTGATCAACCCGAAGACCACCAATTTCTCCTTCACCGAGAACTCGCTGGGCTACGGCGGCGTGCTGTGGGCGACCTGGTACGGCGGTGACGGCGAGGGGGCGGCCGTGGTGCGCGGTTACGCCGTGCTGATCCCGGCCGGGATGAACAAGCTGAAAGCCGGTTTCGGGGGCGGCAACACGCAGGGCAACGTGATCCTGCACGAGATGGCCCACGCCGCCGGGCTGGACCACGTGCGCAGCAAGGCCCAGCAGATGTACCCGGACCTGACCGCGAAGTCGCCGAACGGCTACGCCGCGGGCGATCTCCAGGGCCTGGTGAAGGTGGGTAAGAAGGCCGGCTGCATCACCGTGCCGTCGCGGGTGAACATCACCGACTACAACTAGTTCAGTCGGATGGCTGCATGCCGATGACCACTGCCATGGGGGCGAAGTGGCTGCGGCTACGGCAATGGTGGGGGCTGCACGCGGGAGCCCGGTTCTTCGTGACGCTCGCGGTGATCAGCCTGGTTCCGGTGCTGGCGCTGGGCACCGTGATGGCGACGCAGTACCGCACCGAGTCACGTGACCGCGGGGTGGCGCAGGGGCGGCTCCAGGCGGCACTGATCTCCCGGCTGATCACCGACAACCTGCTGGAGCAGGTGACGCTGAAGAACGGCATCAACAACGTCGAGCGCACCCGGCTGGACCGGCTGGCCGACACCCAGGTGGACAGCGGCATCATCAGCCGGTTCCGGCTGCGCGGCCCCGACCTGCGCATCATCTACAGCTCGGACGGCTCGGGTCTGCGGTACGGCCCGGCGGTCGGTGACAGTACCGAGCTGGACGGCCAGTCCGCCTCCGACGTGCTCACGGCCCTGGACGGCGAGGCGGTCGCGTCCATCGTGGAGTCCGGCGGCTCCGAGGTGGTCGAGGCCTTCGCCCCGCTCTACAACGTGCGCTCGCACGCCCTCATGGGGGTGCTCCAGGTCGAGGTGCCCTACGGGCCGATCGCGGCGCAGATGAACGCCGGCCTGCACCAGCTGTACTTCGCGCTGGGCACCGGACTGCTCACCCTCTACCTGGTGCTGGCCGCCCTGGTCTGGTGGTTCACCCGCGAACTGGCCCGGGCGGCAGCCAAGTTCGAGCACCAGGCGCTGCACGACACGCTCACCGATCTGCCCAACAAGGCGCTGTTCTCGGACCGGATCTCGCAGACCGCGACCCTGGTGGAACGCGGCGGCGGCATCCACCTGGGCCCCGGCCGGCGCGGGGGCGGGGCGGCCGTGGTGCTGTTCAACCTGGACGGGTTCCGCGACATCAACGAGGCGATCGGCCCGGTCAACGGCGACGTGGTACTGACCACCGTGGCCGAGCGGCTGCGCAACACGGTGCGCGCCGTGGACACCGTGGCCGGCCTGGGCGGCGACCTGTACGGGCTGATCCTGGCCGGGGTGGAGAAGCAGGACCAGATCGAGGCGGCCGCGGCCCGGATCAACCGGAACGTGGAGGAGGACATCGTGCTGGACGCGTTCGACGTGCCGGTGCGGGTGTCCGGCAGCATGGGTGTGGTGTTCATGCCGAAGAACGGCACGAACGCCGAGGTGCTGCTCGACCGCGCCGACGTGGCCCTGCACGTGGCCAAGACCTCGCACAGCAAGCTGGTCTGTTACGACGACGAGCAGAACAACTACAGCCCGGACCGGCTGGCGATGATCGGGCAGCTGCGCGACGCCATCACCAACGAGGAACTGCGGCTGCACTACCTGCCCAAGGTGGACCAGCCGGACGGCCACGTGACCTGCGTGGAGGCGCTGGTGCGCTGGCAGCACCCGGACCGCGGGCTGCTCTCCCCCGACCAGTTCGTGCCACTCGCCGAGCAGACCGGGCTGATCGACGACCTGACCCGCTGGGTGCTCACCACCGCGCTGCGCCAGCTCAGCGTGTGGCGCCGGGTGCGCGACGACCTGAGCGTGGCCGTGAACATCTCCGAGCGCAGCATGAACCACCTCGACCTGCCGCAGATGGTGTTCGACGCGCTGACCGAGACCGGCGTGCCGCCGGCGTCCCTGCTGCTGGAGATCACCGAGGCCGCGCTGGTGGCCGACCAGGAGCGGGCCGGGGTGGTCATGCAGCACCTGTCCGGGGCCGGGGTCCGGCTCAGCCTCGACGACTTCGGCGAGGGCTTCACCAGCCTCAGTCACCTGGCCGAGCTACCGCTGAACGAGCTGAAGATCGACCGGATCTTCGTGAAGGACATGCTGGAGAGCCCGAACGACACCGCGATCGTGCGGTCGGTGGTGGAGCTCGGGCACAACCTGAATCTCGAGGTGGTGGCCGAGGGTGTGGAGACGGCGGAGATCCTGGCCGCCCTGAACGAGCTGGGCGTCAACGGCGTGCAGGGGTACTTCTTCACGCCGCCGTTGCCCGCCACCGAGATCATGGACTGGATCGGGGCCCGCACACCGGCCAACGACCCGACGCAGAGCGGGGATCAGCCGCCCCAGCAGTAGAGCGCCGGAAGTGTCAGGATGAGCGTCATGAGTGACGCCGTTCCCGATCCCTCGCCCTCGACCCCCGGCACCCGGATCGGGCACGCCGAGCGGGAGTCCGCGGTCACCGCCCTGAAGCGGCACCACGAGGCCGGGCGGCTCGACGACGAGGAGTACCGGGAGCGTTCGGACCGGGCGCTCGCGGCGCGGGCGCAGCACGAGCTGGACGCGCTGTTCACCGACCTGCCGGCGTCGTCCCCCGGGCACACGCCGCCGGCCGGGCCGATCACCGCCACCCCGGAACCCGTTGCCGCGCCGGGGATTCCCGACACCACCGACCGCAGCGTGCTGAAGCTCCCGGAGCCGTACGCAACCACGGTGGTGTCGATCACGCCGATCCTCGCGGTGATCCTGTTCTTCGTCACCGGCACCTGGCTGTGGTTCCTGGCCATCCCGATCGTGGCGCTGCTGGTCTACGGCCCGGAGGGACGCCCGGACACGGGTCCGGAGGCGGCCCGGAAGCGTCAGCGCGACAAGGGACGCAAGCGCGACCGGGACTGAGCCGACCGCCGATCAGCTGCTGCGTTCGCGGTGGGTGGCGAGACGGTTGCGCAGGGTTCCGGCGAACGACTCCGCGATGCGGAGCTGACCCCGCAGGGCGTCGCACCGGGCGTCGGCGGCCACCCGGTACATGGCCAGGCGTTCCACGGTCTGCTCGTGGTCGTCGCCCGAGGTGTCGTCGTCGAGTTTGTCGAGCACGCCCAGCAGGTCACGCATCTCGTCGAGGCTGAAGCCCAGCGGCTTCATGTCTTTGACCAGCTGGAGCCGCGCCACGTCGGCCTCCAGGTAGAGCCGGAAACCGCCCTGGCTGCGCGCCGAGGGCGCGATCAGGCCGACCTCTTCGTAGTACCGGATCGTGCGCAGGGAGAGTCCGACACGCTCGGCCACCTCGCCGATGTGCATCGTGGGCTCCGACATCTCTCCCCTTCGCACCGTTCGCCATGTCAGTTCAACCAGGCCGAACGGCACTGGGAGCGCGGCACCGTTCACCAGCCGCGACGGGTCAGTTTACGCAAGCCAACACTACCCTTGTCGGCCGTCTGCCAGATATGCCCTGAGAGCAGCCTGAGAGACACTCACGCGGCGCAATACCTGCGATCGCTCCCGCCCGAGCCAGGGCCGCGACGAGCCTCCCGGGGCGTGAGCTTTGCGGGCGTCAGGCCGGGCCGGATGAGATCCGCGCAACAGGCGGGGCAAAACGGGTGGGGCCGGGACGATCCGCCCCGGCCCCACCCCTGGCTGCGCCGGTCAGGCCGGCTTGCCGAAGGTCTGGGTCCAGTAGTTGTTGTCCCAGCCCAGGCCCATCTCGGTGTAGGTGCAGTTGAGGATGTTCGCCTTGTGGCCCTCGGAGTTCATCCAGGCGTCCATCACCGAGGCCGGGGAGGTCTGACCCTGGGCGATGTTCTCGGCGGCGGCGCTGAAGTTGTAGCCGGCGTCGGACATCCGGTCGAACGGACTGCGGCCGTCCTGGCTGTCGTGGCTGAAGTAGTTGTTCTCGTTCATGTCTTCGCTGTGCAGCTGCGCGGCCTTGGTCAGTTTGGAGTTCAGCTTGAGCGCCTTGCAGCCGGCGGCCGCGCGCTCGTCGTTGGTGATCTCCAGGACCTTCTGGGCGTAGGTGGCGGCCTTGCCACTGCCACTGCCGCTGCCCGTGTCACTCGTCGGCGCGGTGGTGCTGGGCTTGCTGCTCGACGTGGTGCTCGGTTTGCTGGTGGTGGTCTTGCTCGGCGTGGCCGTGGTGGTGGGCTTGGCCGTCTTCTTCGGGTTGCTCACCGTGAACGTGCTGGTGGAGACGGTGGCGGTCTTACCGGCGCTGGAGGTGAGCACGCTGACCGTGTATTTGCCGTTGGGCAGCGAGCCGGTCTTGAGTTTCAGCGCGTAGGGCGCCTTTTCGTCTTTGATCACGAGCCGCTTCTTGCCGTCGACCACGAAAACCACCAGGCTGCCGGCCTTCACCTTGGCCGGGCCCTTGACCGTGTAGGTGCCCTTCACCGTGCCGAGGTCTTTCGGCGCGCCGGCGGCCTTGGCGGCCTGCGGTGTGGTGGTGGGGGAAACAGTGGACGACGAGGTGGGCGTGCTGTCACCGGTGCTGAAATTGGCGGAGGCGAGCTTGGTGTCGGACTCCGACGACCCGAACAGCTTCGGCCCGAGAAATACCGCCACGAGCGCGATCAGGGTCAGCGGAGCCAGGACGAGGATGGTGTTCCGCGTCCAGTTCGTTGACTGGCTGTGCATGAGGACAAGACTCCCGAGACTGCTCGCGGCGGCTGCTATCTGCCTCGAAAGCTAGCACCGGGCCGGTCCGGCGAAAATGGCCAATCGGCCTCTGACCTCGTCACCTGCGGTGTTCCGACGAGGCTTAACACAGGCTTGGCGGTGCCTTGCGCCCCGACGCTGCACCTCCGGCGTGTCGTTACCGGCTGTGCCGCGTGAGGTCGTCGCTCTCGGTGTCGCGCAGCCGGGCCAGGGCGGGCGCGTACATGCGCTGCTTGATCAGGCCGAGGGTGGGGCCGGCCTTGCCCGCCAGGTCACTCGCCTGCTTCACGGCCGCCGGAAGCACCTGATCCTCGGCCACGGCGAGGTCGACGATGCCGGCGGCCAGAGCGTCGGTGCCGCCGTAGCGCCGGCCCGTCGTCATCGCCTCGTGCGCCGTGCGCGGTGCCAGGCGGCCGAGAATCAGCGCCGTCATGCCGCCGGTGAACGGGATACCGAGATCCACCTCGGGCAGGCAGAAGAAGCCGCGGTCGGCCCGCATCACCCGGAAGTCGTGGGCCAGCGTGAGCATGCCCCCGGCCGCGAACGCGTGCCCCTGCACCGCGGCCACCGTCGGGACCGGTAGCTCGAGCAGTTTGGCGAACAGTTCGTGGGCGGCGATGACGTAGTCGGCGAACTGCTGCTCGCCCTGCTCGTTCAGCCACTCCAGGTCGAGCCCGTTGGACCAGAACTTGCCGGTGGCCGTGGTCACCAGCGCCCTGGGCCCCTCGGTGTGGGCCACGTCTTCGAGCACCCCGCTCACCACGGTCATCCAGTCCGGGGTGAAGCGGTTCTCACCGTCGCCGAGGTCGAGCACGAAGACGTCGCCGGTCCGGGTCACACTGGGCATGGTCGGGGCTTCTCCTCATCCGCCGTTGAACTCTGGGCTGCGACGCTGCGCGAACGCGGTGACCGCCTCGACCAGGTCTTCCGAGGACATGAACGCCGCGTTCCAGGCCGCCACGTGTTTGAGACCGTTCTGCACCCTACTCGCCCGTTCCGCGTCGAGAACCCGCTTCACGCCCTGAACCGTCAGGGGCGGGTTGGCCGCCACCTCGTGGGCGAACTCGCGGGCCGTGGCCAGGGCCTCCCGCGGGTCGTCGAGCACCCGGTTCACCAGACCGATCCGCGCGGCCCAGGCCGCGTCGACGTCCTTGCCGGTCAGGGCCAGTTCGCGGAAGTGCCCGTCGCCGATGATGGCCGGGAGCCGGTGCAGGCTGCCGAGATCCGCGACGATCGCCATCCGCACCTCACGCAGGCTGAACATTGCCTCGGCACTGGCGTAACGCACGTCACAGGCGGCGATCAGGTCGACACCGCCGCCCACGCACCAGCCACTCACCGCGGCGGCCACCGGTTTACGGCAGTCGGCGACGGTGGTGACCGCGTCCTGCATGGCCCGGATCTCGTCGTGCAGCCGGGTGCGCGGGCCGGCCAGCCCGGGCTCCCCGCTGAACAGGCCCTGCCAGCGCTGCCCGAAGGCGACCAGGTCGAGGCCGTAGGAGAAGTTGCCGCCCGACCCGGTGAACACCACGGCGCGCACCGACTCGTCGCGGTCGAGCGCCCGGAACACCCGCGGCAGCTCGGTCCAGAGGTCCGGCCCCAGCAGGTTTCCGCGGCCCGGGCCGACGAGCGTCACCTCGGCCACCGGCCCGTCGCGGACCACCTCCAGCGCCACGAGCGGATCGCCCGGGATCGTGATCTCGCCGTTCGTGCCGCCGTCCGTGCCGTCGTCCGTGCCGTCGGTCATGCCGCGCCCGCTCCCCGTTGCCCGCTTTGGCCTCGATCGGAACCCTGGAACACGGACCCACTGTAGGTCGGCCCGGCGGGCGGCGCCCTTCCGGCAGGATGGCCCGGACGGCAGAGGTTCCGGCGCGAGAGGGCAGCGATGGCGACGAGTCGTTCGGGCGGCGAGAAGGCGGGCGGCCGGGCAGGTGGGCAGGCAGGCGGGCAGGCAGCCGGCGGCCGAACGGGCGGCCAGGCAGACCGGAAAGCCGGCAGCACAGTGGACGGCACGGCGCGCGGCTCGGCAGACGGCACAGCCCGTGACCCGGTGACGGACCTGCGCCGGATCGCCTTCCTGCTGGAGCGTTCGCTGGCCTCGTCGTACCGGGTCAAGGCCTTCCGCGGGGCCGCGACGGCCCTGCTCGCCCTGGAGCCGGGACAGATCGCGCGGGCGGCGGGGAACGGGGAACTGACGTCGCTCAAGGGGGTGGGCGACAAGACCGCGGCGGTGATCGCGCAGTCGCTGGCCGGGCAGGTGCCGGACTACCTGGCCAACCTGGAGCAGGAGGCGCTGGAGCCCCTGGCCACCGGCGGCGAGGAGCTGCGGGCGGCGCTGCGGGGCGACTGTCACAGCCACTCCGACTGGTCCGACGGTGGCTCACCACCGGCCGAGATGGCCTGGAGTGCGAAGGAACTCGGGCACGACTACCTGGTGCTCACCGACCACTCACCACGGCTGAAGGTGGCCAACGGCCTGAGCGCGGAGCGGTTGCGCCGCCAGCTCGACATCATCGAGGTGATCAACCAGCAGCTGGCACCGTTCCGGGTGCTCACCGGCATCGAGGTGGACATCCTCGACGACGGCACGCTGGACCAGGACCCGGAGCTGCTCGCCCGGCTCGACCTGGTGGTGGCGAGCGTGCACTCCAAACTGGCGATGCCGGCGAAAGCCATGACGCGGCGCATGCTCACGGCGATCGAGAACCCGCACACCGACGTGCTCGGGCACTGCACCGGCCGGATGGTGCGGCCGCGCGAGGGCCGCAACCCGAAGGGCCGGGCCGAGTCGGAGTTCGACGCCGCCGCCGTGTTCGCCGCCTGCCAGGAGCACTCCACCGCGGTCGAGATCAACAGCCGCCCGGAGCGTCTCGACCCGCCGCGCCGGCTGCTGCGCCAGGCGGTGCAGGCCGGGTGCGTGTTCGCGATCGACACCGACGCCCATGCCCCGGGCCAGCTGGACTGGCAGATCATCGGGACGTCGCGGGCGGCGGAGTGCGGGGTGGGCGCCGACCGGGTGATCAACACCTGGGGGCCCGACGAACTGATCGCCTGGACGAAGGACTGAGCCCGGGCAGACAAAGACCCCGCCGGGATAAACCCGCGCTGCGTCCCTGACACGCAGCCCGCATTTGCTCCCGGCGAGGCAAGAGAAAGCCTCCACCATGAGCGCCTCTCTCGGCAACGGACTTGCCGATAAAGGCACAGAAGTTGTCAATCCGTGACGTAGCGATCACCGCCCAGAACGCCGGGCCTGAAACAGAATCGCGCTCAGAAAACATTCCGTCACCTACCGAAGCGGCCTTAATCACCCCGAATTACTGACACCTTTTCATGGCTCGGGAATATCCATTCAGGACGGGATGCGCGGGACCAGCGCCATGGGCAGCCCACGCTTCGGCCTCAGCGTGACGAGCGCCTCCAGCCGGGGTGGCCGGACCCCGGCCGGACGGCGCACGGCCCGGTCACGCAGCAGGGTCGCCAGCAGCAGCACCGACTCGACCAGCGCGAAGTCCCGGCCGATGCAGAGCCGGGGGCCGGCGCCGAAGGGCAGGTAGGCCGGATTGCGGTCCACGCCGAGGAATCGCTCCGGGTCGAAACGCTCCGGCTCGGGCCAGTTCGCGGCGCTGCGGTGCAGCAGCCAGGGACTCACGATGATCAGGGTGCCCTCGGGCACGTCCACCCCGTCGACCGTGTCCGGCCCGGTGGCCCGGCGGGTGATCACCCAGGCCGGCGGGTACAGGCGCAGCGCCTCGTCGACCACCGCCCGGGTGTAGCGCAGGGCGGGCACGTCGCCCCAGGCCGGTGGGCGCCCGGCGAGCACCTGGTCGAGCTCGGCGTACAGCCTCTCCTGCACCTGCGGGGCGTCGGCCAGCAGGTGCAGCGTCCAGACCAGGCTGGAGGCGACCGTCTCGTGCCCGGCGATGACCAGGGTGACCAGCTCGTCGCGGATCTCGCGCTCGGTCATCCAGGCGGCGCCCGACTCGTCCGCCCCCGCCCGCAGCAGCACGGCGAGCAGGTCCGCGTCGTCCTCCCCCACCCCCTGGGCCCGGCGGCGGGCCACGATGTCGGCCGTGATCCGGTCGAGAGTGGCCACGGCGGAACGCATCCGGAGCGCGGACGGGGTGGGCAGCCGGGACAGCGGGCCGACGGCGAGCGGGTTGGTGGCCCGGGCGATCACCTGGCGCAGGGCCCGGTCGACGGCGTGCACGAGTTCCTCACCGGCGGAGGAGAGGTCGTCGGCGAACAGGGTTCTGCCGACCACCGTGAGCATGGCCTGCATGATCGCCGCCTCGGCGTCGATCGGCGCGTAGGGCGGCACCCGGTCCCAGGCCGCGCGCAGCTGCTCACCGGCGGCCACGGTCGACACCGCGACCTGGTCGAGACCGCCGTGGTGGAACGCCGGCTGGAGGGTGCGGCGGTGCCGGCGCCACACCTCGCCGTCCGAGGTGAGCAGCCCCGAGCCGGTGACGAGCGACAGGGCGCCGTACTGGATCGTGGCCTTGCTGTAGTTGCGGTGGTTGCGCTGGAGCACGTGACGCGCACCGGCGGGCGTGTTCACCAGCAGCACCGAGCTGGTCGGCATGGGGAACGCGACCAGGTCGCCGTGCCGGTCGACGACGCGCTCCAGCCAGGCCAGCGGGTTGCGCATGATCGCGGGGACGCCGCGGATCATGTCGAGCGGTAGCGGCCCGTCGGCGTCCAAAATCGTGTATTTGGCATTGCGACGGGGCGAGAACGGCGGCGTGGGTGCGGAACTCAACTCAGAGATACAACCCCGTGCGGTCGTCCTCCACCCGCGGCGCGGCCACGGCGTGGATGTCGCGCTCGCGCAGCAAGATGTAGGCCTTGCCGTGCAGCTCCACCTCGGCCAGGTCTTCCGGGTCGTAGAGCACCCGGTCGCCGACCTGCACCTGGCGCACGTGCTGACCGATGGCCACCACCTCCGACCAGGCGAGCCGGCGGCCGACCGAAGCGGTGGCGGGAATCACGATGCCGGCGCTGGAACGGCGCTCCCCGGCGTCTTGGTCGACCGAGACGAGGAGCCGGTCGTGCAGCATGCGGATCGGCAGCTTGGCCGGGTCGTCGGTGGGGAAGGCGGACACCTCAGCCCCGGCCGCGGACGAAGACCAGCACCCCGGCGATCACGACGAACGCCCCGGCCACGGCGGCCAGCCGCTCGGTGCGCAGTTCGCCCTCGGGGGTGTGCGTGACCGTCTGGAGCCGCTCGGACAGCGCCGCGGCACCGCGCCGGGCGATCTCCTTGGGCTGGGCCCGGCCGGACAGCTCGTCGATGGTGGCGGCCAGGCGCTCGCGGCGTGCCTGGATCTCTTTCTCCAGCTCGGAGGGCGAACCGGAGATCGCTTCGTCGCTCATGGCAGCCTCTCTCAGACCTTCAGGGCCTTGCGCAGGGACGCGACGTGCCCGGTGGCCTTCACGTTGTATCTGGCCAGCTCGATCTTGCCGTCGGCGTCGACCACGACGGTGGACCGGATGACCCCCACGACCTTCTTGCCGTACAGGCTCTTCTCGCCCCAGGCGCCGTAGGACTCGAGCACCTCGTGCTCCGGGTCGGACAGCAGCGGGAAGGTGATGGCGTCGCGCTCGACGAACTTGGCCAGTTTGGCCGGCTGGTCGGGCGAGACGCCGACCACCACGAACCCCTCGGCCTGGAGCGCGGCGAGGCTGTCGCGGAAGTCGCAGGCCTGCTTGGTGCAGCCCGGGGTCATCGCGGCCGGGTAGAAGTAGACGATGACGCGCTGCCCGGCGAAGTCGGTCAGCGAGACGGTCGACTCGTCGGCCGCGGTCAGCGTGAACGCCGGCGCGGCGTCGCCGACCTCGAGCTTGGCCACGCGGAACTCCTCTGTAGCTGATCGGCGATCTGTTCAGGTGTGTGGCCAGCCTACCGGGACCCCGGTTGATAGCAGCACGACGTCCCGGTCCGGACCTCCCGGCGCAGCCTGCCCCCGAGTTCGGCGTGCTGGGCCTCGATCCGGTCCAGCGCCCGGCGGATCGCCTTCGCCACGGCGGTGCGGGCCCGTTCGGCGGCCCCGGCGAACTCCCGCGGGCGACCGCCCAGACCGGTGGCCGCGGCCAGCTCGGCGATCAGCCACTCCCGCTCGTCCCGTGCCCGGTCGGCCTCGGCGGTCCGGGCGGCGTCGGTGGCCCGGGCGATCTGGGTGTCCAGCTCGGCCAGCCGGCGCCGGTACTGCTCGCGGGCCTGCGGATCGAGCACCGTCTGACCGGCCTCCTCGGGGGCGGCCCCGGCCAGCCGCACCGCCGGAACCGGCCGCCCCGGGTTGTCGAACAGCACCGCGAGATGTGCCATGCCCACCGAGTTCTCCACCTCGACCACCGCCTCGCCCAGCTCCAGCCGCCAGAACCGGCCCTTTCTGCGGTATTTCACCGTGCGCGCCGGCATCCCGAGCGGAGCACCGGCGAGATTGTCGGCGGGCAGCGGGATCCCGAGC
Organism: Kineosporia corallincola; assembly: GCF_018499875.1. Taxonomy (GTDB): domain Bacteria; phylum Actinomycetota; class Actinomycetes; order Actinomycetales; family Kineosporiaceae; genus Kineosporia; species Kineosporia corallincola. The sequence goes on along the minus strand of NZ_JAHBAY010000004.1, from coordinate 23,392 downwards.
TCGTCGGCCAGCGCCGTGGCCCGCTCCCGGTGCACCCCGGCCTCGTACAGGTCGTAGGGCCGGCCCCGGGCCTCCAGCGCGGCCGCGAGCCGCCACCGGGTCAGGGCCAGGGCCGGGCGGTGACCGAGGGCGAGGTTGTCGCAGACCGCGTCGTGCAGGTGGTCGATGGCCCGGTCGGCGTCCTGGGCGTGCAGTGCGGCGGCACCGAGCACGTCGGAGGCCGAGCCGAAACAGGCCACGGCGAGCGAGGCCATCACCGGCAGCCGGGCGTGCGGGGTGAGCTCGGCGGCGCATCGGGCCACCAGGTCGCAGTCGTCCACCCACTGACCGGCGCGGATCGCGTGGTGCAGGGTGAGCAGCCGGGTGCTGTTGTCGGGCAGGTCCTCCGGGTCACCCAGACGGGCCAGCGCCCCGGCGGTCAGCACCCGGTCACCGGCGCCGGCCGCGGCCACCGCCAGGGCGGCGAAGTGCGAGCCGTCGAGGACGCCGACGGTCGGGGAGTCGGCGGTCGCGCGCACCAGCGGCAGCAGCTCGCCGACCCGGCCCTGGAACCAGCGGATCGCGATCATCTGGTGCACGTACCAGCCCTCGGCGTCGGCGTCCCCGGCCCGGACGCCGGTCTCGGCGCACTCCTGCGCTGCGCGTTCGGCGTCGGCCAGGCGGCCGGCCCGCACCAGCAGTGTGGTCTCGATCGCCTGCTGCACGAAACGGGCCGCCGGATGGTCCTTTCCGGCCAGCAGGTCACGCAGCTCGGAGAGGTTGCGGCCGGCGTTCGGGTCGGCGGCCAGGAAAAGGTCGACGCAGTGCCAGAGCACCCCCATGATCAGGTCGGAGCGGCGGCCGGTGGCGGCGGCCACGTCGATCAGCCGGGCGGCCAGCCGGCGTCGCTGCGCCCCGTGGGCCGGGCCGAGCAGGCAGTGGTGGGCCAGGCTCAGGGCCTCGGCCAGGGCCACCGGATCGCCCTCGGCACGGGCCTGCTCGACCAGCGCGATCACGTTGCGCGCCTCGCCCGCGGCGTAGTCCGCCTCGGCCGCCAGCCGGATCCGCAGCCGCAGAGCCCGGGGATCGTGCAGCGACAGGCCGGCCAGGGCCTCCTGCTGCCGGGCCCGCACCTCGGCGGCGGCCGACAGGGTGCGGTGCTCGTGCACCCACAGACCGCCCAGCCCGAGCGCCGCCTCCGCGGTCAGCCGGGCGTCCCCCTCCGCCCGGGCCAAGATCAGCGCGGACAGGTGCTCCCGCCGACTGCGCGCCAGGTCACCGTCCTGGTGCAGGGCCTGCCCGGCACCCGCCAGCAACCCCGCCGCCCCCGCCCGCACCGGCACCGTCCCTGCCCGGGACACGAGCCGAGCCGCACCGTCCATCGACCGGTTCCCCCTCCGCCGCCCATCGTCTTCGCAGACAACTCGCGCATCAGGAGAGCCCCGGCGGCGCCCGGCGGATACATCGTCCGGGCAACCAGAACGGGCAGGGCCCGTTCCCGGCCGGGAACGGGCCCTGCGTCGGTTCAGCAGCTCGACTTCCAGTGGGCCTCCCGCAGGTAGGGGAAGAACTCCGGCTCGAGCCGGCCGGACCAGCTGACCTTGGTGACGTAGTCCTGGTAGCTCTTCACCATCTTGGTGCCGACCAGCGGGCCGGTGGTGAGCAGGAGGGTGCCGGCGGCCGTGCGGAACTCGAGCTCGCTGACCCAGGTGTCGTTGGTGTCGGTCGAGTAGGAGGTCAGGTCCACCTCGACCACCACCCAGTCGTCCGCCTGCTCGACGACGACCTGCGCACCGGGCCGGGCGATGCAGTCCCCCACGTCCCAGTACTCCGCCACGACCGCCACCTTGCGCGGATAGCCGTTCGGCGCGTCGACCAGCGTGCGGTCGTGCCCCGACGACGCCGCGAACGACGTGCCGGGCAGCGCCACCATCAGTGCCAGGGCCGCCACGACCGCCAGAACGACCTTCACCACAGGGCTTCTCGGCATCATGAGCAGTCCACCAGCCACCGCACGTCGTGAATGAACGGGAAGAGTCCCGGATCGAACGCCGTGGTCCAGCCGACACGGGTGCGGTACTTCGCGTTCTTCGTCGTCATGTCCGCGCTCGACAGCACCGGATCGTCGTACCGCGACGAGGTGTGCACCAGCTCGATCCCGCCGGAGGTCCGGAGGATGAGCTCGCTGGCCCAGGTGTCGGTGGGCTTGCTGGTGCTCGACACCATGTCCACGGTGATCGCCAGGTAGTTCCCGAACTGGACGAGCTCGACCCGCGCTCCCGCGTCGGCGGTGCAGTTGCCCACCACCCAGGCCTCGCCCACCGTCGCCACCTTCTCGGCGTCGTAAGGGTTCACGGCGACGAAGTCGCGTTCCCGCGCCGAGGTCGCCGCGAACGACGTGCCCGGCAGCGCCACCATCAGCACGGCCGCCGCCAACAGTGCCAGAATCACTTTCCTGACCGGATTTCTCGCCATCGTCGTCCCCTCTTCCTCAGCCCGCGATGCTCGGGCTGGTGCCGGGCATCATGTTGATGCCCAGATCGTGATTGGTGTTCGAACCGTCCACCGTCCAGAGCGTGTTCACCCCGGCGGCCTGGAAAGCCGTGTAGAACGTGCCCAGTCCGAGCGGTGCGGCAGCCGCCGGGCTGGTGCCGGGCGCCACGCCGAGGCCGTTGCCGATGTACCGCAGCTGGCCGGTGTCGGTGTTCAGCCCCCAGAGCGCGTGGTCGGTCGCCCGCTTGAAGGCGATCCAGTGCTCGTTCCTCGACGTGGTGACCATCGCCGGGCTGCTGTCCCGCTCGATCGGGATGCCGCTGTCGTGGCCGATGTTGTCGGTCCCGATCCACCACAGGTGCGGCTCGACATTGCCGCCGTTGAAGGCGATCTGGGCCGGCGAGAAGGCGTACCCGCTGGCCGACGGGTTGGTTCCGGGCTGGATGCCGAGCCCGGCGATGCCGGCGTAGGTGAGAAAGTCCCTCGACGGGTCGGTGCCCTGGAACTCGTAGCGCCACAACAGTTCGTCGGCCGAGCGCTGGAACACGATCACGATGTTCAGCCCGTTGCGGGTGATCGAGGGGCTGGCCCCGGGCATCATCTCGAAACCGGTGTCGTGCGGCACCCCGCTCCCGTCCACCCAGATCAGGTCGTGCGTGCGGGCGTCCTGGAAGGCGATGATCGGGTTCAGGTCGTCGTACGACGTGATCGACGGGCTGGTTCCCGGCTGCACCGGGTAGCCGGGGGCCACCTGACGGTCGACGCCGTTCGACCGGTGCACCCAGATCCGGTTGTCGGCGGCGTTGACGAACGCCGTGTCGCTGCGCTGGAGATTCTTCAGCCGGAACGTGGCGGTGCGACTGTTCTCCGCCACGGTGAAGCCGGGCATCTGGCTCTCGCCCGCGGCCAGCACCCGCAGCTGCCGGTTCGCGCCGACGAACGAGATGTGGATGTACGACGACTCCGGCAGCGCCGCGACCCGGCTCCCGCTCGCCCGCGGGGCCGCCGCCTGGGCTCCCTGCGCGGTCAGCCCGGCCGTCACGACCAGGGCCACCACCAGGGCCGAACGCCTCCACCACGATCTTCCGGTGGTTCGGGGCAATGACATGTGTTCTCCTCGGATCGTCCACCGGCGCCCCCACAGCGCCGGTACACCACAGAGGGCGTGTCACCGATGTGCCACTGATGTGCCACTGATGTGCCACCGGCGTGCCACCACCGGTGCGGGGCGGGTCGGCGACCCCCTAGGCTGAGCCCCAGCGCGCGAGTGGTGTAACTGGCAGCCACGCAGGATTTAGGTTCCTGTGCCTTCGGGCGTGGGGGTTCGAATCCCCCCTCGCGCACCGTTCCGTCCCGTTTGCCCTTCGTGACGTGCACCACAGGGCAAATCATGGACGACGTTGGGCCGTCCCAAAGCGCCCCTTTGACAACCCCTTTGGCTAGGCTCACGACACCCGTCTCGGAGTGCGAGACCGGGTGAGTCACCTCTTGAGCGTTTTCAAAACCTCACCTAACGTGGACGGCAGGTCATGAGTGCCAGCGCCAAGCCCCGGCTCGCTGGCCGGCAACCCTCCTCCGCGGTGGGGTGCTCCGGGTGAAGACCTGGCGGCGGCCGATCCCGGCCCGCTGCAAGCGCGGACCCGTGCACGTCGGGTCCCAGACCCGAGGAGAGCTCCGTCATGTCTGCTTCGCCGTCGTTCCGTCACAGCCGCTACCGCCAGGCCCACCAGGGTGTGGCCACCCCGGCCAGCGGCATCTCCACCTTCGCCTCGCCCGAGGTGGCCCGCGCCAGCGCCCCCGCCGACAGCAACACCACCGGCAGCGCCCCGGCCCTGACCCCCGCCCGGCTGCCGATCGGCCCGCTGCTGCCGGTGGTCGGCGGCAACCTGGCCGCCCCGCTGGCCGGCGGCGGCCGCACCGCCCGCGCCGTCAACCTGGACTACGCCGCCAGCGCCCCCGCCCTCCAGGCCGTGGCCGACCACGTCACCGAGGTGCTGCCCTACTACGCCAGCGTGCACCGCGGCGCCGGTTACGCGTCCCAGGTCAGCACGGCGCTGTACGAGAGCGCGCGGCAGACCGTGGCGAAGTTCGTCGGCGCCCGGCCCGGCGACCTGACCGTGTTCACCCGCAACACCACCGACGCCCTGAACCTGCTGGCCGGCGCCGTGCCGGACGACGGCGAGGTGGTGGTGCTGGACGTCGAGCACCACGCCAACCTGCTGCCCTGGACCAGCCGCCGGCACCGGCTGATCCCGACCGCGGGCACGATCGCCGAGACCGTCGCCGCGCTGGAGGCCACGCTCGCCGAGCGCCCGGCCGCGCTGGTCGCCGTCACCGGGTGCAGCAACGTGACCGGCGAGATCCTGCCGGTCGGCGAGATCGCCCGGATCGCCCACGCCCACGGCGCGCGCGTCGTGGTGGACGGCGCCCAGCTGGTGCCCCACCGCCGGGTCGACATCACCGCGCTCGACGTGGACTACCTGGCCTTCTCCGGCCACAAGCTCTACGCGCCGTTCGGTTCCGGCGTGCTGATCGGCCGGTCCGACTGGCTCGACGCCGCGCAGCCGCACCAGAAGGGCGGCGGCGCGGTGCGCTCGGTCGGCACCGACGGCCAGGCCGTCTGGACCACCGGCGTGGCGCGGCACGAGGGCGGCACCCCGAACGTGATCGGCGCCGCGGCGCTGGCCGCGGCCTGTCGGGCGATCGACGAGCTGCCCGAGGGCGCGGTCGAGGAGCACGAGGCCGCCCTGTCGGCGCGGCTTCTCGAGGGTCTGGAGCAGATCCCGGGCGTGCGCGTGCTGCGGGTCTGGTCGGACAGCGCCGACCGGGTCGGCGTGGTCGGCTTCACCGTGGAGGGCCACGAGGCCGCCCGGGTCGCCGTGTACCTGTCGGCCGAGCACGGCGTCGGCGTGCGCGACGGCAAGTTCTGCGCCCACCCGCTGCTGGCCCGTCTCGACGTCACCGGCGGCGCCCTGCGCGCCAGCCTCGGCCTGGGCTCGCGCAGCGACGACGTGGAGCGCCTGGTCCACGCCGTGCGCACCCTGGTCACCGAGGGCGAGAAGATCGAGTACACGCAGATCGACGGCGCCTGGACGCCCGCGAACGACGACCGCCCGGCACCGTCCTGGTCCACCTGGGGCGCCACCAACCCGGTCGACACCGGCTCCGAATGCGGCTTCTGATCAGGCTTCTCGGTCACCGCTGATCACGCGGTGCCGCCCCCGGGCGGCACCGCGTGATCCGGGACGGCGGTGATCTGGCTCCACGGTGTGGGCCGGCCGTACAGCCAGCCCTGACCGCGGTCGGCGCCCACGGACCGGCACAGCCCGGCCTCGTGCTCCACCTCGATCCCCTCCATCACCACCCGGATCCCCAGCCGGTGCGACATCCGGACCACCCCGTCCACGATGGCCAGGGTCTTCGGCTCGGTGCCCAGGCTCTGGGTCAGCGACTTGTCGATCTTCAGTACCTGCACCGGCAGCCGCCGCAGGTAGCCCAGGGCCGAGTAGCCGGTGCCGAAGTCGTCGATGGCCAGCTCCACACCCAGCGCCCGCAGCTCGGCCAGGGCCGCCATCGCCGGGTCGTCCTCGTCCACCAGGATCGCCTCGGTGATCTCGACCACCACCAGGCCGGGCGGCACCGCCAGCCGCACCAGGTGATGCCGCATCAGCTCGACGAAACCGGGCACCCGCAGCTGGATCGGCGAAGCGTTGACCGCGACGCTCAGCCCGGCGGCGAACACCCCGGCCCGCGACGCCTCGGTCAGTGTCTCGCTGAGCAGCTGCTCGCCGAGCGCCACCACCATCCCGGTCTGCTCCGCCACTGGGATGAACTCCTCCGGCGAGATCGGGCCGAGTTCCTCGTCGGTCCAGCGGGCCAGTGACTCGAACCCGGTGAGCCGCCCGGTGGCCAGGTCGACGATCGGCTGGCCCACGGTGCGCACCGACCCGTTGGTGATGGCCAGGCGCAGCCGGTGCTCCAGCCGCAGACGACGTTCCCGCATGGCCGCCACCGGGCCGGTGTACACCTCGACGCAGGCGCGGCCCGCCTCCTTGGCCGCGGCCAGGGCCGCCGCCGACTCGGCCAGGTCGAGACGGCCCACCCCGACGCTGGCCGACATCCGGCTGCCCGGCGTCTCCCGTTCCAGGGCCGCACCCACGGCGGACCGCAGCCGTTCGGCGAGCGCCGCGCCGTCGGCCAGACCGCCCGGGGTGAGCACGGCGAACTCGTCCGCCCCGATCCGCGCCACCAGCACGTCGGCCGTGGCGAACTCGCGCAGCGCGTGGGCGGCGGCCACCAGCAGCCGGTCTCCCCCGCCCTGGCCGAGCAGCTCGTTGATCTCCTTGAACCGGTCCAGATCGAGGGTGAGCACGGCCCAGGGGCGGGGGCTGTGGTGCAGCTCGGCCATCCGGTCGATCAGCGCACGGCGGTTGGGCAGGCCGGTCAGCGCGTCGCGGAAGGCCTGGGCGCGCAGCCGCTCGGTGAGCCGTTGCCGCAGGTAGGCGCTGATCAGCTCGCGCACCAGGATCAGGCAGCCGAGCACGGCGAACAGTGCCAGCCCGCCGCGGGCCCGGGCGTCGGTGCCGCTGGTCCGGCCGAGCACCATGGCGGCCAGCACGGTGAGGGCGGTCAGGACCACGGTGACCTGCGCGGCCACCACCTCCTGCCGGTCGCGGGTGCTGTCCGAGTCGGCGGTCGGGTTGGAACGGCGGTAGCGGATCAGGCCGAGCGCGATCAGCGGCCAGGCCAGCGTCCACAGGGCCATCGACTCCCAGTGCAGGAGCCGCACCCCGTCCTCGTCCATCGGCAGGAACATCCCGGTCAGGTCGGCCAGTGCGTGGCAGGCCACCCCGGGCACGGCGGGCCACAGGCGGCAGCCGGTGTCGCGCAGGCAGACCAGCAGCACGATGCCGAAGATCGCACAGTCGCCGAAGCAGATCGCACCGTTGATCACGGTGGCCGAGGTGATCGCGTCGCCGGGCCCGACCAGCAGTGTGCGCCAGAACAGCAGGGTGATGCCGCAGGCCAGCATCAGGGCGTCGAGGCCGAGGCGGACGCCGGGCCAGTCCGAGCTGGAGCTGCGGGGTGCCCGGATCAGCGCGATCACGCCGATCGGCGCGCCGAGGGCGGAGATCGCGTCGCCGGGTGCGGGGTAGGCGAGCACGCCGTCGAGCAGATCGAGGGCCAGCACCACCTCACCGGCGCCCCACAGCAGCACCGCGCAGCCGAGCAGCAGGCGGAACGTCTCGTACGGCCGGCCCGGCACCCGGCCGCTGCTCAGGGCCGCGACCAGTCCGCCGGAGGCGACGGCGCTGAGACCCGAGCTCCACAGCCCGAACTCGTCGGTGAGGGAATCCGGTGCGAGCAGGCCGAGCAGCACGCAGCCGAGCGCACCGAGGGCACCGGCCACGAGCAGCGGGATCAGCGCAGGGTGCCCCGTGGCGTCGCCACTCCGGTCGCCCGGACGGCCCGCGCCCGGGTGGCCCGCCGCCACCTGCTGCATGCGGATTGCATCGGCGGCCCACCGGGGCGTGTGAAGGAAGCGTGACGGTTTCTCAATGAAGGAACTCTAGCCAAGGCGGGCACGGGGAGTGCCCGTTTGGGTGCAATCAGCCAACGGTCACCTGGATCGTGTGCCAGCCGGTAGCTCCGTCCGGGGCCGGTGGGGCGACGTCGGCGGTCTGCACCGCGCCGTCCCCGTCCGTCGCCCTGACCTGCACGGTGTGCCGCCCGGCCGGGGCGCCGGACCACGGCAGGTACCACTGCCGCCAGGTGTCCACGGTGTCTTCCGTGCCGAGCGTCGCCTCCTGCCAGGCGCCCTCGCCGATCCGCACCTCGACCTTGCCGATGCCCCGGTGCTCGGCCCAGGCGACACCCGCCAGCACGGTCTTTCCGCCGTCCACCGTTTCGCCGTTCGCCGGCACGTCGATGCGCGAACCGGTCTTCACCGGGCCGCGTTCCGACCAGCCCCTCGGCGTCCAGTAACCCTGCGCCCGGTCGAAACGGGTGACCTCGAGGTCGACCACCCACTTGGTGGCGGACACGTACCCGTACAGGCCGGGCACCACCATCCGCACCGGGAACCCGTGCTCCAGCGGCAGCGGCTCGCCGTTCATCCCGATCGCCAGGATCGCGTCCCGGCCGTCGGTCAGGGTCTCCAGCGGTGTCGACGCCGTCCAGCCGTCCGAGCTCTTCGACAGCACCATGTCGGCGTCGGCGCCCACCCCGGCCCGCTCCAGCAGCGGCTTGACCGGCAGCCCGATCCAGCGGGCGGTACTGGTCAGGTCGCCGCCCACCTCGTTGGACACGCACATCAGCGTGAGGTCGCGCTCCACCAGGTCACCGGCGACCAGCTGGTCCCAGGTCAGCGTGACCTCGCGGTCCACCAGGCCGTGGATGCGCAGCGACCAGTCCTCGGCCGTCAGCAGCGGCACGCTGAGAGCCGTGTCGATCCGGTAGAAGTCGGCGTTCGGGGTGAGGAACGGCTCCATCCCGTCCACCCCGACCTCCACACCGGAGGGCAGTGCCGGGGCCGGATCGGCGGGCGTCGGCAAGGTGAGCGCCTCGCGCGACGACTGCGCCCCGCGCAGGCGGGCTCCCAGCCAGTTGCCGAGGCCCCCGGCGGCCACCCCGAGCGCGAGGACGGCGCCGAGCCCGAGCACCGCCCGGCGCCCGGCCAGTTCCCCGGCCACGGTCCGCGGCGCGGCGGCGGCGTGCTCGCGGATCGCCCGCGCGAGGTGGGTCAGCACGAACATGCCGGCCGCCGCGCCCAGCAGACTCGGCAGGGCGGACAGCAGGCTGGCCTCCGGGCGGGTGGCGGCGGCCAGCGCGGCCAGCGTGCCCAGCCCGAGGACCAACCAGATCCCGGCGCCCCGGCCGCGCACCGTGAGGACGCCGGCGAGCGCGGAGAGCGCGGCGGCGATCAGGTAGGCGGTGCCGAGCAGCACCTGCTTGTCGTGGGTGCCGAAGGCGCTGATCGCGAAGTCCTTCAGCCACGGCGGCACGTTGGCCACCACCACGTCGCCGAGCGCGATCACCGGCGCGGAGGCCGGTGACACCACACCGGCGATCACCTCGGCCAGGCCGAGGGCGAAGACACCGGAGACCAGACCGGCGCAGGGGGCGAGCAGACGGGTTCTCATCGTGCGTCGAGCATGCCCTGTGCCGCTGTGAAAGACACCTGTCAGCCGCCCGGCCGCACCAGCCCGCTCTCGTAGGCCAGCACCACGGCCTGTGCCCGGTCACGCAGGGCCAGCTTGCCCAGGATCCGGCCGACGTGCGTCTTCACGGTCTGCTCGCCGAGTACCAGCGCGGTGGCGATCTCGCCGTTCGACAGCCCGGCGGCGATCAGGGTGAGCACCTCGGTCTCCCGGGGTGTCAGGGCCCGCAGGTTCTGTGCCGGGCGGGTGTCGGCGGCGGGGCGCCGGGCGAACTGCTCGATCAGCCGCCGGGTCACGGTCGGCGCGAGCAGTCCCTCGCCGGAGGCCACCACCCGCACGGCCTGCACCAGGTCGGCGCTGCGCGCGTCCTTCAGCAGGAACCCGCTGGCCCCGGCCCGCAGCGCCTCGAACACGTAGTCGTCGAGGTCGAACGTGGTCAGGATGAGCACCCGGGGATGCCGGGAGCCGGGCAGGTCCATGATCCGCCGGGTGGCCTCGATGCCGTTGAGGTTCGGCATGCGCACGTCCATCAGCACCACGTCGGGCTCCATCGTGCGGGTCACGTGCACCGCCTCCAGCCCGTCGGCGGCCGCGCCGACCACGTCCAGATCGGGCTGGGCGGCGAGCAGCGCGGAGAACCCCTCACGCACCATCGCCTGGTCGTCCACGACCACGACCCTCGTCATGCCTGTCCTTCCGCGTCGGCGGGCAGGACCAGGTGCACGGCGAAACCCTCGGCCGTCGGCCCCACCTCGATCCTCCCGCCCGCCGCCACCGCGCGTTCCCGCATCCCGACGATCCCGTGCCCGGGCTCGGCCGGGGCGCCGCCCGGCCCGCTGAGACTGACCACCGTGAGCTCCACCCCGCGCCCGTCGCCCCGCGCCCGAAGGCGCACCGGTGTGCCGGGGGCGTGCCGGGCGGCGTTGGCCAGGGCCTCCTGGGCGATCCGGAAACCGGCCAGGGACCGGCCTTCTCGCAGTCCGTCGAGATCACCGGAGATGTCGACGTCGAGCCGTACCCCGGCCCGGCGGGTGGTCTCGATCAGCTCGCCGAGCCGGTGCAGGCCGGGTTGCGGGGCGTCCTCGGCCTCCACGTTCTCCTGGCGCAGCACCGCCAGCAGCGCGCGGGTCTCGGCCAGCGCCGAGCGGGCGGTGCCGGAGATCGACAACAGCTCGTCCCGGGCGGCGTCGCCGATCTCCGGCACCCGGTAGGGGGCGGTCTCGGCCTGCACCACCACCAGGGACATGTGGTGGGCCACGATGTCGTGCAGATCGCGGGCCAGCCGGGCGCGTTCCTCCAGCACGATGCGCCGGTCCCGCTCCACCTCGCTGACCTCGGTCTGCCGGCGCAGGTCCTGCCGGGTGCGCAGCAGCCGGCCGGTCAGCACGCCGATCAGCAGGATGGCGCCCAGTCCCACGGCCCAGCCACCGCGCTCACCCGGCGGCAGTCCCCACCAGAACAGCGCCGAGGTGAGCAGCCAGGCCACGGCGCCCTCACGCACGGTGCGGGTGACGCCGGTGGCGAACAGCAGCACGAACACGATCAGCCCCTGCACCACCTCCCAGGGCCAGACCGCGCGCTGCTCCTGCGGCAGCACCAGGGCGAGCACGAACGCCGAGGCCACGCTGAACAGCAGCGCGGGCATCGGCCGGGTCAGCACGAAGGCGAACGGCAGGGCGATCACCAGGGCGACGAAGAACATCGGCCCGGTGCCCGCCACCCGGGTGTCGTAGGTGAGCTGGGCGGTGCCGAAGGCGATCCAGTACAGCGCCACCGTCACCAGCAGCACCAGACGCAGCTGCCATCGCCGGGCCGGGCGCCTGCCGGAGTCCACCAGCCGGTCCAGCAGCGGATCGGTGAGCGCCGCGAGGCCCCGGGCGAGCGGGGGGAACGGGTTCAGGCGCATACCCCGACCCTAGGCGGGCACGGCCGGCCCGTCGTCCCTCTGCGGAGCTACTTCCTCCCTCTGCGGTAGGGGGTGCGATCTGGCTCCCAGGCACGACGATCCGGCCCCCGTCCGCTTCCTACCTTCCCGGCCTGCCCCGCTGCCGGACCGTCCGGCGGCGGAGGGTCTGGGGGATCGGTGATCGGGCGTGTACTTGCTGTTCTTGCCGGTGTGCTGGTGGTTTTCGGCGTCGGCGGCTGGGGCTCGACGGTGGACGACGAAAGCCCCGGGCACCCCGCGGCCGAGGCCGCGGTACGTGCCCTGGTGAACGGTGGCGAGGTGGTACTGCCCAGCGGGTTCGAGACGGTCCGCAGCTACCGGCCGGAGGTGGTGCGGCTGCCGTCCGGCGACCTGCGGGCGGTGGCCCCGCACGGCGGTTGCACCTCGCCGATCGGTGGCTCGCCGTACGGGTTCTCGGACGCCTGCCGGGAGCACGACCTGGGCTACGACCTGCTGCGGTTCGCCCAGACGCAGGGTCAGCCGCTGGGGCCGTGGGCGCGCCGGGCGATCGACGCGGAGTTCGCCCGGCAGATGCGGGCGGGCTGCGACGGGCCGGGCTGCCGGGCGACGGCCGGGCTCTACTCCGGCGCGGTGCGTCTCAACTCCTGGCGGCAGGGCCAGGGCGTGCCTGCCCCGGAGAGCCCTGTGGCGCTGGCCGGCCCGGTGCTCGCCGGGGTGCTGGTGGGTGCCGGTCTACTGCTCGCCCAGGGGCGGCATTCCGGGTCACACTGGAAGTTCGCCCGAACACGCTGGAAGTTCGCCCGATCTCGTGACCCACGACGGAGGCCGGTGAACCCACTCACGCACTGGCCCACGGTGTCCGCGACCGGTCTGCTGGCCCTGGTTCTGCCACCGCGCATGCTGCCCCACCCACTGCCGGTCGACATCGCCGTGGGGGCACTCACCCTGCTGCTCGGCCACGGCGCGGCGGTTGCGGCCGGGCGCCTGCTGAGCCGGGTACGGCCGGCGCCACCGCGGCCCGCCCGGGCGCCGATCGCCCGGGCCCCGATCGCCCTGGCACCGGCGGTTCTCGCCCTGACCGTGCTGCGCACCCAGCACCGCGGCACCCTGCTCACCGGCCGGCTCGGCGAGCCCGCTCCCCCGGCCTGGCAGGCCTTCGCCGCGGTCGGCGGCGCGGTGTTGCTGGCCACCTCGATCGCGCTGCTGGCCGTCGGTCTGCACCGGATGTCGCGCCGGATCCCGCGGCGCAGGCTGATTCTCACGGCCTCACTGCCGGTGCTGGTGTGGGCCCTGGCCTCGGCCCGCCCGGTTCCGGCCGGTGCCGGGGCCCTGGCGACCAAGCGGGCCGAGTTCCTCGCCGGGGCGCGGTCCGCAGCGCAGATCGGCGCGGTCACCGGCCGGCCCGCCGTGGCCCCGCACCGCGTCTACGTGACCCGCGACGAGGCCCGAAACGCCTCCGCCCGGGCCGATCTCGCGGTGGCCGAGACCGAGCGGGCCGGTGGCCTGGGGTCGGCGGCCGTGCTGATCGTGGTGCCGACCGGGTCGGGATGGGTGAACGGCCGGGTGGTCGGCACCCTGGAGCAGCTCTACGACGGCGACCTGACCACCGTGGCCGTGCAGTACTCGGCCACCCCCAGCTGGCTGGCCTACCTGCGGGGCGGTGACGGGGTGCGCGAGAGCGCCGCGGCCCTGATCCACGCCGCGCGGGAGCGGATCGACCGGCTGCCCCCGCAGCACCGGCCCGACCTGCTGGTCTACGGCGAGAGCCTGGGCGCCTGGGGCGCCCTGCCCAGCCTGACCGGCCCGGCCGGCCCGGCCACCGACGACGTCGACGCAGCCCTGCTCACCGGTGTGCCCCGGGGACTCTCGGTCACCGGACCGGGCCGGGCCACGTTCAACCACCCCGACGACCCGGTGCCGGACTGGACCCTCAGGCCCTCACCGGTGGCGTTCCTGCGGATCACGGCGGACGTGATCGCGGCCGAGAACGCCCCGGCCGGACACGGCCACCGCTACGGCCGGGAGACCGCCACCGCCTGGTGCGAACTGCTCCGGCTGCACTCGTGCTCCCCCTCGTGACCGTGCGCGAATCATCCCCTGTCCGAAGGATTCTCGCGCACGACCACGGAGAGGCGGCTCAGCGCAGGAAGGCCGGCAGCTCGGCCGCCAGCAGCCGGAACGCCTGGCCACGGTGACTGATCGCGTTCTTCTCCTGCGCACTCAGCTCGGCGGCGGACCGGGTTACGCCGTCCGGCAGCAGGATCGGGTCGTAGCCGAAACCGTTGCCGCCGCGCGGTTCCCGCAGCAGGGTGCCGGGCATCCGGCCGTGCCAGACCTTCTCCGTGCCGTCCGGCAGCGCCAGGGCGGCGGCACAGGCGAAGTGCGCCTGACGGTGCCCGTCCGGCACGTCGCCGAGCTGGGCGAGCAGCAGGTTCAGGTTGGCCAGGTCGTCACCGTGCCGGCCGGACCAGCGGGCGCTGAACACGCCGGGCGAGCCGCCGAGCACGTCCACGGCCAGGCCGGAGTCGTCGGCGATCGCCGGCAGCCCGGTGGCCCGGGCCACCGCGTGCGCCTTCAGCAGGGCGTTCTCGGCGAACGTCACGCCGGTCTCGACCACGTCGGCCACGTCGGGGAAGGAGTCCATGCCGAGCAGCTCGGCCTCGACCCCCGCCTCGCCCAGGATCTGCCGCAGCTCGACGACCTTGCCCGCGTTGTGGGTGGCCAGAACCAGCTGGGTCACGCCAGGGCCGCCTGCTGGAGCAGCGTCAGCTCGGCGCACCCGGCCGCGCCCAGGTCGAGCAGGGAGTTCAGCTCGTCCCGGTCGAACGGCGTGCCCTCGGCGGTGCCCTGCACCTCGACGAAGCGGCCGTCGCCGGTGCAGACGATGTTCATGTCGGTGCCGGCGGTGACGTCCTCCTCGTAGCAGAGATCCAGTACCGGGCGGCCGCCGACGATGCCGACGCTGACCGCGGCCACCGAGTCCCGCAGCGGCTTGGCGTTGCCGGAGCGCAGCAGCCGCTTGCCGCGGGCGAACTCGACGGCGTCGGCCAGGGCCACGTAGGCGCCGGTGATCGCGGCGGTGCGGGTGCCGCCGTCGGCCTGGAGCACGTCGCAGTCCAGCACGATGGTGTTCTCGCCGAGCTCCCGGGTGTCGATCACCGCGCGCAGGCTGCGCCCGATCAGCCGGGAGATCTCGTGGGTGCGGCCGCCGATCTTGCCCTTGACCGATTCCCGGTCACCGCGGGTGTTCGTGGCTCGCGGCAGCATGGCGTACTCGGCGGTGACCCAGCCCTGCCCGCTGCCCTTGCGCCAGCGCGGCACCCCCTCGGTGAACGAGGCGGCGCACAGCACCCGGGTCTTGCCGAATTCCACCAGGACACTGCCCTCGGCGTGGTCGAGCCAGTTCCGGGTGATCTTGATGTCGCGCAGCTGGTTGTCCGCGCGGCCGTCGACGCGGACGCCGGTGGTGGTCGTTGACATGACGACGAGCCTACGGGCTCGTCGTCGTCCTCAATTGGACCCCTGACCCGCGTGGGCCTTCTCCAGCAGGTACGACGCGCCCACCTTCGCCGCCTCGACCGGACCCAGGTACGAGCGCCGGGCCTCGGCCACCACGGTGTCGGGGTCGGTCCAGACCGGGACGTGGGTGAGCACGAGACGGCGGGCGTCGGCCTCGGTGGCGGCCTCCCCGGCGCGACGGCCGGTGAGGTGCACCCCGCGGGCGTCGTCGCGGCCCTCGACGAACGAGGCCTCGGAGAGGAACAGGTCTGCCCCCCGGGCCAGTTCGACCAGGTTCGCGCAGGAGTCGGTGTCGCCGGAGTAGGCGATGGCCACGCCGTCGTGCTCGACCCGCACACCGAACGCCGGCACCGGGTGGTTGACCGAGCGGCTGGTGACGGTGAACGGGCCGATCCGGAACACACCGCCGTCGGTGAACGGCCGCACGTCGAACACCGACGGCAGGTCACCGACGGCGTCGGGGCCGTAGGCGGCGAGCACCCGCTCGGCCGTGCCGGCCGGACCGTAGACCGGCAGCGGCGTCGAGGCGGCACCGGCCGGGTCGTAGTGCCGGGCCACGTAGAGCCCGCACAGGTCCATGAAGTGGTCGGGATGCAGGTGCGAGATCAGCACCGCGTCGAGCGTGCCCAGGTCGGCGAAACGTTGCAGGGAGCCGAGGGCACCGCTGCCGAGATCGACGACGATGCGCCAGGTGCGCCCGTCCTGCTCCGTCTCGAGCAGATAGCTGGAGGCGGGCGAGTGCGGCCCGGGGAACGAGCCCGAACACCCGATGATCGTGAGCCTCATCGCGGCCCTCCCGTCATTCTCAGCGCGCCGTCGACACCGGTCATGAACATCGAGCCTACGGTGGACCTGCGGGGTTTCCCATCGCAACGGCGCGTGACGCCCGCCTCTTCGGGCGCGCCCGGCGATGGTCAGTAGACTTGCCCGGTGTCGATCGCCCCCGTGGAACTCGAGCAGCCGGACACGGTCGAGAGTCCGTCCGCCGACGTCCCGTGGATCACGCTCGTCTGGAACGACCCCGTGAACACCATGTCTTACGTGACATACGTCTTCCAGTCCTACTTCGGCTACTCGCACGGCAAGGCCGAGAAGCTGATGCGCGACGTGCACGAGAAGGGGCGCGCGGTGGTGTCGAACGGCAGCCGCGAGGAGATGGAACGCGATACCGAGGCCATGCACGAGTTCGGCCTGTGGGCAACCTTCCGCAAGGACGACTGATGGCTTTCAGCAAGGCTCCCTTCCGCTCCACCCGCGCGGGCGTCCAGGTGAATCTGGACGACCAGGAGCGCGAGATCCTCGTGCACCTGCTCGGCCAGCTCGACGAGCTGCTCGACGACGGCCGCTCACCCGACCAGGTGGATCCGCTGGAGGCGCTGGTCGGCATGCGCGGCACCACCGACGGCGCGCCGCCCGCCCGGCCGGACGACCCGGCACTGGCCCGGCTGCTGCCCGACGGCAACCGCGACGACCCGGAGGCGGCGTCCGAGTACCGCCGGCTGACCGAGTTCGGGCTGCGCGAGCGCAAGCGTGCCGGGGCCCGCACCGCGGCCACGGCGCTGAACCGCCCGGCGCCGGTGGTGCTCGACCAGGCCGAGGCGCTGTCGCTGCTCAAGGCGTTCACCGACGTCCGGCTGGTGCTCGGCGAGCGGCTGGAACTGAAGACCGACGACGACGCCGAGTCACTGCACCAGCGGCTGTGGGCGGGCGACGAGGCGGAGTCCTGGCTGGCCACGGCGTCCATCTACGAGGTGCTCACGGCCTGGCAGGAGCACCTGGTCACGGCGGTCTCGAAGAAGCGCTGAACCGCCGGTGGACGACGCGAGAACCTACTTTCGTCGTCTTGACGATAAGGAGGCGGCAGGCCTAGGGTCCTGTCATTCCAAAGCGTCAGATTGACGAAATGAGCGTCCGATGATCGATCTCAAGCCCAGCATGCTCACCGACCAGTACGAGCTGACCATGGTCGAGGCCGCACTGGCGAGCGGTGCGGCGCAGCGGCGGTGCGTGTTCGAGGTGTTCGCCCGGCGGCTGCCCGACGGCCGCCGCTACGGGGTGCTGGCCGGCACCGGCCGCCTGCTCGAGCAGCTGGCCGGCTTCCGTTTCGGCGACGCGGAACTGGCCGATCTGGAACGTCGTCAGGTGGTCGGCGCGGACACGCTGCGCTGGCTGGCCGACTACCGGTTCAGCGGCGACATCACCGGCTACGGCGAGGGCGAGTGCTATCTGCCGGGCTCGCCGGTGCTGACCGTGGAGGGCAGCTTCGCCGAGGCGGTGCTGCTGGAGACGTTCGTGCTCTCGGTGCTCAACCACGACAGCGCCATCGCCGCCGCCGCCAGCCGGATGACGGCCGCCGCCGACGGCCGGCCCTGCCTGGAGATGGGCGCCCGGCGCACCCACGAGGAGGCGGGCGTGGCCGCGGCCCGGGCCGCCTACATCGCCGGTTTCGCCGGCAGCAGCGTGCTGGCCGCCGGTGCCCGCTACGGCATCCCGACCATCGGCACCGCGGCGCACGCCTTCACCCTGCTGCACGACAGCGAACTGGAGGCCTTCGCCGCGCAGGTGGCCACGCTCGGCTCCGGCACCACGCTGCTGGTGGACACCTACGACGTGACCACCGGCGTGGAGAACGCGATCAAGGCCGGCGGCACGGAACTCGGTGCGGTGCGCCTGGACTCGGGCGACCTGGTGGTGCAGGCGCACGCCGTGCGGGCGCAGCTGGACCGGCTGGGCGCGCGGAACACCCGGATCGTGGTGACCAGCGACCTGGACGAGTTCGCGATCGCCGCGCTGGCCGCGGCCCCGGTCGATTCCTACGGCGTGGGAACACAACTCGTCACCGGATCCGGTGCTCCCACCGCCGGCATGGTGTACAAGCTGGTGGCCCGTGAGGGCCGGGGCGGCCAGATGGTTCCGGTGGCCAAGAAGAGCACCTCGAAAGAGAGTGTCGGGGGCCGCAAGTGGGCCGTGCGCCGGCGCGACGCGCACGGCGTGGCCGATCTGGAGCTGATCGGCACCGGTTCCGCACCCGCCCCCGAGGGTGACGAGTACCGTTCGCTCCAGCGGGTTTTCGTCACCGACGGGGAGATCGTCGAGACCCCGACGGTGGAGGGGGCCCGCGCCCTGCACGAGCTCTCCCGGGCCGAGCTGCCGGTGACCGCCCGGCAGCTGTCCCGCGGCGAGGCCGCCGTCCCGACCCGATTCGCCCAGGAGGACGCCCGATGAGCACGGACGCTCGACGCACCGCCCTGATCGTCGTCGATGTGCAGAACGACTTCTGCGAGGGCGGTTCGCTGGCCGTGGCCGGCGGCACCGCGGTGGCCGAGGGGGTGACGGCGTATCTCCGCTCGGCCGCGGGGCAGAGCTACGCGGCGGTGGCCGGAACCCGCGACTGGCACATCGACCCGGGCACGCACTTCAGCGACACCCCGGACTACGTGGACACCTGGCCCCGGCACTGCGAGGTCGGCACGGCCGGCTCGGCCTCCCACCCGGCGCTGGACGTCTCGCTGGTGCAGACCTGGTTCCACAAGGGCGAACACGCCGCCGCCTACTCGGGTTTCGAGGGGCACGCCGCCGACGGCGACGCCTCGCTGGCCGAGTGGCTGCGCGAGCGCGGGATCACCGCGGTCGACGTGGTCGGCATCGCCACCGACCACTGCGTGCGCGCCACCGCCCTGGACGCTGTGGCGGAGGGCTTCGGCACGCGGGTGCTGCTGCACCTCACCGCCGGGGTGTCGGAGCAGACCACGCGGGCGGCGCTGGAGCAGCTGGACGCGGCCGGGGCGGAGCTCGTCGGGCAGGTGTCGTCCCCTAAGTTGGAGTCATGACTGAAGTCTCCGGCCTCCCCGGCCTGCCGGGCAGCGACCACCCGGGCACCGGCCCGGTGGTCGAGCCCCTGCTCGACGGACTGCTCGCTGACATCGTCACCGGTTCCGCCGAAGAGGCGCTGACCGTGCACCGCGACCACCGCCGCGCCTGGTACGGCGACCTGGTGGGCGCGTTGCGCGTGCCGGTCCCGGCCACCGAGCAGGTCATCTACGCGCTGCACACCTCCGACGCCGGCCTGCCGGTGCTGCTGGTCGCCTCGCCGTCGCCGGACGGCGACGACATGGCGATGCTGGAGAACCTGCGCCGGGCCCGCTTCCAGCTGCTCGACAACCATCGCGTCGAGCTGACCGGGGTGGAGCTGCCGTTCGCCGGGGCCGACGCCGGTCCGGTAGCCGAGCGTGCCCGCATCATGCTGGACTCGCTCGACTTCACCGTTCCGGCCTGGTTCGTGGTGCCGGGTGAACCGGGCTGGGAGCCGGCGTTCGACGTGCTCGCCGCCGACGGCGCGGAGAGCGTCGCGCTGCACCTGACCGGTTCGCCGGAGGTGGGCGCGGGCAGCATGCGCGCGCTGATCGACCGGGATCTGCCCTACGCGGTGACCGCGGGCGTCAGCGGCCTGGTCACCGACGCCGACGGATACGGCCTGCTCAACGTGCTGTGCGCCACCCGGGCCGCGCTGAACGGGGCCGAGGCCCCGGAGATGGCCGCGATCCTGGCCGAGACCGACGTCGAGCCGCTGGCCGCCGCGGTGCGCCGGATGAGCGAGGCCGACGCCGCCACCGCCCGGGCGTTCCTGCCCTCGGTGGTGCCGCCGTCGATCCGCGAGATCGTGACGGCCCTGGAGGCCGAGGGACTGATCGAGCCGGACGCCGCCTGAGCCGGTTCCCGCCGCAGCGCCTCCCGTCCCTCTAGCGTGAGGCCATGAGCAGCCGCGATCTGGTGGTGCGTGACCGGCCCGGCGCCGGTCCGGCCGTTCTGGCCCTGCACGGCATGAGCAGCACCGCCGAGGTCTGGCGCGACCTCGAGTCCCGGCTGGCCGGGCGCCGTTTCGTGGCCCCCGACCTGCCGGGCCGGGGCGGGTCCCGCGACGTGCCGGCCCGCCCGGGCATGCCGGGACTGGCCGACGTCGTCCTCGATCTGGCGGCCCGCTCGGACTGGGGCGACACGGTGGTGGCCGGGCACTCGATGGGCGCTTTCCTGGCCCCTCTGGTGGTGCGGCGCCTGGCCGATACCGGGCACACCGTGCGCGGCGTGCTGCTGCTCGACGGCGGGCCCACCCCGGAGGCGTCGCTCGCCACCCGGCCCCTGGTGGTGCGCACCCTGTTCACCGTGGCCACGCTTCAGGCCCGGGGGCGGTTGTCGTTCCGGGCGCCGCGCGACGCGGTGAACTGCCTGACCCTGCCCACCCGGCTGGGGCTGCTGGCCGGCCTGACGATGCCCGTGCACCTGATCGCCGCCGCGCACGGCACCGGGCCGGACGCCGCGGAGTTCCTCACCGACGCGGCGGTGGAGGCCGGGCGGGCGGTGCTGCCCCGGATGACCTGGGAGCGCCTCGACACGACCCACGAGGGCCTGCTGACGCACCCGGCCGTCGCCGAGGCGGTCCGCCGCCTCTCCTGAGCCGCTGAGGCACGGGCGTGTTTCCACGCCTGAAATCCGGTTGTCACGACAGCGCCACGCAACGATCTGGTCACGCCTCGATGTGACCTACCCCTGAACCTGGCAGGGACCTTGTCAGGGGCCCGAGTTCGCGTGTTAGAACTGGGTGAATGCGCGGCAACGCTGCCGTGTCGCCGCGCCGTCGAGAAAGTGATCGAGCTCATGCCAGAGCCGGAGATCGAGGCCCTTGTGGCCGAGCTGTCCGCCAGGTTCCCACTTTTTGCGCCGGCCACCATCAAGCGATGGGTGCAGCGCGAGAGCGCCCGCTACGCCGATGCCCGGATCACCACCTACGTGCCGATTCTCGTGCGCCGCGGGGTCGAGGCCACGCTGCACGAGCTGGACCGGATCCAGGCACTCGACCTGCGCGACCCGGCCCTGATCCCGGCCCGCTAACTCCCCTCCACGTCCAGATGGGTGCGCTGCCCGTCGTGATCGAGGATGGCCAGTAGCTCGGCGGGCCCGTCGACCGCGCCGAAGGCGTGCGGAACCATGGTCGAGAACGACGCCGCCTGTCCCGACTCCACGATGACGGTCCGCTCCCCCAGCAGCAGCTCGACCGTTCCGGACAGCACCGTGAACCAGTCCCGGCCTGGATGCACCTTCTGCGCGTCGGCGCCGCGCGGCGCCGGGCGGGTCATCCGGATCCGGGCCACCGTCATGCCCTGGGGACCGTCCTGCCGGTTCAGCGTCCAGTACGTCCGCCCGCGGTCCTCGTCGTGGTACGGCCGGATCACCACGTCGTCGTCCCCCGCCGCCTCCACCAGCACGTCCAGGCTCGCCCCGA
The DNA here is from genome assembly GCF_018499875.1 of Kineosporia corallincola. Taxonomy (GTDB): domain Bacteria; phylum Actinomycetota; class Actinomycetes; order Actinomycetales; family Kineosporiaceae; genus Kineosporia; species Kineosporia corallincola. The sequence continues at coordinate 2,058 of NZ_JAHBAY010000004.1, read as the reverse complement.
GGGCCCTGGCGATCGCGGTGAGCTGATCGAGACCGATGCGCCGGTGGCCGGTCTCGATCCGGCTCAGGGTGGACGGACTGAGGTAGCAGCGGCCCGCCAGCTCGTCGAGCGACCAGCCCATCGCCAGCCGCAGCCCCCGGATGCGGGCGCGCACCAGACGGTCGACCTCATCTTCTTGCTTCATACGCAAGATGGTATGCCTGGGCCGCAAGCTCTCGTAGGGTCTTGGTCATGGCAGACCATCAGCACGGCTCCTACTCGACCGAGCTCCTCGACCTGGACGGCGAGGTGCTGGCCGACCACCTGTCCGCCGTCACCGGCTGGATCGCCGGGCACCTCGGCGACCACCCCGTCCACCACATCGTCGACCTCGGGGCCGGAACCGGCACCGGAACCTTCGCCCTGCTGGGACGTTTCGGTGACGCCGAGGTGACGGCCGTGGACGCCTCGGCCGACATGCTGGCGCATCTGACACACCGGGCGAAACACCACGGGGTGGACCATCGGGTCACCACCCGGCAGGCCGACCTGGACACCGGCCACCTGGACACCGAGCCCGCCGACCTCACCTGGGCCTCCGCCTCGATGCACCACATGGCCCACCCCGAGCGGGTTCTCGCCGACATCCGGACCGGCCTGACACCGGGCGGGCTGTTCGCGATGATCGAGTTCGAGACCTTCCCGCGCTTCCTGCCCGACGACTTCGGCCTCGGCACACCGGGTCTGGAGGAACGCTGCAACGCGCTCGCCGACCGGATGCGCGAAAGCCAGCACCCCACGGTCAATTCCGACTGGGGCGCGCGGCTGGCCGAGAGCGGCTTCACGGTGCACGAGGAGCGCACGTTCGGGATCGACGTCCCGGCCCCGCTCTCCGCCGTGGCCACCCGGTATGCCCGGGTCACCCTGAGCCGCCTCCGTCAGGGTCTGGGCGCCCAATTGTCGGACGACGACAGAACGACCCTCGACGCCCTCCTCGCCGAGACCGGCCCCCACCGCCTGGAGAACCGCACCGACCTGGTCGTCCGCAGCAGCCGCCGGGCCTGGATCGCTTCCGGGCAAGTACTTGCCTGAAGAGAAAGTGTGTAGGTACTTTCCTGGCAGGCAAGTAGTTCGCCGTTGACCAGGAGGGGCCGTGACCAACCACCCGACGCCGCAGCAGGCCGTGCGCATGCTGCGGGAGAACGAGGAACGCCAGCGGGCCCTGCAAGGTGCAGCCTACCCGGCCTGGGTCTGGTTCCTGATGTGCGGCCTGATGGTGGTCTGCGGTGTGGTGCAGGATATTTGGGGTGACGACACCTGGGTCAGCTGGATCTTCCTGCTGCCCTGGCTGATCACCCTCGCCGCGCAGAACCGCTGGATCGGGTCGCACCTGGGGTTCCGGGTGGCGCCGGGCAACCAGGGCGGCTGGGGACCGGCGTCACCCCGCAAGAACGCCCTGCGGGTGCTTGGCATCCTGGTCGTGCTGGCCGTGATCGTGGGGGTGCTCGTCGTGCAGAACACGCTCGACGTGGCGGCGAGCGGCACGATCGCCTGGACCGGGGGCGCGGTGGTGATCGGCAGCCTGTGGCCGGCGGTGCGGCGGCTCTTCAACAGCGAGGTCAGCCTTGGCTGATCCCGCGCTTCCCGCAGCGGGTCTCGAGCCGGCGCTGATGGACCCGACCCGCTTCGCCATCGTCTCGTTGCTGGCCGCCACCCGCTGGGCGGAGTTCGCGTTCGTGCGCGACTCCCTGGGCCTCAGCGACTCGGCCCTGTCGAAGCAGGCGTCCCACCTGACGAAGGCCGGCTACGTCGAGGTGCACAAAGGCTACGTCGGCAAGCGCCCGCGCACCTGGCTCCGGCTCGGCCCGGCCGGCCGGGCCGCCCTCACCCAGCACATCGCCTACCTGAACGAGATCGCGCGTTCCGCACAGCAATTCGGCGACACCTACGACCCCGAGGGAACCCCGGACGCCGGCTGACCCGGCTGCCCACCGTCGGACCTCCGCCGTGGGGCGCACCCATGTCAGAGGTGGCATTCCGGAACGCGATTCGGTGGTGTTGACCGGCGGCATCCACTGC